>DXLY01000121.1 GCA_019414465.1 Collinsella sp.
GATCGTGCTCGACGAGCTCACCGAGATGCTCGGCTCCACCGAGAGCAAGCTCGTTTTTAGTAACCGCATTCCTAATGTCATCATGCTCGTGGGCCTGCAGGGCTCCGGTAAGACCACGGCTGCCGTAAAGCTTGCCTACCTGCTCAAGAAGCAGGGCCGCTCGCCGCTGCTCGCCGCGTGCGACGTCTACCGTCCCGCTGCTGCCGACCAGCTTGCCACGCTCGGCGGCGAGATCGGCGTGCCGGTCTTCCGCGGTGACGGCGAGCACCCGGTCGACATCGCCAAGGGCGCCATCCAGGAGGCCGTCGACCACCTGCGTGACGTGGTCATCGTCGATACCGCCGGACGTCTTCAGATCGACGAGCAGATGATGCAGGAGGCCGTCGACATCAAGAAGGCCGTCAAGCCCGACCAGGTGCTGATGGTCGTCGACGCCATGACCGGCCAGGATATCGTCAACGTGGTCTCGACGTTTGCCGAGCGCACCGACTTTGATGGTGTGATTATCTCCAAGCTCGACGGTGACGCCCGTGGCGGTGGCGCGCTTTCGGTGCGTCAGGTGACCGGCAAGCCCATCAAGTTTGTGAGCATGGGCGAGAAACCCGATTCGCTTGAGCCGTTCTATCCCGATCGCATGGCCAAGCGAATCTTGGGCATGGGCGACGTTGTCGGCATCATCGAGAAGGCCCAGGAGGCCGCCGATGCCGAACAGCTCGAGGCTGCCGAGCGCATGCTGCGCGAGGGCTTTACCATGAACGACATGCTCGACCAGATGAAAGCCGTCAAAAAGATGGGCGGCATGAAGGGTATCCTGGGCATGCTCCCCGGTGGCCAGCGCGCGCTCAACCAGATGGGCGGTAACCTGGACGAGGGCATCTTCGACAAGAACGAGGCCATCATCATGTCGATGACCAAGGAGGAGCGTCTGCGTCCCTCCATCATCAACGGCCAGCGTCGCGCGCGTATCGCCAAGGGCGCCGGTGTGACCCCCACCGAGGTCAATAGCCTTATGAAGCAGTGGGGCGAGATGAACAAGATGATGGGCCGCATGCGCACGATGGCCAATCAGGCACAGGCCGGCGGCAAGAAGGGCAAAAAGGGCAAGAAGGGCAAGAAGATGCGCATGCCCAATATTCCCGGTCTGGATGCCATGGGCTTGGGCGGCATGGGCGGCCTGGGAACGGGTGGTCCTAAGTCCGATATGGACCTGCTGCGCCAGATGGAAGCGCAGATGCGCAATAAGAAATAGGGCTGTAATTCCAGCTTGATATGGCAAAGGCCACTCGGAAGCTACCGGGTGGCCTCTGTTGTTGGCTTTGATAGTTGGGCTGCGTTCAGCGTCGCGCCCCGAGCTCGCGGTGCCGTGCCGTTAGTGGCAGCCGCAGCCCTCGTGGCCCTCGTGCTCGTGATGGCCGTGGCAGCTGCAGGACTCGCCATGTTCGTGGGCGTGGTCATGGCCGTGGCAGCCGCACGTGGCCTCGCCGTTCTGTGCGAGCGTTCCGGCGATAAGGGCCTCGACACAAGCGTCGCAGCTGCCCTGAGCTCCTGCGTACACCGTGATGCCGGCTTGGGCAAGCGCGTTGATGGCGCCACCGCCGATGCCGCCGCAGATGAGCGTGTCCACGCCACCGTTGGCGAGCAGGCCCGCAAGGGCACCGTGGCCGGTGCCGTCGGTGCCCACGACCTGCTCGTTGAGTACCTTGCCATCCTGAATGTCGTAGATCTTGAACTGCTCGCTGCGGCCAAAGTGCATAAAGATGTTGCCGTTGTCGTACGTGGTTGCCACCCTCATGGTGTCGACCTCCTTTGCTGGCCATGCGGCCGTCGTTGCGGTGATGGGGGAGTACGCGATATTGCCGCCCTCGATGACGAGCGCCCGCCCGTTGACCAGAGCGTTTGCCACCTTGCGATGTGCGCGGCTGCAGATGGCCGCCACGGTGGCGCGGGCGATGCCCATTTGCTGGGCGACGGCCTCCTGATTGAGGCCTTCCAGGTCGCACAGGCGCAGTACTTCGAGCTCATCGACCGTCATCTCGATGGCGTCTCCGCTGGCAAGGCCGTCGGGGGTAAAGCCGCGATATTCGGGGATGATCCCAACACGGCGTAATTTTTCGCGTCTTCCTGCCATACGTGCTCCAAATCTGACATATGTCAACAATAGAATAGCGAACGTGCGGATTTGTGCAAGGAATTTCTGGCATATGTCAGAAAATGAGGGCTTATGTTTGGGCTGTGGGGCCGCGTGCGCCTGGGCTACAATAAAAATTGCTTATAGGCGACTGACAGGAGGGTCAATGAGCAAGGCTGATCAACAGTTTGTAACCATGTGCCGCGATATTCTGGACCATGGCACCACCACCGAGGGCCAAAAGGTCCGTCCGGTGTGGGAGGATGGCACCCCTGCCTATACCATTAAAAACTTTGGCGTTACGGCGCGCTACGACCTGCGCGAGGAGTTTCCCGCGCTTACCTTGCGTCGTACGGCCCTCAAATCTGCCATGGATGAGATCCTATGGATCTATCAAAAGAAGTCCAATAACGTGCATGACCTCAACAGCCATATTTGGGACGAGTGGGCCGACGAGACCGGCTCCATCGGCAAGGCCTACGGGTATCAGATTGGCCAGAAGAGCCATTATACCGAGGGCGACTTTGACCAGATGGACCGTGTGTTGTACGACCTTGAGCATACGCCGTACAGTCGCCGCATCATGACCAACACGTACGTGTTTAGCGACCTTTCCGAGATGCACTTGTATCCGTGCGCCTACAGCGTGACGTATAACGTGACACAGCGACCGCAGGATGACAAACCGACGCTCAACATGATTCTCAACCAGCGCAGCCAGGACATTTTGGCCGCGAATAACTGGAACGTGTGCCAGTACGCCATCTTGCTGATGATGGTCGCGCAGTCGGTCGATATGATTCCCGGCGAGCTGCTGCATGTGATTGCCGATGCCCACATTTACGACCGCCATGTCGACATCGTCCGCGAACTTATCGAGCGTCCGCAGTTTGCGGCGCCCAAGGTAACGCTTAACCCTGATGTGCACGATTTCTACGCGTTTACGACCGACGACCTGATCGTCGAGGGCTACGAGCACGGCCCGCAGGTCAAGAACATTCCCATTGCGGTGTAGGTGGTGCTCATGACGTGTAAGCTTTCTGCCATTGTCGCCGTGTGCGATGATTGGGGTATTGGGTGCGAGGGCGACATGGTCGTGTCCAATCGCGCCGACATGCGTCATTTTGTGGCGTGTACCAAAGGTTGCCCGGTCATTATGGGACGCAAGACGCTGCTGAGTTTTCCCGGCGGGCGTCCGCTCAAGAATCGCCGCAATATCGTGCTCACCCGCGACGAGAGCTTTGCTGCCGAGGGTGTCGACGTGGTGCATAGCGTCGACGAAGCGCTCGCCGTGGTTGCCGATGAGCCCGTTGCGTGGGTGATCGGCGGTGGCGAGGTGTATCGTCAGTTTTTGCCGTGCTGCGTGGAGGCCGAGGTCACGCATAACCACTGCGTCCATCCCGTGGACACGTACTTTCCCGACTTGGACGCCGATCCCGCGTGGGAGATTGCGCGGCGTGGCGGGGTTGCCACGATTGCCTCGGGCGAGGGTGACGAGGGTCTCGATTATGAGTTCGTGACGTATCGTCGCGTTGAGGCATAAATCGCCTGGCGTGAACGGTATCATCGGGTTGATTGAATGCATGGGGCGGCGCTTAGCGTCGCCTCGTTTGGTATAGATGTGCTGTAAAGAAGGGTGCGGGCTGGCTGCTATGACTGATGCCGTTGAGGTGCTGCGAATCGATTCGCTCGAGGACGAGCGGCTCGATGCCTACGTGCGACTGACCGAGCGTGAGCTTCGCTGCGTGCTGGAGCCGCAGAAGGGCATTTTTATCGCCGAGAGCGCCAAGGTCATCGAGCGTGCGGTGTGCGCCGGATACGAGCCGGTGAGCTTTCTTTTGGGCGAACGCTGGCTCGATCAGATGATGCCGCTGTTTGAGCGCCTGGTTGTGCGCGAGGGCGCGGGTCCGGTTCCTGTGTTCGTTGCCTCCATGGAGCTCATGGAGCAGCTGACGGGTTTTAACGTGACGCGCGGTGCGCTCGCGGCATTCCGTCGTCCACGCCAGATTCCGGTAGCCGAGTTCTTGAGTGGCGTCGTCGAGGCGGCGGGTGAGCACCCGGTGCGCGTGTGCGTGCTCGAGGGCATTGTCGACCACACCAATGTCGGCGCGATTTTCCGCTCGGCGGCTGCGCTGAACGTCGATGGCATTTTGGTGAGCCCCACTTGCTGTGACCCGCTGTACCGTCGCTCGGCCCGCGTGAGCATGGGCACGGTGTTCCAGGTGCCCTGGACGCGCATTGGCAGCGAGGCGCGCGTATGGCCGCATGATGGGCTGGCGGCGCTGCACGATGCCGGCTTTTCGTGTGCCGCCATGGCGTTGACGGACGATTCCGTTTCGCTGGACGATCCCGTGCTGCAGGAGATTGACCGCCTAGCGATCTTTATGGGTACCGAGGGTGCCGGCTTGGGCACCAAGACCATTGCCGGCTGCGACCGAGCCGCGCGCATTCCGATGGCGCACGGGGTCGATTCACTCAACGTTGCCGCTGCGAGTGCCGTCGCCTTTTGGCAAC
>DXLY01000122.1 GCA_019414465.1 Collinsella sp.
GGCAGGAAGAGCGCGTACCAGTAGTTCCACGCACTGAAGATCTGCACGCCCCGGTAGGGCATCGCGCCGAGCAGCGGCATCGGCAGCGCCATGAGCACGGCCAGGCGAACCGGTGCCGCGTGGCGCGACTTCAGGGCCTCGGCGCGCAGGCCCGCGAGCAGGCCGCCTTTCTCGCCCGTCATGCCGCCACCTCCCCGCGTGCTCGTCGCCCTTCCCGACAGAAGCTCATGAAGAGTTCCTCGAGGTCCTGCCCGGGCCAAAGCGCATCCTCGTAGGCGAGGCGCCCCCCGCAGATGATGCCGATGGTGTCCGCCATCTGCTGCACCTCGGAGAGGATGTGGCTCGAAACGATCACCGTCGTACCCGCCGCCGCGAAGCCGCGGATCTGGTCGCGCAGCTCCTCGATGCCGATGGGGTCGAGGCCGTTGGTGGGCTCGTCGAGCACGAGCAGGCGTGGCCGGGCGATCAGCGCCAGCGCGAGCCCCAGGCGCTGCCGCATGCCCATCGAGAAGCGCCCGGCGCGCTTCTTCCCGGTGTCCGCGAGGTCCACGGCGGCGAGCACCTCATCTATGCGGCTCTCGGGAAGGCCCAGCAGCGTGGTGCGCACGCGCAGGTTCTCGCGCGCGGTGAGGTTGGGGTAGAGCGGCGCCTCCTCGATGAGGCTGCCGATTGCGTAGAGGTCCTCGCGGCGCCAGGCGTGCCCGGCAAAGAGGATCTCCCCGGCCGTCGGCCGCAGCATCCCGCAGATCATCTTGAGCGTTGTCGACTTGCCGGCGCCGTTGGGGCCGAGCAGCCCGTACACCTCGCCCTCGCGGATATGAAGGCTCACGTCGGCCACGGCGTCCTGCGCCTGGTCGCCGCGGCCGAAGCGCTTGGTGAGCCCGCGCGTCTCGAGCATGTAACCCATGGGTTTATCCTTTCTCTTCCGGGCGCGCGGGCCGAGTCGCCGTGCCCGCGCGCCTTACCTTTCGGGTTCACCATCCATGGTGGGGCGCGTTTCTAACGAAGCCGTAACGGCCGTTGGGCTCTTTTGGCGCCAGCCCTTCTCGACCCGCACATCATGATTAATTTGCTTAAGGCAACAACTTTCCCGATAGATGTAATCACCGAATCAAAACGTGTACATCAGCCATCAAAGATGCCGAAAAATGTCATATTTGGAGGCTGATGTACACAAATGCAGAATCCCGCACAACCCAGTAGCATCCTCCATATGTCTGGACTCTCTATGCTTACGCTGGATAGACATCGCCGGAACGGGTATAGTATCGATAGTTTTGTCGTTAACCAGCGGGGGAGTCCTGTGGGCATCAAAAAGAAGATCAAAAAGGAGCTTATCGGCACTTCCGATTACCCGTCGAATAAGATCTTTACGATCTCCAATTTCATCACCTTTACGCGCCTGATCCTCACCCTGGTATTTCTGTACCTGTTTGTGACGGATAACAACCGCGTCATCGCCATCGTTATCTACGCCGTTGCCGCCTCTACCGACTGGATGGACGGTCAGATCGCCCGCATGACCAAGACGGTCTCGTGGCTCGGCAAGGTCATGGATCCCATCTGCGACCGTGCGCTGCTGTTCACCGGCGTACTTGGGCTGGTGGTCCGCGGAGAGCTGCCCATCTGGGTCTGCGTGCTCATTATTGGCCGCGACATCTATCTGGGCATCGGCACGCTTATCGTTCGTCATTATCACCGTCGCCCCATCGATGTCGTCTTTCCCGGAAAGATTGCCACTGCACTGCTCATGACCGGCTTCTCGCTCATGCTGCTCGGGTTCCCCGTTATTGACGGCCTGCATCTTTTACCTTCAACCCTTACGGCCTTCCCGGGCCTCAACGGAAGCTCGGTGCCCCTCGGCATCTTCTTTGTGTACGGCGGCGTGATCTTCTCCATGCTCACGGCTGTCATCTATTCCATTAAGGGCGGAGTGGCCATTAAACAGGCTCTCGCGCATCCCGAGGACGAGGACATCGACTTTCTGAACCCTGAAATCGAAGACTGATTCGTTGGGGTATGATTACGTACGGTTCATTATTTGCGGCACGTCCGCGATAAGTTAGGGGTTGTCATGGACAACATGGTTAACAATATGCCTCAGAATGATAAGACTGCTGACGCTACCTGCGTATTCCGCGTGCCTTCAAGCGACGTCACCGTTCCCGACCTCATGGCCAACGTGCGCATCACCGCCCCCGTTCTGTCCATCGTCAAGGGTCCGCAGACTGGTGCCGCCTTTGAGCTCGAGGACGACGTGACCACCATCGGCCGCGATCCTGCGAACGGCATCTTCCTCAATGACATGACCGTTTCGCGCAGCCACGCGCGCATTATTCGTGAGGGGCTCCAGGCTCGCATCGAGGACTTGGGCTCGCTCAATGGCACCTGGGTCGACGGTGCCATCGTCAATGCAGCCCCGCTGCACGATGGTTCATCCGTCCAGATCGGTACGTTTACGCTCATCTACCACGAGAGCACGCCGGAGCGCATCGAAACCGGTGAGTAGGGCATGGCCGAACGCAACTATTTGAGTATCGGCCAAGTCGTCAACCTTCTTCGAGGCGCATACCCCGATCTTTCGAACTCAAAAATTAGATTTCTAGAGGATGAGGGGCTCATTACCCCTCATCGTACGCCTAAGGGATACCGTCAGTACTCCAAGGAGGACGTTGATCGCCTGGAGGTCATTCTGCACCTGCAGAAGACCCGCTACATGCCGCTCAACGTGATTAAGCAGCGCTTGGAAAACGCTACGGACCTGTCAACGCTCGCCTACGAGGTGGGCTTACTGTCCGATGTTCCGCTCAAGACGGAGCCCAAGGAGACTAAACAAAAGCTGCATCCCATCGAGACCATTCCCGATATGTTGGGCGTCGAGATTTCGTTTATCCGCTCGCTCGCCGAGAACGACCTTATTCGCATCATCAAGAGTCCGCAGAATCGTGAGCTCGTCGATGGTCGCGATTTTCCGATCATCCGTTACTGCTCCGAGCTGTCACGCTTCCATATCGAGCCGCGCAACCTGCGTCAGTACGTGTCTTCCGCCAACCGCGAGTCCTCGATGTTTGAGCAGGTGCTCGTGAGCATGCTCGGCATGGATACCTCCGATGACGAGCGCGACGCCAAGCTCGAGCGTGCGTTTAAGAAGCTTCACGACCTGACGGAGGGCGTGCACACCGCGCTGCTCAAAAACCGCGTTTTTGAGTCGCTCAACGCCGTGGTCGAGGACGCCGACATCGATGCACTCGATGAGGAAATCGCTCGCTCCGAGTCCACCAAGGCCAAAAACGAAGAAACTGCCGCGCCTGCTTCGCACGAGGATTCTCTCGTAAAGCCGCTCAAGGTCGTCGCCCCTTCGCACTCCGGCACCGTCACCGCGGGCAAATAACCGCTGCTGATATTTCGGCAACTCATTGAAAGGTCATGCAATGTACGACTTCGAATCTCAAATCGTCGACATCCCCGACTATCCCGAGCCCGGAGTCGTCTTTAAAGACATCACGCCGCTCTTTGGCAATCCCGAGGCGCTCAAAGCCATGACCGATGCCCTCGCCGAGCACTTTGCCGGCATGGGGATCACCAAGGTCGTGGGTCCCGAGGCTCGCGGCTTTATGGTTGGCGTACCGGTGGCTGTAGCCCTTGGCGCCGGCTTTGTTCCCGCACGTAAACCGGGCAAGCTGCCGCGCGAGACCGTAAGCCAGAGCTACGAGCTCGAGTACGGCACCGATTCAATTGAGATCCATGCCGACGCTATCAGCTCTAAAGATACCGTGTTGATTCTGGACGACTTGGTCGCGACGGGCGGAACCGTCGAGGCAACAGGTAAACTGGTGCGAGATATGGGCGCAAAGCTTATCGGTTACGGTTGTATACTTGAGCTTGCGTTTCTCAACCCGCGCGAGAAGCTCACGCCGTCTGATGACGATGTGGAGCTCTTTAGCCTGGTGACGGTAGGCTAGCCGTTACCCTTAGTTACTGGAAAGGAAGCTACATGCGCACAGCAAACACGCACAAAAACATGGCACGCTGCGCTGCTACGGCAACCCTCGCTTGTGTTTTGGGCTTGGGCCTCGCGGCTCCTGCCTACGCCGATACCGCATCCGACCTTGCCGCTGCTCGTACGAAACTCGAGCAGATCGGCACCCAAACCCAGCAGATTTACGATGAGCTTGCCACGCAGACGCAGGCGCTCGATCAGACTGCCGGCGAGATCACGCAAAAGCAGCAGGAGATCGCCGATGGTCAGGCCAAGCTCTCGACCTATGTCGCCGGCGAGTACAAAACCGGCGGTCTGAGCCTGCTTCAGGTTTTGACGGGTGTCGATGATCTGAGCGATATGCTCAACCGTCTGTTCTACTACGGCAAAGTTTCCGATAAGCAAGCTCAGACCATTCAAGAGGTCAAGGAGCTTAAGCAGCAGCTCACCGATAAGCAGGCCGAGCAGGAGAAGAACGTCGCCACCACGCAAAAGAAGGTCGACGAGCTTAATGCCCAGCAGGCTGAAGCCCAGAACGTCGTAAACTCCCTGGATTCGCAGCTGCAGGCCGAGCTCGCTGCCGAGGCCGAGGCCAACGCTGCGCTGCAGGCTGGCATTAATGCTAGCACCGCCGAAAAGGC
>DXLY01000123.1 GCA_019414465.1 Collinsella sp.
AAAGGTGCGGCGCACGTCGCCGGTCGCATCGATCATATCGAGCTTCTTCGCCACCGCCGGCAGCAGCGAGCCCTGCACCACGATGCTCGACGCGGCAATCACAAACACCAGGTCAAATAGGTCGTGTCCGCCGGGAACGCCGGCCACCACAGCAAAGAGGCTAAAGACGACCGAAGCCGCGCCGCGCAAGCCCGCCCAGCTTACGAGCGCAACCTGGCGAGGGCTCGTCTTAAAGGGCGCCAGCAGCAGACCGACGGCGATGGGGCGGCTCGCAAAGAGCATAAACGCCATGAGCGCCAGGCCCGGCAGCAGCATTTGCGGCAGGCGCGCGGGCGTGACGAGTAGGCCCAGCAAAAAGAAGATGGTCATCTCGGCCATCTCGGTGAGGGTGTCAAAGAAGTGCGCCAGCTCGACCTTGCCGGTGATGTCGCTCGCGCCCAGCACAATGCCGGCCAGGTACACGGCCAAAAAGCCGTTGCCGCCCAGGTAGCTCGGCAGCGCGTAGGCGACGATTGCCACGGCGAACAAAAAGATGGTCTGCGCGCCCTCGGCTGTTGCGCGTGCGCGTTCAATCAGGTGGCCCGCCGCCCAGCCGATGGCAAGGCCCAGGCCCACGCCCAGGATAATCTGCTTGGCCAGCAGTGTGGGAATGTTGATGTCGCCGCCGGCTGCGAGTGTGGCGAGCACGGCGGTGAGCATGTAGGCGACGGGGTCGTTGGAGCCCGATTCGACCTCGAGCAGCGAGTCGGTGCCGCCCCTCAGCGAAAGGCTGTGCTCGCGCAGAACGCTAAAGACGCTGGCCGCGTCGGTGGACGCCACGACCGATCCCAACAGCAGGCCGCCGATCCAGTCGAAGCCCAGTACAAAGTGGGCGAACACGCCGGTGATGCCTGCGGTGATGACGACGCCGAGCGTGCTCAGCAGCACCGCCGGCGCGGCGACGGGCTTGGCGCGGTCGATATTGGTGTTAAAGCCGCCGTAGAACATGATGAATAGCAGCGCCGTGCTGCAGACGGTTTCGGTGAGCGCGTAGTCGCTAAAGTCGATGTGTGCCGGGCCGTTGACGCCCAGCAGCATGCCGAGTGCGATAAAGATGAGCAGGGTGGGGAAGGGGAGTTTTTTGCCGACGGGTTTGATGGTCAGGCACAAAATGATGACGAGGCCGATAAAGAGAAGGATCTGGTTCATGGATGGTGTCCGCTCCTGGGTGGTTGGCGTGGCACGGTCAGTTGTCTGCGGTTATTTGTACCCAAAGATGGTGGGTTTATGGGGTTGGATTGCGGGCGTGCGCGATATCGTCATAGACGGCTGCCGTCTTTGCCTCTGCTCGGAAACCCTTTCCAGCTTTATTGCAACGGAGTACAATGAGTAACATTTAAGTTCAACTTGAAGTTTTAGTTGCGGCGTCGGGCTTCGGCCGCAATGCAAGGAGAGGCGTACCATGGCGATCTATGTGACATCTGATGCTCACGGGCACGTGCGTGCGCTTGACGAGGCCCTGTCTAAGATCTCGTTGACGTCCGACGACACGCTGTACGTGCTGGGCGACATGATCGATCGTGGGCCCGATCCGGTCGGCGTTATTAAGCTCGTACGCTCGCTGCCCAACGCCCGCGTGCTCAAGGGTAATCACGAGCAGATCATGCTCGATGCCATCATTGGTCAGGATCCGCTCGATGCCGAGACCTGGGATATCAACGGTGGCTGGACGACGCGCGAGCAGCTCAACGACATGGAATTTGAGGCATACGAGGAGCTCGTGCGATGGATGGCCGCGCTGCCGCTCTACGCGGTGGTCGAGACCGAGGAGCGCCCGTATCTGCTGGTACATGCTGGAATCGAGATGAAGGCGGCGCGCGCGTTTTTGCTTGAGCATGGTGTCGATTGCGGCGACGGCAGGGGAGCGGTCGATGCCGATCGCGAGCTGCTGCAGCAAATGCTCGCCGTACAGTCGTCCGATGACTTGCTCTGGATTCGCCATGGCTATTGGGATGCCCCGACGGGGCTGCTTTCTGCCGAGGGCAAGGGCCCGGTCGTGGTGAGCGGCCACACGCCCACGGTATCGCTTGGGCGCTATTGCGAGGTCGGTGGTCTGGCGGGGCTCGATGAGGAATCGGGACGCGGGCAGATCGTGCGCTTGGGCGGCGAGGACACTGCCGGTGTGCCCGATCGTATCGATATCGACTGCGCCGCCGCCACCGGCTCCGAGTTCGGTCGCGTGGGCATCCTGCGGCTCGATGATGGGGCGGAGTTCTACGCGAATATTCGCCCCGGGGAATAACGGCGCAAGGGGTAGCTAATTTTGGACGGGGCCTTTTTTGACTATTATTGCCCTTCTGCCCGCAAATTGATTTTTCAGGGACGGGGATTAGATAATCATTTGGCTGCCCGCTGGCTAAGTGAGTAGACTTTTTTGGAAATGCCGAGCACCCAACATATTTGCCTCAATAAAACCGCAGGTCATAGACGTGTGCTCTGTCGGTGTGGTCGGGGATTCGGTAAAAGTCTACTCACTTAGTTTTGCGTGTCTGCAACGAGACCCAGCCGGGGGTGATTCCACCGCAAATTAGCTGCTCCCATCGCCGCAATTAGGCGCCGTACGGATTCCGGTCCCTCTCTATGCGTTGACGGATGTGGCGGTACTCGATAATCAGCAGCACCAGCAGTAGGGCCATGATGGCCAGGTAGCTCACCACAGCGCCCATCAGGCCCAGCAGGTTGATTAGGATCACCGGGAGCACCACGCTCACGGCAAAGCAGATCAAGTAGATCTTGGTGACGTCTCCAGCGTGGCGCAGCACCGTGATAATGGCGTAGATAAAATCGATGGCCGCGGTTACGCCGCCGGCGACGACCATCAGCAGCGCCAATGTGCGGTAGCGCTCAAAGTTGAGGCCGTACATAAAGCTCATGAGGGGAATGCCGGGGCCTGCCATAAATGCGGCGCACACGCCGGTGATGGCCACGATCAGCGCCATAACGGCAATAATAATCAAGTCAAAACGGCGGCGTTTGCGCGGGTTCGCCCAAATGCTCGACAGACGCAAAAGCTGCGGTTTATAGACAAATCCGATGCTCAGCAAAATAGCCTGCGCCGGAAAGAACAGGGCATTAAAGTACAGCTGGTATTTGTAGGCCAGCGTGCCTTCCATCACAAACTTGGGCATGCTCTCGATGAGGTTGAACAGGAACAGTGCACCAAAGAGTGGAGCGCACTGGACAAACACGTGGCCGACCTCGCGCAGGCTCACGCGGCGCGATTTTTCGGTCTCGAGCAGGGCGAGCGGCGCGGTGACCAGCACGAGCGAGGCGATGGCGGTGACACCCATGGCCATGGCCGCGATGGGCATGCTGCGCGTAAGGAACAGCGCCACGCTAAAGACCGCGATGACGCCGACGGAGCGTAGCGTTTGGCTCATGCCGGCCAGGTAGAGTTTATCGGCCTGCTGCAGGCGGCCCTCGTACACGTCCGCCACGCCGTCGATCACCTTATATAGGTAGACGCCCAGGCCGATTGTCGCCATCTGCGCGTCATAGCCGCGGGCGCTGCTGTACATGAGGCCGCAGCCTAGGGCGAGCGCACCGCAAAGCCAGCGGTTGAGCTGGTAGGAGGCGAAGGAGGTTTTTTCGTCGATGTCCGAGACCTGAAAGTTGCGCACGCCGTAGTTGCACGCGATCATGATGAGCGTGCCGGTGACAAAGGCGATGGAGAACTTACCGGCTTCCTCGGCGCCCACAAGCTGCGTGGACACAATGGTGAGCAGTGGAAACGCCATGCCCCACACGGCGGTGCCCAGGGTATTCCAGAGATAGTCGCGGCGGGTGGCGTGCTCCTCGTATTCGGCTTCCTGCGTGGAGAAGCCGCCGCCGTAGACAGCGCCGAGCAGGCGGTTCCACCAGGCGTTGACCATGCGGTGGATGGGGCCGGGCTCGCGATCGCGCTCGCGGCGACGGCGCGTGGCCTGGCTGCTGTCGGGGCCGCCGGCGTTGCGCTGGCTCAGCTCCTGGATGCGCGCGAGCTCTTCGGCCGTGTGGGAGGCGGGGAACAGGCCGTTCTCGATGCGTCCGCCCTGGGCCTTTGCGGTTCCGCTGCCCGCTACGGCGGGGTCGGCGACGCCATTGCGGCGGGCGATGGCGCGGCGGATGCTATCGAGGGGCGTGATACTCAAGGCGGTTCCTTTCTCTTGCTGCGCTCTAGTATAGTCACGGTAGTGTCCATTCGTGTTTTTGAGCAGGTTGTTCAATAATTTCGGCGGCGCCATTCAGTAGCCGGCACTTGGGGACGTTCCTTATCTGCCGGCAGTTAGGGACGTTCCTTATGTGCCGGCATCTGGGGACACTCCTTGGCTGTCGCCTGTTCAAGAGTGTCCCCAACGACTAGTCGTTTAAGAACGTCCCCAATGACTAGGCCGCTTGCGTGCGATTTTTGACCGTTGGGCGGGCGCTTCGCCGTTGCCGCAAAAACGTTTTTGCATATCGGGTACAACGGGCTTTACGTGAGTAAAGTGCGCGCCGCGTCCACGTGCCGCGTTTTTAAAGGAGGCCCCATGCCTGGTG
>DXLY01000124.1 GCA_019414465.1 Collinsella sp.
GACCTGATCGTGTCCGACGACGGCTATGGCAAGAACGAGTTTGTCGAGACCACTCGTCCGCTCGTCGTGGTCACCGCGCCGGGTCCTGGTTCAGGTAAGCTCGCCACCTGCCTGTCTCAGCTCTATCACGAGCACAAGCACGGCACCGCCGCCGGCTACGCCAAGTTCGAGACTTTCCCGGTCTGGAACCTTCCCCTCACGCATCCGGTCAACATCGCCTACGAGGCGGCCACGGCCGACCTCGACGATGCGAATATCATCGACTCCTTCCACTTGGAGGCCTATAACAAGACTACGGTCAACTACAACCGCGACGTCGAGGCCTTCCCGGTGGTCCGTGCCCTGATGGAAAAGATCCTGGGCAAGAGCCCCTACCAGAGCCCCACCGACATGGGTGTAAATATGGTCGGCTTTGCCATCACCGATGACGATGCCTGCCGCGACGCTTCCAAGATGGAGATCGTCCGCCGCTACTTTACCGCGGTCGAAAATGTGCGCCGTACCGGCGTGGGCGATGAACAGGTTGATCGTCTCAAGATCATTATGAAGAAGGCCGGTATCGACAAGAATTACTCGCCGGCACGCTCGGCCGCCCTTACCAGGGAGCAGCTGACGGGTGGCCCCGTAGGCGCCATGGTCATGCCCGATGGCTCCGTGGTGACCGGCAAGACTTCCACGCGCCTGGGCGCCGCGAGCTCGCTCATCATGAATGCACTTAAGCATGTCTCGGGCGTTGACCTTGAGCTCGAGGTCATTAGTGATGAGGCGATTGAGCCTATCAGCAAGCTCAAGACGCATTTCCTGGGTAGCAAGAACCCGCGCCTGCACACCGACGAGACGCTTATGGCGCTCTCGATCACCTCGGCAACGAGCGAGACGGCGGCCCGCGTCCTTTCGGGCCTGGAGCAGCTGCGCGGCTGCGATGCCTTCTTTAGCGTGATCATCTCGCCGACGGACGAGACGGTGTTGCGCAAGCTGGGCATCAACGTGTGCTGCGAGCCCAAGTTCGAGCGCCGTGGTTTCTTCCACCGCTAAGCCTGGATAAATTGGTCTGAAAGGGGCGCATCGGGTATGCATTCGGTGTGCCCCTTTTATCAACAAAGCTACCGTTTAACCTAAAAATAGCCCGCTTACCTGCCTATAAGCAATTTGGGCGGTATACAATAACCCTAATTGTTTCATCCTTTTGCGGGGATGCCGCATGATGGATGTTGCCGGCCATCATGGGGTGTGCCGGTCGCGCACGGTGCAGGTGATGCCCGTGCTCGGTTTGAGGAGGCTGCCATGGCTGGCAAGGGTCGTGCGAGTGTCAACGATATGAAGCGCGTCGAGGTGCAGGTGCTGATGGAGATCGCACGGCAGTCCGAAGACAACGGCGGATTTTATGGCTTTTCGCGCAAGACGCTTGCCGAGCGTGTAGGGGTGTCTCCGTATCGCGCCCGCGCGGCAATTGAACGCTTGGAATCCAAAGACATCATTGAGGTCGTCTCGCGCTACAGCGACGACGGCGGCCAGCTCGCAAATGGTATTTGTCTCACGGAGCGTGGCGAATGGTATCTAGAGGGCATCCGTGCCGGTATGCTCGTGCAGGACTTGATCAAGGACGAAATCGCCGATCGATAACAGCGCGCATTCATAGTGGAAACGACGCCGCCTGGGCAACCGGACGGCGTTTTGTTTCGAGATGGAGAAATGCGATTGCGCGTAAGAAAAATTGTGTGCGGCGCGCGTCGCGAGTATTACAATGAAGACCCGTAAGATGTGTATGGACAACTTCTACGGGAAGCGCAGGTAACTCAATATGACCAAGCATGTGTTCGTGACCGGCGGCGTGGTTTCGTCTCTGGGCAAGGGTATTACCGCGGCCTCGCTGGGCCGTCTGCTCAAGTCGCGCGGCTACAAGGTAACGATGCAAAAGGCCGACCCGTATCTGAACGTCGACCCCGGTACCATGAGCCCGTTCCAGCATGGCGAGGTCTTTGTGACCGAGGACGGCTACGAGTCCGATCTGGACCTGGGCCACTACGAGCGCTTTATTGACGAGAACCTGACCCGCGATTCCAACTTTACGACTGGTGCCATCTATAAGAGTCTGATCGCCCGCGAACGTCGCGGTGACTTTTTGGGCGGCACCGTACAGGTGATTCCGCACGTCACGAACGCCATTAAGGAAAAGTTCCGTCGTATTGAGGAGCAGACCGGCTCCGACGTGGTCATCACTGAGCTGGGCGGCACCATCGGCGACATTGAGTCGCAGCCGTTTGTCGAGGCCATTCGCCAGTATCGCAAGGAGGCCGGTCCCGAGAACGTCTGCTACATCCACGTGTCGCTCGTTCCCTATATCGCCGCCGCCCACGAGGTCAAGACCAAGCCGACGCAGCACTCCGTTAAGGAGCTCCGCAGCTTTGGTATCCAGCCCGATATTATCGTTCTGCGCTCCGACCACCATATCGACGATGCTATCCGCGGCAAGATCGCAAGCTTCTGCGACGTCGACACCGACTGCGTCTTTACCAACGAGGACTGCGCGAGCATCTACGATGTTCCGCAGCTGCTCGCCGAGCAGGACTTTGACCTGCGCATTTGCGAGCGTCTGGGTCTGGACCCGCGTGAGCGCGACATGAGTCAGTGGAACGAGTTCCTGCGCAAGCAGAACCATGCCAACCAGCACGCCGACAAGGTGAAGATCGCCGTCGTGGGCAAGTATACGCAGCTGCCCGATGCCTACCTGTCGGTTATCGAGGCCCTGCACCACGCGGGTGTGTTCTACGATCGCCACGTTGACGTGCAGCTGGTCGATGGCGAGAGCCTCGACGAGCAGAATGTCTCCGAGGTCCTGGGCGATGCCTCGGGCATCTTGGTCCCTGGCGGCTTTGGCAAGCGCGCCCTGGAGGGCAAGATCCTCGCGGCCGAGTTCGCCCGCGAGCACAAGATTCCGTATCTGGGCATTTGCCTGGGTATGCAGGTTGCCGTGTGCGAGTTCGCCCGCAACGTGGTCGGCCTGGCCGGTGCCAGCTCTTCCGAGTTCGATCCGGATGGCCCGTATAGTGTCATCGACCTGATGAGCTCGCAGGAGGACGTGACCGAGAAGGGGGGCACCATGCGTCTGGGTGCCTATCCGTGCAAGCTTGCCGCCGATACCCTCGCGCGCGAGGCCTATGGCGAGGAGCTCGTCTACGAGCGTCACCGTCACCGCTTTGAGTTCAACAACGCCTTCCGTGACCAGCTCGAGGGCGCTGGTCTGGTTATCTCGGGTCTTTCGCCCGACGAGCGTCTGGTCGAGATGGTCGAGCTGCCGCGCGACGTACATCCGTGGTATGTGGCCACCCAGGCTCATCCCGAGTTCAAGAGCCGTCCGACCAACCCGCAGCCGCTGTTCCGTGAGTTCGTGCGCGCCTCGATCGGCCAGCACGAGGGTGTCGACCGTCTGCAGGTGACGCCCAAGAACCTCGCTACGGACTAAGGGTGCCGGAGAACCAAGAACATACCGAAGCTACTCCCTCGTCGCTCGCTGTGGTGGCGGGGGAGTATCTCGATTACCTTGCGGTCGAGCGGGGTTTGGCGCGCAATACGATTGCGGCCTACCGTCGTGACCTGACGACGTACTGCGCCTATCTGGAGCGGGCGGGCATTGTGTCTTTTGAAGAGGTGACCCGTCAGGTCGTGGAGGACTTTATTGCCGATCGCCGCGACGGAGGCTATTCCGACGCCTCGGTGGAGCGCGCGCTTGCTGCCGTGAAGGGCCTGCATGCCTTTTTGGTGCGCGATGGGGCCGTGGCCCACAACCCGACGGCGGCGTTGCGCCTGCCCAAAAAGGCAGATCGCCTGCCGGAATACCTTTCGGTGGAGGACGTCTCGGCACTGCTGGATCAAGACTTTCCCGAGGGCGAGATGGGACTGCGCGATCACGCCATCTTGGAAGTGCTTTACGGTTGCGGCTTGCGCGTGAGTGAACTGGTTGGGCTCGATGTGGGCGATATCCATATCGATGACGGGTTTGTCCTGGTGCGCGGTAAGGGCTCCAAGGAGCGTCTGGCCCCGTTGGTGGGAAGCGCGGCGCGTGCCCTGACACACTATCTAGGTGACGGGCGCACTCTCCTGGCCGCCCATGCTCACGGGACGGAGACCTCGGCGGTCTTTTTAAATAAGAACGGACGTCGCCTGTCGCGTCAGGCCGTGCATGCGATATGCGAGCGGTATGGGCGCCAGGTGGGGCTGGTGGGGCTCCATCCCCATACCTTGCGCCACTCCTTTGCCACCCATATGCTCGCGGGCGGTGCCGACCTGCGTGTGCTGCAGGAGATTTTGGGCCATGCCGATATTTCGACCACGCAGGTCTACACGCATGTCGACCGCACGCAACTGACCGAGGTCTATCTGGCGGCGCATCCGCTGGCACATCGCTAGCACCTCGCTGACCTGCATATTTATAAATATTAAAGGGGACGGGCCCCAGATTGCCGAGACGCACTTTTGCGCGCATGGGCAATCTGGGGCC
>DXLY01000125.1 GCA_019414465.1 Collinsella sp.
CGCCTAAAGCGGCACAAAAAAGGGCGGTTCCCTGTGGAAGAGGGAAACGCGCCCACGTTAGAGAGAAAGGAAGCGCAGATGCAAGCCATCCTTCCCATACTTGAGTTTATCCAATCGATTCTGACCAAGCCAGCGTGGATTATGGGTCTATTTGCCTTTGTGGGCCTTGTCGCGCTTAAGCGTCCTGCCCACAAGGTGATGACGGGCACCCTGAAGCCCATTCTTGGTTACATCATGCTGTCCGCCGGCGCCGCTGTTGTTCAGGAGAACCTTGCTCCGCTGGGTACCTTCATCGAGACCGGTTTCCACATCACCGGCGTCGTGCCCAACAACGAGGTCGTTGTTTCGATGGCTCAGAGCGTCCTCGGCGTTCAGACCATGATGATCCTGATTCTCGGCTATGTCGTGAACATTATCATTGCCCGCTTTACCAAGTTTAAGTACATCTTCCTGACGGGCCATCACAGCATGTTTATGGCCTGCCTGCTGTCTGCCGTTCTGCAGGCATCTGGCTTCCAGGATGTCCAGCTTGTCATCGTGGGCGGCATGTTCCTGGGCCTCGTGAGCGCTATGCTTCCCGCCGTTGGTCAGCGTTTCACCGAGAAGGTTACCGATGGCGATGAAATCGCCATGGGCCACTTCGGTTCACTCGCCTATTACATCTCCGCTGCAGTCGGTACGCTTTTTGCTAAGGACGCCGAGGAGAACAGCACCGAGAAGTTCGCCTTCCTGCGCGACACTACCATCTCCACGGCTCTTACCATGGCCTTCTTCTACCTGGTTACCGCTTTCGCCGCTTACATCGCAGATCCTGCGGTCGTTACCAAGACCGCTGGCGGCGACAACGTGATTGTCTATGCCCTGACCTGTGCCCTGTCCTTCGCCGTTGGTGTCACCATCGTCTATAACGGCGTTCGTATGATCCTTGCCGACCTGGTCCCGGCTTTCCAGGGCATCTCCAACAAGCTGATCCCCGGTGCCATCCCCGCCGTCGACTGCGCTGTCTTCTTCCCCTATGCTCCCACCGCCGTTATCCTCGGCTTTGTCGCTTCCTTCATCGGTGGCGTGGTCGGTATGTTCATCGTGGGCGCTACCCTGGGCATCTTCATCATCCCGGGCATGGTTCCCCACTTCTTCTGCGGTGCTACCGCGGGCATCTACGGCAATGCTACCGGCGGTCGCAAGGGCGCAGCTCTTGGCGCTTTCGTCAACGGCCTGCTCATCACCTTTGCCCCGGCCCTGCTCCTGCCCGTTCTTGACGTCTTTGGCTTCAAGAACACTACGTTCGGCGACTTCGATTTCTCCGTCATTGGTATTACGCTTGGCCGCGCTGCCGAGGCCTTCGGTACCACCGGTGTCTACGCGATTCTCGCTGTCCTTCTGGTCGTTGCCTTCGTCCCCAACTTCATCCACACCAAGGGTGCTGTGATCAATCACGTTGAGGAAGAGTAATCCAGGCATACGTTAAGCCCTAATCGGGCGGAGCTCCGATAACCGGCTCCTACACGGAAGCGGTGACGTCTCAATCGAGGCGTCACCGCTTTTTGCTTTGGAGCGATTGTGAATATGAGCCGGCGAAGCGCTGCTTCTGTTCCGTGAACGGAATCAAACGCAATGATCGGCAAAAACGTTTTGCCGCTGGGGCGTCGATATAAAAATGGTAAATCTGCAAAACCGTTCGCCGAGAAGATAAAAAACCGCAGTTCACGCCTTGATAAACGTAGGTAAAGTGTTTAGCAGTTTATCGGCCGTATGCTAACGAAAGGAATCAGGCAGATGGCAATCAAGGTGTTCGCTGACGGTGCAAATCTCGAGGGCATGCTCGACATGTACGAGAACGGCAACGTTCAGGGTTTCACGACCAACCCGTCCCTTATGAAGAAGGGCGGCGTGACGGATTACCGCGCGTTTGCCAAAGAGGTCTTGACCCACATCACCGATGTATCCGTGTCGTTTGAGGTCTTTGCCGACGACGTCGAGACCATGGAGGTCGAGGCGCGCGAGATCGCTACCTGGGCCGAGAACGTCTATGTCAAGATTCCGTGCGTGACTACCAAGGGCGAGTCCACCGCCGAGCTGGTCCGCAAGCTTTCGGCCGACGGCATCAAGGTCAACGTCACCACCATCTTTACGCCTGCGCAGGTCGACGAGATGGTCGAGGCCGTTGACGCCGAGACGCCGTCAATCATCTCGCTCTTTGCCGGCCGCATCGCCGACACCGGCGTCGACCCCATTCCGTTTATGACGGAGTCGGTCAAGAAGGCCGCCGCCAAGCCCAACTGCGAGGTCCTGTGGGCGTCCACGCGTGAGCTTATCAATATTTACCAGGCGGAAGGATGCGGTTGCCAGATCATCACGGTGCCCAACAGCATCCTGGCCAAGCGTAAGAACATCGGCCGTGACCCGTACGAGGTCTCGCTCGATACCGTGCACGGTTTTGCCAAGGATATCGCCTCGCTCGGTTTCCATATCCTGCCGTAACGCGAACGCTGGCTACATCGCGGGTTGTTCGCCCCGGCCTTTCCTTTCCCTATCGCTCACGCGCTTCGCGAGGGTCGCGCTAGGCAAAGGAAAGGCCGGGGCTGCCGACACGAACTTGCCGGTAGGTTGGTGATAGGCTTCCATATCCTGCCGTGGACAAAGGTACCCCCGCCTGCGCCGTGCAAAATTGAGAGTATTCAGCAAGGTAAAGGCTTTTACCAGCTGGGTGAAGCATGGAACAGCCCCCGTTTTGGCTCTGATGACGCTAAAGCGGGGGCTGTTTCTTGCTTTTTCGTCTCTGAGGGGCATCCGGAACGGTGGAATTTGCAGAATACTCGCGATTTTGCACGTCGCGAGAGGGGGGACCCTTGCTTGGCGGTTTACTTCCCCTGCACCATGGTGAGGGAGATCTTCTTGCGGTCGCGATCGACCTTTTCAACCCACACCTTGACCGTGTCACCGACGCGCACCACGTCGCTGGGGTGCTTGACGAAGCGGTTGGCCAGCTTGGAGATGTGCACGAGGCCGTCCTGGTGCACGCCCACGTCGACGAAGGCGCCAAAGTCGACGACGTTGCGCACCGTGCCCTTGAGCTCCATGCCGGGTTCCAGGTCGTCGATGGAAAGCGCTGAGCGGCTAAAGACCACCTCGGGCGCGTCGTCGCGCGGGTCGCGACCGGGCTTCTTGAGCTCGTTGACGATGTCGATGAGCGTGAGGGTGCCACAGTCCAGGTCGCTTGCCAGCGTCGAGATGCTGCCCAGACGGCGCTCGATGTCGGGCACGCCGCCGCGGCTGAGCTCGCTTGCTTTAACGCCGGCGCGCTCCAGGACGGACGTGGCCACCTCGTAGCTCTCGGGGTGGACGCTTGTCGCGTCGAGCGGGTTCTTGCCGCCGCTGATGCGCAGGAAGCCCGCGGCGTTGAGATATGCCTTGGGTCCCAGCTTGGGGACCTTCTTGAGCTGGCGGCGATCGGTAAAGGCGCCGTTTTCCTCGCGGTACGCCACGATGTTCTTGGCCACGCTCGGCGTGATGCCCGATACGTATCCCAGAAGGCTCGCGCTCGCGGTGTTTACGTCGACGCCCACGCGGTTGACGACGTCCTCCACCACGTGGCCCAGGGTGCGCGAAAGCTCGGCCTGGTCAAGGTCGTGCTGGTACTGGCCCACACCGATGGATTGGGGCGGAATCTTAACGAGCTCTGCCAGCGGGTCCTGCAGGCGGCGACCCAGGCTCATGGCACCACGCACGGTGACGTCCAGATCGGGATACTCCTGGCTCGCGAGCTCGGAGGCGGAGTACACCGACGCGCCGGCCTCGTTAACGATGGTGTAGCGAAGGCTGGGCGCCTGCTCGGCAATAAACTCCGAGACGACTTCCTCGGTCTCGCGGCTGGCGGTGCCGTTGCCGATGACGATAGTGTTGACGCTGTCCTTCTTGACGAGGCGGGCGAGCTCGCGCTTGGTGCCGGCGACGTCGTGGCGCGGCTTGGTGGGATAGACCACGCCGTGGTCGAGCAGCTTGCCGGTCTCGTCCATGACGGCGACCTTGCAGCCGGTGCGGTAGCCCGGGTCGAGCGCGAGTACGCGGGCGCCACGGACGGGGCGTGCCGAGAGCAAGCCCTCGAGATTCTTGGCAAAGACGTTGATGGCCTCTGTCTGGGCGCGAACGGTGAGTTTGGCGCGGGCCTCGCGCTCCAGCGGGGGAGCCATGAGGCGTTTGTAGCCGTCGGCGATGGCGGCATCGAAGATGGGAGCAAACACGCCCTGGCGTCGGGGCCAACGGCTGCCGAGGCGCACCGTGGCGGCAGCGCCGTCGACGTTCACGCGCACGCGGAGCTTGCCCTCGCGCTCACCGCGGTCGATAGCCAGCACACGGTGGTTAGGGATGCGGCGCAGCGGTTCGTCATAGCTGTAGTACGGCTCGTAGGGGGTCTTCTCGGTGGGGTCGGTGGCCTCGACGA
>DXLY01000126.1 GCA_019414465.1 Collinsella sp.
AGGCTGCTGAGGGCGAGTGCTGCGACCGTTGCTGGAACTACCGCACCACCGTCGGCGAGTACAACGGCCACGCTCACATCTGCAAGCGCTGCGCTGATGCGCTGAACTAACCGTTGGGGACGTTCTTAAACGACTGTCAAACAAGAACGTCCCCAACGTCAACTTTTGTCACGTCCAAGCGGCATTCTGTTTTTCGGAATGCCGCTTTCGTTTTTAGCTGGTTATTTCGCTAGCGTTGGTGAATATGCTGCGCGTTTGGCGTTTGTCACTATAAGATGATTACTTGCGTTAAACGGAATTCGATGTTCTTGAGGGTAGGGGATTGATTTGGGTCGTGCTGGGGATATGACGCCGCCTTTGCGTTGGCGGTTGGGTGTTGCTGGTGGGGTAGCGCTCGTTGTGCTGCTTGTTGACCAGCTGACCAAGCTTGCGGTTCGTGCCGTGGGCGAAGCTTTGCATGTGACTGTCATCCCCGGTGTCATCGACTTTATGTTTGTCCGCAATATCGGTGCTGCCTTTAGTATGGGCGAGGGGCATGGCATCGCGTTTGCCGTGCTGGCGTTGGCGGTCATTATCGCTATTGCCGTGTACCTCGTTCGTGCACCCCAGCTCGCCCATCTTGAGGTTGTGGGCATGGCGATGGTTGCGGGCGGTGCTATCGGCAACGCTATCGATCGTTTGGCCTTTGGCTTCGTGACCGATTTTATTGCAACCACCTTCATCGACTTCCCCGTCTTCAATGTGGCCGATATCGGCATTACCTTGGGCGTCGTGCTCGCCCTCTTCGGCTACATGTTCTTGAGTCCCGCGGCCCGTGAGGTCGATGCGACCGCCGAGCTTAACGCCCGTGACGAGGCCCGCGCCATGCGCAAGGCTAAACAACGTGGGGAGCGTGCCCGCAAGATTCGCGAAAGGAATGAGCGTTAATGGCCGACATCCATATTCTCGTTGCCGATGATTCCGCTGGTCAGCGCCTTGATGCCTATCTGGGCGCCAACGACGGCTGCCCCACGCGCTCTGCCTGCGCGCATCTGATTGAGGGCGGTGCCGTATGTGTCAATGGCGAGACCTGCCTGTCCAAAAAGTATGCCGTGCGCGCCGGCGATCGTATTTCGGTCGATTTGCCCGAGCTGCACGATCCCACCGATGTGATTCCCGAGGCCATCCCGCTCGACATTCGCTATGAGGACGACTACCTTATCGTGCTCTCCAAGCAGCGCGGCCTGGTGTGCCATCCTGCACATGGTCATGAGAGCGGTACGCTCGCGAATGCCCTGGTCTATCACTGCGGTATCGACCATCTGGGCACCGTGCAGGGCGAGGACCGCCCCGGCATCGTGCATCGTTTGGATCGCGATACCTCGGGTCTCATGCTTGCGGCAAAGGACGACGACACCCAGCGCGCGCTCCAAAATCTCATCCGCACGCGTACGCTCGATCGTCGTTATATCACGCTCGTTCACGGTCATATCGCTATGGATGAGGGCACCATTAACACCGGCATTGCGCGTTCTACGCGCGACCGTGTCAAGATGGCGGTTTCGGACGACCCTTTCGCGCGCCAGGCCATTACGACCTTTAAGGTCCTCGAGCGCTTCGATTCCACGCGTTTTGACGACGGCTATACGCTCGTCGAGTGCCATCTGTTTACGGGCCGCACACATCAGATTCGTGTGCATATGCGCCATATCAACCACGCCTGCGTGGGCGATCCACTCTACGGCAAGTGCGATGCACGCGCCGATCAGGGTCTGACCAGGCAATTCCTTCATTCCTGGCGCGTCGCATTCGACCATCCCGTGACGGGGGAGCGTATTGAGTGCCGCGATGAGCTACCGTGGGATCTCGCTGCGGTTCTTGACGACCTGGCCCCGCGCTCGATTGGCCGCACCGCCGCCGGCGACGACATCGTCCCGCAGCTTGGCCTTCTCGAAGCCTAGCCGGTATTAGGTGGTTTCTTGAACTCGGTAAGCCTGCGGTAAGATATACGATTGTTTACGTAATGCGTTCCTGGGAGCCTGCATGCTCGCCTTTTTACAAACCAACACACCCATCGTGATTTTCAACCAGATTGTCGTCACGCTGCTCACGGTCTGCTTTCTGTACCAGGTGGTCTTCTTTGTCATCGGTGCTCTTCGTGGCGAGGTCGCGCCTCCCAAGGCCAAAAAACTCCACCGCTATGCCTTCTTTATCGCGGCGCATAACGAGGAAGCCGTGATCGCCAACCTCGTACGCTCCATCAAGGACCAGGATTATCCGTCCGAGCTCATCGAGGTCTTCGTGGTCGCCGATGCCTGCACCGACAACACGGCGCAGCTTGCGCGCGAGGCCGGTGCTATTGTTTATGAACGCAATGACCTGGCCCGTAAGGGCAAGAGCTGGGTCATGGACTTTGGTTTCGATCGCATTCTCAACGAGTATCCCGACACGTTTGAGGGTTACTTTATCTTCGATGCCGACAACGTTATCTCCCGCGATTACGTGTCTAAGATGAACGATGCCTTTGACCAGGGCTTCCATGTGGTCACGAGCTATCGCAATTCCAAGAACTTCGGCAGCTCGTGGATCTCGGCTGCCAACGCCACTTGGTACCTGCGCGAGGCGCGTTTCCTTAACAACGCGCGTAATATCTGCAAGACGTCCTGTGCCGTCTCGGGTTCGGGCTACCTCATCTCCGCCAGTGTTATCGAGGGTATGCACGGCTGGCAGTTCCACACGCTGACCGAGGATATTCAGTTCACCACGTTCTGCGCCATTCACGGCATTCGCATTGGCTATGCGCCGGCGGAGTTTTTTGACGAGCAACCCGTGACGTTTAAAGCGTCTTGGAAGCAGCGTATGCGCTGGACCAAGGGCTTCTACCAGGTGTTCTTTACCTACGGTAAGCATCTGGTCAAATCGACGTTTTGCTATCATCGCTTTGCCGCATATGACATGTTTATGACCATCGCTCCAGGCATGTTGCTGTCCCTGATCTCCATGCTCGCCAACGCTACCTTTCTCATCGTGGGCGGGCTTTCGCATGGCTTCTTGGCCACCGAGGTCGAGATGCAGGCTTGTGCCGCCTCGCTCATTATGACCTTCGCGATGATGTACCAGACCTTCTTTATCCTGGCGCTACTTACGACCATCTTTGAGTACAAGCACATTCATTGTGCGCAAAAGTGGCGCCTGGTGACCAACCTGTTTACCTTCCCGATCTTTATGTTCAGCTATATCCCCATCACGGTGGCAGCGCTGTTCCTAAAGGTCGACTGGGTCCCGACGCAGCACGCCGTCAACGTTACCCTCGACGAGGTCATGCAAGGCGCCAAATAACCACCATCAAAACCACCACAAAGGTGCCTGTACCTTTGTGGTGGTTTTTGCTTTTGAGCAGCTGTTCATGGAGGTGCACGATGGTCTATATCCCGTTTTGGATTTGTTTCTTTGCCGGCGCGGTGATTGATGCCCGTGAGCGGCGGTTTCCCTATCAGCTTGCCGGCGCGTGTGCGGTGGCGGCGCTTGCAGGCGTTTGGCTCGACAAGGGTGTTAACACGGCGTTTGACCACGCCGGTCTTGCGGTCATCGTCTACCTTGCCCTTGTGCTTACTGAGTCACTCTGGCGTCGTGTTCGCCACGTCCCTGGCATTGGCATGGGGGACGCCAAGGCGCTCTTCGCGCTTTGCACGCTCGACCCTATGGGCGGCATCGTGGCATTTGCCGTTGCGCTCCTGGCCCTTGCCCTCTCCTGCCTCTTCACAAAATCGCGCTCCCTGCCTTTGCTGCCGTTTTTGGTGCCGATTTTTGCCATAATCGAGGTCGTGGGCTGCACATTGTAACCGATTGCGCATCCTTCTTAAGGAGCATGCCATGGCATCTAATCAAGAAACGGCCGTCATTAAGGCGCGCATGGACCGTATTCCCTCGGCGTTATCGCCCGAACTTGTCGAGCGCATTGCCGCAGATCGTGCTTCGGGCTATGTCAACCCGTACCGTTGCGACGATGACCAGGTCATCCGTCGCGTTGATCGAGCCGCAGACGAGGGCACGCTCATGCGTCCGGCCTTTATGCGCGATACCGAAAAGATTCTTCATCTGCCTGCGTATGCCCGATACGCCGGCAAAACTCAGGTCTTCAGTTTTCGCAGTAACGATGACCTGTCGCGCCGAGGCCTGCACGTGCAGCTTGTCTCGCGCATCGCGCGTGATATCGGACGTGCTCTGGGGCTCAACTGCGATCTGATCGAGGCGATTGGCTTAGGCCACGACTTGGGTCACACGCCCTTTGGCCATGCCGGCGAGCGATTCCTCAACGATAT
>DXLY01000127.1 GCA_019414465.1 Collinsella sp.
CCCCACGATTCAGAACGTTAAGGACGGCGTCGAGGCCTTCAAGGCCGCCGAAGCTGACGCTATCGTGACCATCGGTGGCGGCTCCTCCATGGACACCGCTAAGGCCATTGGCATCATCATCAACAACCCCGAGTTTGCCGATGTCCGCAGCCTCGAGGGCGTTGCTCCCACTAAGAACCACGCCGTGTTCACCATCGCCGTGCCGACGACCGCCGGTACTGCTGCCGAGGTGACCATCAACTACGTCATCACCGACCCCGAGAAGGTCCGCAAGTTCGTGTGCGTCGACACCAACGACGCCCCTGAGGTCGCCGTCGTCGACCCCGACATGATGGCTTCCATGCCCGCCGGCCTGACCGCTTCTACCGGCATGGATGCTCTGACCCACGCCATCGAGGGCTACACCACCAAGGGTGCTTGGGAGCTCTCCGACATGTTCCACTTTGAGGCCATTAAGCTGATCAACGAGAACCTGCGCGACTCCGTTGCCGAGGCCAAGTCTGGTCAGCCCGGCTCCGGCCGCGAGGGTATGGCTCTTGGCCAGTATGTCGCCGGCATGGGCTTCTCCAACGTCGGCCTGGGCATCGACCATGCCATGGCTCACACCCTGTCTGCCCACTACGACACTCCGCACGGCGTCGCTTGCGCCATGCTGCTGCCGATCGCCATGGAGTTCAACAAGCCGGTTTGCGCCGAGCGCCTGGCCAAGGTTGCCGTTGCCATGGGTGTTGACACCACGGGCATGAGCACCGACGAGGCTGCCGACGCCGCCATCGCCGCCGTCAAGCAACTCTCCGCCGACGTGAACATTCCGCATGTCTGCGAGGCCATGAAGGCCGACGAGATCGAGGTCCTGGCCAAGGACGCCATGGCTGACGCCTGCTTCCCGGGCAACCCGCGCGAGGCGACGCTCGACGACGTCATCGAGCTCTTCAAGAAGATCTGCCCGGCTGCCTAACTTGGTTCGGCGGGCCCTGCCCGTTAGCCCCGCAATCGTCCTCGGACATGTCGGAAGCCCCCGCTGCGCACTTCGTGCGGCGGGGGCTTCCTCCGTCCTGCGGAAAGATTGTGGGACTAACGGCAGGGGCCGCCGGCTCGTTATCGTGGCGGGCGCAGTCCTGGCGAGCTCGATGGGTCATCTCGCTAGGTAAAAAGATGGCTCGCGGTGGTATTGTTGCTGTGGGTTTAATTCGATATGAAAGGGTGACTTTGGTGTCCAAGATGGATTCTACGCTCTCCTATATTACTGACCAGTTGAAGGCGCTTACCTCGATTGCTTCACCTACGGGCTATACCCGTGCGGCTACTGACTATCTAATGGAAACGTTGCGCGATATGGGCTTTGGCCCCGAGCGCTCCAATAAGGGCAACGTGTTGGTTGAGCTTGGTGGCGAGGGTGAGTCGCTCGTACTGGCGAGCCATGTCGATACCCTGGGCGCCATGGTACGCTCCATTAAGGACAATGGTCGCCTGCGCCCCACGACGCTCGGCGGGCACCAGTGGTCTACGGCCGATGGCGAGAACTGCACCGTTTACACGCGCGATGGCAATGTCTACACGGGCGTGGTCCTCAATACCGAGCCTTCGGCGCATGTGGCCGATGAGCCGGTTAAGACCATCGAGAAGAACATGGAAATCCTGCTCGACGAGAACGTCGATAGCAAGGATGATGTCCTCGAGCTGGGTATTCAGACGGGCGATATCATCGCCATGGATCCGCGCACCACGGTGACGGAAAGCGGCTACATTAAGAGCCGCTTTCTGGATGACAAGCTGTCGGCGGCGATTCTGCTGGGTCTGGCCCGCGCCGTTGCTGACGGCGAGGTGTCGCTTTCGCGCAAGGTGTCCCTGCTCTTTACCGTGTACGAGGAGGTCGGCCACGGCGGCGCTTTCGTGCCGGCCGACACGCGCGAGATGATCAGCGTTGACATGGGCTGCGTGGGTGACGACCTGGGCTGCACCGAGCGCATGGTGTCGATCTGCGCCAAGGATTCGGGTGGCCCCTACAACTACGATCTGGTGACCACGCTGTCCAATATCGCGCGCGAGCTTAAGCTCGATTACGCCATCGACGTGTACCCGCATTACGGTTCGGACGTCGAGGCCACGCTCTCTGCCGGCTACGACATCCGTCACGGCCTGATCGGCCCCGGCGTGTACGCGAGCCACAACTACGAGCGCAGCCACATCGACGGTGTGCGTAACACCTTTGAGCTGGTCCGCGCCTACGTGCAGCGCTAAGGAAGCAGTTTGCGACTCGGCTGACCAATCGCTAAGGCCCGATTTCTCGGGCCTTTTTTCGCTTTAGGTCGTTTAGTATTATGATGTAAGTAATCTATTAATTAAACACGTAAATTACTTAACGAGGTGATGCGGTGTATGGATACGTCTGAGTACTTATCTATGGGTGATGCCGCCCGCCTGTTGGGCGTTACGAAAGCCCGCATATCGCAACTTGCCGCATCGGGGACGCTTGTGTGCGATATTGTGGGCGGCCGGAAGATGGTCGAGTACAATTCTGCGACCGCCTACCAAAAGGTCCGCAAGCGAGGACGCCGTCCTGCGGCCGATGTGGGACGCAAGTTTACGCTGATGTCGGCCGACCATGAGGTCGCGCATGTCTCATTTGATCCGACGCGTGAGTTTCCCTTCGAAATCGCCGAGGTCCTCGATGCGCAACGAATGCCGTTTGGCACATGCTCGAGCTCTTCTCCTACGGTGAATAAACGGGAGCTCAACGTGTGGTGGAGCCATCGGTCGGTGCCTGACGTTCGCCCTGGACTCGTCTCGCGCTATCGTGAACTGGGAATTGCCAGTGGCATCGAGGTTCCGGTTCGGTGCCTGGGCTTATCGCTTTCGGATTGTTATTGGCTGCGGCCGGCCGATTGCGCCGAACTCAAATGGCAAAGCATCAATTACTTTGAGAACGAATTTGAGCGATCGGCGCCCGAAGAGCGTTCGGGTTGGCTGGAAGGCATCGGTCTAAATAATCCGGATAACACGTCCGAGGGCGAGCTCCCTAAATCGTGGATGATCCGAAACGGCATTCGCGTTTTGGCTAAAGGGTGCGGGATGGACGACCAACGGCCCTTTAACGAGGCAGTTGCAACGGCTCTGCATCGTCGCTTGCTTTCCAAGGGGGAGTTTGTTCCTTACACGGTTGAGCGCATGTTCGATGGCCCTGTGTGTCTGTGCGACGACTTTCTTGACGGCCGCGAGGAATATGTTCCGGCTGTTTACGTTAAGGGCGCATTTGGTAGCCAGCGGGGAAACTCGACATACGATCGATACTGTTGCTACCTCGGCAAGCATGGTGTCGATGAGGCCGCTGTGAGAAGGTCTATGTCGCAGATGATTGTCTGCGATGCCCTTTTGGCCAACAGCGACCGCCATTGGCGAAACTTCGGCATCATCCGCAATGTCGACACCCTGGAGATAAAACCTGCTCCGCTGTTCGATAGCGGCAACTGCCTGTGGTACAACGTACCAACTGCCGTGCTCGCAGCTGGGGAGTTTGGGTTTTCCGCTAAGCCGTTTGGGCCCGACCCTTCCGTCCAGCTGGCGCTTGCGGATTTGCTCGATTGGTTCGATTCGTCGCGGCTCAACGGATTTGTTGATGAAGCGATCGAGATTCTTTCGCAGAGCGAGTGGGCGACGGCGGAGGGTCGACTCGAGGCCATTCACCGCGGCCTTGAGCGTCGCGTAATCGAGGTTGGTGCCGCTGTTGAGGTACTTCGACACGTGCAGCGATAAACCCGCGGCTACTTAAGCGCGCCGGTCACGGTGCCGCCGCCCAGGACGATGTCGCCCCGATAGACGACGACGGCCTGTCCGGGGGCGATGGCGCGCTGCGGCTCGTCAAAGGTCAGCAACATTTGCCCGTCTTCGCCGCGCGTAAGGGTCGCTGCCTGGTCTTTCTGTCGGTAGCGGTACTTGGCGCCCACGCGAATGCCGCCGGCATCGAGCTCGGCCTCCATGCACTCTGCCGGCGCGCTCCAAATCCACTCATTGGCAGTTAGCGCCGCCGCGGTTAGGTCCTCGGCTTCGCCCAGATGCACAATGTTGTTGGCGGCGTCGACGCCCGTTACGTACACGGGATGCGCCATCGCGACGCCCAGGCCCTTGCGCTGGCCGATGGTGTAGCGCAGCGCACCGTTGTGGCGCCCGACCACGCTGCCGTCGCGCCACACAATGTCGCCCGGTGCAGCGGCATGTCCG
>DXLY01000128.1:0-3712 GCA_019414465.1 Collinsella sp.
GTGCTGCACGTGCACGACCTGGCCGACAACGTGACGACCGAGTCCGAGCGTGCCGGTGCGGCTGCGGCGACATACGCGCTGGGTGGCAGCTCTGGGACCGACGTGGACGCTGCGGGCACAAGCTGCGAAGCGGGTGCGAATTGCCAGCTCAAGGTCTCCCCCGCCGGCATTGCGGGCTACGCGCTGCCGGGACACATTACAGCTGTGGCACTCACCAAGCTCAACTTCCGCGTGCGCCGACCGGTCGACGCCGCCCGCGTGCGTATTCTGGCAGGCGACGAGGAACTGCTTGCAGGCAAGGTCCGCGCGTTTAAGCCGAGCGTTATGGAAAGCTTCCCGCTGCCGGCAAAGGTCATCAAACAAGCGCTCGACCTGGGTGCCAGCGAGATGGTCCTATCCGTCGATCCCGTCGAGGAGGCATAGACTATGAGCGATAACGCAATCGAAACGCTGCAGTTCAACTGCACGACCTGCCCATCCGAATGCCTTCTGACCGTAAAGGTGGAGCGCGACGCCAATGGCGCCGTGGTGGAAGTGCGCTCCGTAACCGGCAACAGCTGCCCGCGCGGCGATAAGTTCGCACATCAGGAGCTCACCTGCCCCATGCGCGTGCTCACGACGACCGTGGCCGTCTCCGGCGGCGACGAAGCCCTACTCCCCGTCCGCACGGCCGAAGCCATCCCGCTAGAACTCCACGCCCAAGCCATGATCCTCATCCGAGGCCTAGTCGTCAACGCCCCCATCCGCATGGGAGACGTCGTGCTGGAGAACCTCCTAGACACCAACATCAACCTAATCGCCAGCATGGACATAGAGTAGCTAATTTGGGACGGGGCTCTTTTAGCTACCCCGCCATCCACCCCGCCCCACCTCAATTGCGGTGGGGCGGGGTGGGATGCAAAGGAGTGTCCCGGAGTGCCGGAGGAAAAGGAACGTCCCTGTGTGCCGGGCTTGGGATACCATGGTGGCAGCCTAGCGAAAGGATGTTTTATGGCACATGTCGATGACCAGCGCGTGGCGCGCGTGCTCGATGCGCTCGAGGCTCAGCACCCCGGCGCGCAGCTGCTCGTAAACGACCCGTGGTCGATTTATTACCTGACCGGCTTTTATGCTGATATGTTCGAGCGTTTTTGCGGCGTGCTGCTCGCGCGCGGCAGCGAGCCTGTGATCTTGGTCAACGCCCTGCATCAGCTGCCCGAGTACGACAATGCCCGCGTGGCCTACCACAACGACACCGACGTCGTGACCGACGCCATCGCTCGCGAGGTCAATCCATCCAAGCCCCTCGGCATCGACACCGTCATGCGTTCCGGCTTTTTGATGCCCCTTATGGATCGTCACGCCGCGAGCGAGTTCTTCCTGGGCGACTTTGCCGTCACCGCCGCACGCACCCACAAGGACGAAGCCGAGCAGGAGCTCATGCGCGTGTCCTCGGCCGCAAACGACGCTGTGATGGCCGACGCCATCAAGCTCGTCCACGAGGGCGTGACGGAGCGCGAAATTGCCGACCAGATGCTCGGCCTGTACCGCAAGCACGACTGCGAGGGCTTTAGCTTTCCGCCCATCGTGAGCTTTGGCGCCAACGCCGGCGATCCGCACCACGAGCCCGACGACACCGTACTCAAGCGTGGCGACGTGGTGCTGTTCGACATTGGCGGACGCCGCTGCAACTACTGCTCGGACATGACGCGTACATTCTTTTGGGGCGAACCGGACGAGGAGACGGCACGCATCTACGATATCGTGCGCCGCGCCAACGAGGCCGCCGAGGCGCTCATCGCGCCGGGCGTGCGTATGTGCGACCTGGACCGTGCCGCACGCGACGTGATTGAGGATGCGGGCTATGGGCAGTACTTTACGCATCGCCTGGGACACTCGATCGGTCTGCAGGACCACGAGCCTGGTGACGTCTCACTCGTCAACGAGCAGGTTGTCGAGCCGGGCATGACCTTTTCCATCGAGCCGGGCATCTACCTCCCCGGCCACACCGGCGTCCGCATCGAAGACCTGGCCCTGGCCACCGAGTCCGGCGTCGAGATTCTCAACGCCTACCCCCACGATCCAGTCCGCCTAGACTAACCTGGTCCCCAAGTCCCCAAACTAAGTTGCGGTGGAATAGTTCCCCGATTGACCCACAGACGTATAATCCAGGAACTATTTCACCGCAGCTGCCATGGGGCCAAGTCGACCAATTTGACAGTCTAGAGATGCGCCACGAAAACGGGCTATCTACTACGTTTAACCCGCATGGGTCGACCATGTGGGTCTTTTTTGAAAATCGGCAAGCCTTCTACCTGCGATTTTAATTTCGCAAATCTCGTCGTGGTCGAGGGCAGTCAATTAAACGTAGTAAATAGGCCCATTTCCTGGCGAGCAGCCCAAATTAGCTGCCCACGGGTGGGGTTAGCGCAGCAGCCCCGCTACTTCGCCGGCTAGAGTGATTGTGCCGGCGGCTACGAAGGGCTCGCCTGCGGCCTCGAAAGCTGCAAGGGCCTCGGACACGCTGGGGTACACGTCCACAAGCTTGTCCGCGTCCACCAGGGCAGCGAGCTCCTCTGCCGGCAAGGCGCGATCGGAATCGGTCTGGGTCACAACCACGCGCGGGAAGGCCGGGATCAGTACGTCAACGATGCCCGCCACGTCCTTATCGGCCAGCGCGGCACACAGCAGCGTGGGGCGGTTCTCCACGCACGGGTCGATCTCGTCCAGCGCACTCACAAAGTTCTCGCAGCTCTGAGGGTTATGGCAGGCGTCGATCAGCTTGAGCGGATCGGTTCCCAGCACATCAAAGCGACCCGGCGTGGGGCAGGCCATAAGCGACGCATCGAGCTTGTCGTGGTCGAGCTCGCGACCCAGATAGCCCTCGCACAGCATAATCGCACACGCAGCATTCTGCGGCTGATAGGCCGGCTTGACCATGCTCGACGTATAGATCGCACGCGGCGTGGTGCAGCTAAACTCAACCGTATCGCCCACGTGCTCCGGCATCTTAGTCGTGGCGTGGCTCACCACGAGCGGCACGATGCCGCACTCGCGGCAACGGGCATCCATTACGCGCTGAACGCTCGACTCGTGCGTGCCCTCGCCCAGCACAACAAGACGTCCGGGCTTAATGACCGCAGCCTTCTCACCCGCAATGGCCTCGAGCGTATCGCCCAAAATGCGCGTGTGATCGAGCCCAATGCCCGTAATGGCAACGGCGACGGGATCGGTCGCACTCGTGGCGTCCCAACGTCCGCCCATGCCGACCTCGAGCACGGCAACATCCACGCGAGCCTCGGCAAACACCACAAGAGCAGCAGCCGTCAGCAGGTCAAACGGCGTGATGGTATAGGCGCGCTCCCCCGCCGCCACACGGTGCGCATTCACGCGACGCCCCGCCTCGACGGACGCCGAAACGCCACGGGCAAAGGCCTCGTCGCTCACAACGCGCCCGTCAACCTCCATGCGCTCGGGATAGCGCACCAGCTGCGGTGACGTATACAGCGCGGTCTTGAGTCCCTCACCACGAAGAATGGCAGCCGAAAAACGCGTAGTCGAAGTCTTGCCATTGGTACCGGCAACCTGGATGCAATCGAAATACTCATCCGGACGTCCCAGCTCATCAAGCATATCGACAACCGTCTCGAGCAGAGGACCAGCATCCCCAGAAATCCGCCCCGTGTCGGCAGCCAGCCCAACAGCCTCATCAAACGAAAGCAAATCAAACTCA
>DXLY01000128.1:3722-3969 GCA_019414465.1 Collinsella sp.
AAAAGGAACGGTATACAAGCCAGAACGCTTAGGCATTTTTAGAACCGCCATTCATAGAAAAATAAAACAGTATAGGTTGAGGATAGTCAGCGAAAACGCCTCTAATGAGCCAAGGTGCCGTGAAACAAGGGCGCATAGGGCTTATGCCCATGCGCCCGAAGTTGAACGGCAGATTGGCCATCAGAGGCGTTTGCAGCGTCGAGTCAGCCGCCGTTTGTTAGAACGGCGGAATAGGTGTCCGCAGCGG
>DXLY01000129.1 GCA_019414465.1 Collinsella sp.
AAACTCGACACGGTGAGCTTGCCCAACTCGCCGGACTCGATGATCTCCTTGGCCTTGTTCACAAACGGGTTGTGGCGACGGTGCTGACCCACGAGCACGGGCACGCCGGCGGTCTCGGCCTCGGCGGCGAAGGCCTGGGCATCCTCGAGATCGTTGGAGATTGGCTTTTCGACCAGCGGCACGATGTTGCGCTTGATGGCCTCGCGGGCAACGCCCAGGTGCAGGTCGTTGGGGGTGGCGATGATGACGGCCTCGGGCTTGACCTCGTCCATCATCTGGGCAGGATCGGTAAAGAACGGCACGCCGGCGGCCTCGGCCGTGGCGCGGGCGCCCTCAAAGGCGTCGGCGATGGCGACGAGTTCGGCCTCGGGCTCCTCGGTGACAAAGCGGATGTGGTTGCGGCCCATGGCGCCGGCGCCGATGACGGCAATGCGGACGGGGTTGAGCTCAGACATTTCGACTCCTTAATGCTGGTGGCTTGGAATGTGACAAAGGGACAGCCCCTTTGTCACATCGGTATAACTAGGCGGACTTCTTCTTGCTGTCGGAGACCATCATGTAGACGGTGAGCACGACGGCGATGGCGGCAATCACAATGGCGCCATAGAAGGACTGCTGGTAGGCGGCGCTGCCGGCTTCGGCGTGATACAGCACGGCGGTGATGGGCTGGCTGATCCAGGTAGAGGCGGCGTAGCCCAAGAACATGATGCCGTAGTTGACACCGATGTTGCTGGTGCCAAAGGCGCCACCGGTGAGCGGCGGGTAGATGACGAGCAGAGCGCCAAAGCTAAAGCCGAGCAGGGCGAGCGCCACAAAGAACATGCTCTGCGTAAAGCTCATCGACATGATGACGAGTGCGACGATGGTGACGACAAGGCTGATGAGCAGCGACTTGTAGGCGCCGAGCTTGTCGATGATCTGACCAAAGGACAGACGGCCGACCAGGTTGGCGCAGGTGTTGACGGAGACCACCACGCCACCGAGGGCGACGGCCGCGGCGCTCGTGGGGTCGGCGAAGAGCTGGACGGCGGCGATGGAGGCAACCTTGCCCACAAGCAGGGTGCCTGCAGTGGCAGCAAAGGCGAAGGTGACGATGAGGACCCAGAAGCGCGGGGTCTTGACCATCTCGCCCGGGGTGAGGTCACCGAAGGTGCCGGCGTGCGCGCCGCCCTTGGGGGCCTCGAAGCCCTCGGGCAGCCAGCCGGCCTCGGGGGCCTTCAGGAACAGGGCGGAGGCAGCGATCATCACAAAGAAGATGACGCCGAGTGCCTTAAGGGCGCCAAAGATGCCCAGGCTCGGGATGAGCAGCGAGGCGAGCACCGGGGACAGCACGGCGGGGCCGGCGGTCGAAGCGGCCAGGGTGATGCCGGAGGCGAGGCCCTTCTTGTCGATGAACCACTTTTGGCCGGTGGTGAGCGCCGGGTTGTAGCCCAGGCCATTGCCGATGGCGGCGACGAGCGAGAACCACAGGTAGAACTGCCACGGCTCGGTAACGGTGCCGGACATGAACCAGCCCAGGCCGTAGCACACGGCGGCGGCGATCACGACGTTGCGCGGGCCGATCTTATCGGAGATGCGGCCGGCGAAGATGCCCGTTACGGCCATGATGGTCTGAAAGACCGGGAAAGCCCAGGTCAGGGCACTGGACCACTCGGGGTAGACGGCAAGCAGGTTCTTGCTCACGACGGAATACAGCGCGATGGAGCTGATGAAGAACATGGTGACGCACGCGGCGGAAAGCACGACGGCGCGACCCTTGTTGGAGTTGGTGGAAGTCATGGGACTCTTTCTAATCGATGCGGGGGAGGAGCGGGCGTGTCCGCGGGGTCTCCCTGTCAGGTTGGTTTACTGGTCGGTCGGCTTGGCGACGCCGGACTCATCGGACCAAAGCTCGACACCCTTGTTCTTGAGGTAGTTGTCGGCGTATGCGCGACGGCCACCGGGCTTGGCGGTGAGGTCGCCCATCATGTTGGAGAAGCCGCCGTCGACCTTGATGGCGTCGCCGGTGGTAAAGTCTGAGCGCGTGGACGCCAGGAACATGACGGCGTTGGCGATATCGCTGACCTCGCCGATGCGACGCGTGGCGATGAGGCGGCTGCGGCTCTTCTCGACCTCGGGATCGGCGTAAAAGTTTGCCGACATGGGGGTCTTGACGAAGCAGGGCTCGACGCAGTTGGAGCGCACGCCGTAGGGACCCCACTCGGCAGCCAGCATCTTGGACATCATGTTGACGCCCGCCTTGGTGGAGCTGTACACGCCCGAGAACGTTTCGGGGGAGTGACTGGCGACGGTGGAGATGTGAACCAGGCGGCCCTGGCCGGCCTTGATCATCTCGCGACCAAAGCGCTGCGAGGTGATGAAGTAGCCGGTGAGGTTGACGTTGAGCACCTGCTCCCAGTCGCTCAGCGGCAGGTCCTCCATGGCGGCGAAGCGCAGGATGCCGGCGGTGTTGACGAGGACGTCGACACGGCCGAAGTCGGCGATGGTGGCGTCGACGGCAGCCTGAACCTCGGCCTCGTCGGTGGCGTTCATCTTGTAACCCTCGGCGTGGATGCCAAACTCGGCAGCAAGGTCGGCGGCAGCGGCCTTGACCTTCTCCTCGTCCAGGTCGAGCATGACGACGTTGGCGCCGTTGCGGGCGAACTCGCGGCAAATCTCGACGCCCATACCGCCGAGCGCGCCGGTCACGGCGCAAACATCGCCCTCGAGCTTAAGCCAATTGCTCATAGGAACTTCCCTTCTTGTGCCTCCCGGTGGGTCGCTCCCATTAACCGACCCACGTGGTTTTCGCTGGTTATCGTATGCTTTGCATTTGCGCAGGTGAATTGCATATTTGTTAGAATGGCGTTAATCATAGGTTTACACTGTGCGATGCAGTTTATGCTTAATTGAGCGCATGACCTGCGAAAACGACCCCCTGTGGCGCTGTGGGCCCGCGCGTGCGAAAACGGGAGATTGACGTGTACGATCGACGACTTGACGCTATTTCGGCCGCCGCGGAGCTGGGAAGTTTCTCGCGTGCGGCGGCAAAATTGCGCGTGTCGACCCCGGCGCTCGTCAAGCAGGTTTCGGGCTTCGAGGCCGAGTTCGGCATCACGCTGTTCGAACGCTCGCACTCGGGCGTCAAAGTGACGCCGGCCGGCGCACTGCTGGTGGACGACGCGCGCTCGATCATGCGGCAGTCCGAGGACGCGCTGCGCCGTGCCCGACGCGCGGCGGGCGATGGCGGTGCCGTGCGCCTGGGCGTGTCGATGATGTGCCCGGGGCGCCAAACGCTGTCGATGTGGTCGGGCATCCACGATCTGGAACCGTCGCTGCGATTTGAAATCGTGCCGGTAAGCGATCTCTACGACGAGCGCGAGACCGTCATGCGTAGCTTGGGCCGCGAGGTCGATGTGGTGCAATCGAGTTTTTCTACCCCACGCTGGGGTGATGCCTGCCAAAAGCTCCGCATTGTCAACGTGCCGTTTTATATCGATCTGCCGCGCACGAGCCCGCTGGCGCGCAAGAATCGCATTACGGTTGCCGACTTGGAGGGTATGCGTCTGCGCGTACTGCGCCACGGCAACGACGCCATGGACAGCCTGCGCATCGACCTTTTGGCCGACGGCGGCGTGGACGTGATCGACGTGGACAGCTTTGACTTTGCGCTCTTTAACGAGGCCGAGGAAAAGGGCGACGCGGTGCTCAGCTGCGGCGCATGGTCGGGGGTGCATCCGGCCTTTGTGGGCGTGCCGTTTCTATGCGGCCGCGAGGTGCCGGTCTTTCTACACTACCCGCTCGAGCCAACCCTCCAAGTACAAAAATTCGTCAACGCCATGGCCCAACTCCTCAAGTAGCTAATGTTAGGACGAGGCTTTTTTAGCTACTTACAAAACGAGCCCCTGGCCAACCGGCCAGGGGCTCACAAACTTTTATTTCCTTCTAAATGACGGGCTGATTGTGCGCAGGAGGGTGCCCCGGGGC
>DXLY01000013.1 GCA_019414465.1 Collinsella sp.
ACGAGCTCGTTGGCCGCCAGCATGCGCTCGATGACCTCGCGATTGTGCTCCGACAGATACAGGATGCCGAGCTCGCTTTTCATATGCGCGACGTCCTCGATAATCTCGTGGGTCTGCTCCTCGCGCAGGGTAAAGTCGTAGCGCGCGGCATCGAACTCGCGGATCACATCGACAAACGCATTAACGGCAAAGGAATAATGCTGGCAGCTCACACTAAAGTGCGGCACCTGCTCGGACGTGCCTTTGTACTTGCCCTCGAGCAGGTCGGCCTGGTCGAGCACCTGGCGCGCGTAGCCCAAGAAGGTCTCGCCTTCCTCGGACACAATGACGCCCTTGTTGGTGCGCTCAAAGATGTGTACACCCATCTCGTTTTCGAGATCGCGAATTGACGCGGTAATCGAAGGCTGCGACACAAAGAGCCGGCGCGAGGCCTCGGTGATGCTGCCGCATTCGGCAACTTTGACGACATATCTGAGCTGCTGGAGCTTCATGGCTTTCTCCCTAGACGTTCGTGACGTCGAAACCCGTCGCGTCCATCTGACGCATAAACGACGGCATCTCCCCCGTCGCGGCGCAGGCGGCAATCTGATGCAGAGCCCCGGCAACCGCATCATCTGCCGCAGCGCCGATATGCCAGCGCGCGGCAGCCGTGACGGCCTCGTTGGCATTGGCGACTGCAACGGAATTGGGAACGGCATCGATCATGGGCAAATCGTTATCGGAATCGCCGAATACGGCCACCTCGTCGGGCGTCAGGCCCAAAGCACGCGCCAGCTCCAGCGCAGCACAGCCCTTGTCCCAGCCGGTCGGAAGAACGTCGAACAGGCGCACGCGGTTGTTGGGAAACACGAGCGAGAGCTCCGGCACCTCGGCGGCAACACGCTCGCGCAGCTCGGCGAGCTCCTCGCGCGAACGGGCACTCCAGATATTCGCCTTGTATACCGGGGCATCGTCAACGACAGGGCGACAGGGAGCCTCTTCGCCCTTGAGCCACGCGTTGCCGCCTGACTCCATGGCGCGACGCACACGCTCGGGATCGCTTGTCACGCAATAGGCGTCGTTGTCCCAAAAGTCATCACCCAGACGGTAGACCTTCAAATAGGTATCGTCGGTCTCTTGCTCCAGGTAGTCGGCCAGGCGCATAAGGGCATCGTTATCAGTTGCGCGCGAGGCAACCGCCTCGCCATCGACAAACATCACCTGGCCGTTGCAAAACGCACCGGTCGAGAAGCACTCGGAGCGATTGCGGAACATCCAGCTCATCGCGGACGGCTGGCGACCCGAAACCGGGCCAAAATGCAGGCCCGCCGCCTGCATGGCATGAATGCCCTCGATGGCGCAGTCGCTGGCGCCATCGTGTCCAGCAGGAATCAGCGTATCGTCCATATCGGTCAGCACAAGTTTGATCATAAGGTCCCCTCGGTCATTCTTTATCCCGTCTATTGTAACGACCTGCCAATAAGGGACAGGTTTATCTTGGCAGGTTTTATCTGGGAAAATGCAGCGCCCCTGTTGCCACCTGCCAAAATAAACCTGTCCCATATTGGCAGGTGCGCTAGTATAGGGAACAACAGATTCGATGCGGGAGTGCCGGCGGTGCAAACCACAAGGCTGAGAGGGCATAGGGCCCAATCCTTTGAACCTGTCAGTTAATGCTGGCGTAGGGAGCATGCCGCCTTTACAGGGGCGCTGTCTATGCACAGCGCCCCTTTTCTATGCCAAGGAGGCATGTGCAGTGATTGATTCGGAACAGCTTAAGCAACATATGGTCAAGGCCGTAGAGGAGATTCGAGCCACCAATCCGATGGCCGGCTCCATCACCAACACGGTGACGATCGACTTTGTCGCCAACGCGCAGCTCGCCGTGGGCGGTTCGGCCGCCATGGTCTATCTGCCCGACGAGGGCGAGGCGCTCGTTGCCGGCGGCGGCGCCATCTATCTCAACATGGGCACGCTCTTCCCCATCTACGAGCAGACGATTCCCCGCGCGGCCAAGGCGGCACACGACGCCGGCAAGCCCTGGGTGCTCGATCCGGTGGGTCTGGGCATCGGTAGCCTGCGCACCCAGCTGGTAAACGAGCTCAAGCAGTACAAGCCCGCCATCGTACGCGGCAACGCCTCCGAGATCATCGCACTCTCCGGCCTGTGGGGTCTTGAGGGCGAGTCGGCCGATCTGAGCCGCGTACGTGGTGTCGATACCACCGACACGGTCGACGCCGCCCGCGATGCCGCCGTGGCGCTCGCTCGCTACACCGGCGGCGCCGTTGTGGTCTCGGGCGAAGTCGACCTGATTACCGACGGCACGACCGTGGCCAAATCCCACGGCGGCAGCCCGCTCATGTCCAAGATCACCGGCTGCGGTTGCTCGCAGGGCGGCGTGCTGGCCGTGTACGCCTGTGCTACCAATCCGTTTACGGCAGCAGTCTGCGGCACCGCCGTCTACAACGTTGCCGGCACGCGTGCCGCCGCCGTCGCCGATGCCCCGGCAAGCTTTAAGGTCGCCTTTATCGACGAGCTCTACCGCGCAACCGCCCAGGATATTGCCGACAACCGACTCGAGCTCGAGGAGGCATAAGCCATGTCCGAACCCGCAACCAATGCCGGCATGAACACGCTCGTCGCCGTGGCCATCGCCCCATGCGGCACCGGCGACGAGCTGTCCGCCGAGGTCGCCGAGGTCGTGCGCGTCATTCGCGAGAGCGGCCTTCCCAACCGCACCACCTCGATGTTCACCGAGATCGAGGGCGACTGGGACGAGGTCATGCAGGTCGTGCGCGACGCGACCTTTGTGTTGGCGAGCAAGGGCATCCGCACCGAAGTCGTGCTCAAAGCCGATATTCGACCCGGATTTACCGACACCATGACCGGCAAACTCAAGCGCATGGAAGCACAGATCAAAAAGCAGGAGGAAGCACAATGAGCATCCGCGACAACCTTGATATCTCGGCCTATCTGGTACTCGGCCCCGAAAACACCCTCGGACGCCCCGTGGGCGATGTGGTGGCCCAGGCACTCGACGCCGGCTTTACCTGCATCCAGGTGCGCTCCAAGGTGGCAAGCGCCCGCGAGATCATTGCGCTGACCGACGACGCCGCGCAGGCAATCGCACAGGCCGGCAAGACCGGTCAGGTCGCCCTGTTAATCGATGACCGTCTGGACTGTGTGCTTGCCGCGCGCGAGCAGGGCATTGCCGTCGATGGCGTGCACGTAGGCCAGAGCGACATTCCCGTCGAGGTCTGCCGCAAGCTGCTGGGCCCCGATGCCATTGTGGGCCTTTCGGCCCGTTGCGAGGAGATGCTCGAGTACGTCAAGACCGCCGACATGAGCCTGGTCGACTACCTGGGCATCGGCCCGCTCCACGAGACCGAGACCAAGCGCGACTGCGGACGCGCGGCCGACGGCTCTATCATCACCAAGAGCTTTGAGGACCTTGCCGCACTCCACGCGGCAAGCCCCGTGCCCATCGTGGTGGGCGGCGGCGTTAAGACGGCCGACTTGCCGCAGCTTAAGGCCACCGGCGTCGACGGCTTCTTTGTGGTAAGCGCCGTCTGCAGCGCCGACGACCCCCATGCCGCAGCCAAGGAGCTTGTCGACACCTGGCAGCAGGCATAAGCATAAGTCGAGCAGCCGATTCGCAGCTTCATATCTTCAGCAATGGAAAGCGCATCCCAGTTTGGGCCTCCATTCCGGGATGCGCTTTCCGTATGCGACCCTTACCCCGCCAGATACGCTTCCAACGCCGGCAAAGTCGCCTCTGCATCGTGGCGGCCGACCTGGTAGATGCGCTCGAGCTCATCCGGTTCGCGGCACAGCGACGGCACCTTCACCGATTCGCTCGGCCGCACCACAAAGATTTCCCCGGCAGCCTCTCGACGTGCCAGGTCATCGAGCGTGGCATTGTAGACCTCATGCCGATGCTCAAGCGCTGCAACAAACTCCGGATAGTGACGGAACACGCGCCGCAGCATGGGCATCACGCTGTTGGGCTGCTTCACAAAGCCCGCCGGCTGCGTGAGTACCACGATATTGCGGTCATACCCCTGCGCAAACAGCCATGCGCTGGGAATAGAATCAGCCACGCCACCATCCAGATACTTATGCCCGTCAATAGCAACGGGACGCGTCGCCACAGGAATGGCAGACGACGCCCGGATCCACTCGATATCGCGCTCGTCGCCATACGGTAGATCGTGGTAGACGGCCTTGCCCGTCTCGATATCGGTACACACGCACGTAAATCGCATGGGGCAGGCGCGATACGCCTCCAAGTCGATGGGATCGCGCTCGATAGGCACCTCGTGATAGGCAAAATCGGCATTGAACATATCGCCGGTTCGCAGCCAGCTGGTCACGCTCGCATAGCGCTTGTCGGCGCAATAAGCCTTGTTGTAACGAATGGCACGGCCGATCTGGCGCGATTTAAAGTTGTAGCCAAACGCCGCGCCCGCCGAGACACCCACCATATGGTCGCAGGTCAAACCGCGCTCCATCCAAACGTCGAGCACGCCCGCCGTATACATACCGCGGTAGCCGCCTCCCTCGAGCGCAAGCCCCACCGTGGGCGTCGTATCTGGCTGTGCCATGCGACCATCTCCGTTCCTGCGTTTTAAAACGAAACAAGTATACCCGTCAACATATATCGCCTCAGTCGCATTTTCATCGAACATCGTCGCGTTACCGTTTGGCGAATAATGGCGAATAATGGCCGCCCGCAACATGGGCACCCCTGCATAATTCCATACACTTGTTTATACTACTCAGTAGTTATCAGCAACGAACGTCAGCCGACAAATAAACCCAACGACGCAGCAAGGCGGGGGCTTGGAAACACGCGAGGCGTTGAGCAACAACGCGTGTGCACAACGAGCTCGCCCGACGCAATCCGCCCCGACCCCAGAAAGCCGCCTACAGCATGGATACCCCCAGCAATTACACTGAAACGCTCGAAAAGACCGTCCGCGACCTTCTCAAGCGTCAGGAGGATCTGGTCAGGACCGCCTTTACCGACCAGCTTACCGGGCTTGGCAACCGCGGCGGCTTTGCCCGTTCCCTCGAGGAGCTCTGGGAGCAGGACACCCCCGTTACCATGGCGTACATCGATATCGACAATCTCAAGCACTGCAACGACGTCTTTGGCCATGACGAGGGCAACCGCTATATTTTGCAGGTAAGCCTCTATCTCAAGCTGTATATGGAGGTGGACGAAGCGGCGTTTCGTCTGGGAGGCGACGAGTTTGCCATCCTGTCTACGATTGCAACCGAGGACGACCTCGCCGAACGTCTGGAACGCTGCCGAACGGTCCTGCTCAAAAACAACGATGCCGAGATGCCTCACTCGTTTAGCTACGGAGTGGCACACGCCGACCCCGCCCTGGGCGAAGCCCCCAATCGCTTGACGAACGATGCCGACCATCGCATGTACGACTACAAGCTACGTCATGCCGTGCACCTTGATCGACGCAATATCGCACAAGCCCACACCGACGACTTCGAAATAAGCGATCGAATTTTCGACGCCCTTTCGATGCTCAACGAAGGCCGCTATTTCTTTATCGAGAACTTGGACAAACATCGAACCCTTTGGTCACAAGGCGCCTTGCGCGATCTTGGTCTTCCTTCGGAGCATATAGACAACTGTCACGATTATTGGAAAACGCGTGTCCATCCCGATGACCTTGAGGCCTATACCAACGACATCGACCAAATCTATGACGGCTCCAAACATCGTCACGTCATGCAGTACCGCGTGCGCAATGCCGCCGGCGATTACATCCTCGGCCGTGCTCGCGGGTTTCGTATCGACGGCGACGGAAATGTCCCCTCGCTCTATGTCGGCGAGCTCGTCAACCACTCGCTTGCCGAGACCGTCGACGCCGCCACGGGTCTCGGAACGCAGCGCACGCTGATCAACGCTATCGATGCCTGCCGTCGCGACCGTTGCGAGACGGGGCTTATAGCAGTGCGCGTTCGCGGCACGGCAAAGCTCAACGAGCTCTACGGGGCCGAGGCCGTCGACAACATGCTCGCCGAATACGCAGGCCGCATGCTGTCGATTACTCGCGGCAGGAGTCGCGTCTTCCGTTCACGCAACGCCCAGTTCGTCGTGCTTAGCAACAATTTGGATCACGAAGCATTCGAGCAACTGATCCAACATCTCAAAGAGGCCGTTTTCGCTCCCGTTCGAATCGCGGGCGACACTATTACCCCCGTCTGTCTTGTCGTTCCGGCCTTTTACGAGCACCTGACCAATCAAACGGCCGCCGTTTTAGGCGAACTCGACCGTCGCATTCGCACGGCCGGCGGGCTTGTTCCCAACGACAGCCTCCCCATACCCGAGGCGGAGCGCAAAAGCGCCATCGCCGAACGCATCGATCCGCTCACGGGTCTCTATCGACCCAGCGAGTTTATGCGCCGCGCCAACGAATTTCTCGAGACAAGGCGCAACGGCGCCTGGTGTATCACCACCGTCGATATGGGGCACATGCGACTGTTCAACGAATGGCACGGACAGGCCGAGGGCGACCGCGTACTCGCCGATGTGGGCACGGTTCTCAAGGACATCGAGAATGCCGCCATGGGCGTCGCAGGGTACTGGGGCCAAGACGATTTTTGCGTACTCATCCCCTTTGAACACGACACCGTCCATCAGATCTATAGCCGCATTCGCCAGGCCGTGGCCAAGCATGATGACGGCGTGGGCTTCTGGCCGTCCATGGGCGTCTACCCCATCGACTCCAACGAGGAAATCACCATCGATGCGCAGGCCAAGGCCATGTTTACCAATCGGCGCGCAAAAAACGACTTTAAGGAGCGCATTGCCATTTTCCGCCCCGAGGAATACGAACACGAAATCGCGTTCCACCGCACGCTGACCGAATTCCAGTATGCGCTCTCAAACGGCCGCATTACCTACTACTTGCAGCCCCAGGTCGACATGGAAACCGGCGAGATCGTTGGCGCCGAGGCGCTCACACGCTGGATTGACAAGGATGGCTCCCTCATTTCACCTACCACCTTTATCCCCGCTCTCGAGGAAAGCGGTTTTGTGGTGACGCTCGACAAATATGTTTGGCAGGGCGTCGCCTCGTGGCTGCGTGAGTGCATCGATCGAGGGCTGCGCGTAGTTCCGATCTCGCTCAATGTGTCGCGCGTGGATATCCTTGCCTGCGACGTCGCCGAGCATATGGGGGCGCTTGCCGCCCAATACAACCTACCGCCCGAGCTCATGCGCATTGAGATCACCGAGACGGCTTATACGGGAGAGTCCGAGGCCGTGGATAAGCTGACGGCCGACCTACACACTCGCGGTTTCTCGACCTACATGGACGATTTTGGCACCGGCCAGTCTACGCTCGCGATGCTCAAGAACGTCAACGTCGACGTCATCAAGCTTGATCGCACGTTTGTGCCCACCGACCGCGATCAAAGCCGTAGCGCGCAAATCGTTTCATCAATGCTCGAGATGGCGCAATCGCTCCATCTGCCCGTTGTAATCGAAGGCGTCGAGACAAACGAGCAGGCGAACATGCTGCTCCACATGGGTGCCCACTACGCTCAGGGCTTCCTCTACTACCGCCCCATGCAGGCAAAGGATTTTGAGGCATTGCTCGATGGCGGCAACAAAAACTGATACGCTCGCGCGCAAAACGATACCGCCGAAGGGGCGCTTGTCCCCATTGGCTAACTTATGCCCCCAATCCAAACCGAATTGGGGATATGATGCAAACCACTGTTGTGCCCAAGGAGGTTATCCATCATGAACGAGTCGTATCGCCTGGGCGAGCAATCGATCATTGCCTATCTTCAGCGACTTGCGAACGGGGTCTCGACCGCCGAGCTCGATGTTGCCGCGCTGCCCCCGGAGCTGTGCGCCATCGGCGAGCAGCTACAGAAGACATTTGCCATCCTGCAGCAAGAACGCGAGCTGCTTGAGCGCGGCGCCTATATCGATTCGCTCACCAATCTTGGCAACCGTGCTGGACTCCACCGTTATGCCGAGCTGCTTTGGCACAAAGGCACCCCCTTCACCTGCGCTTATATCGATATCGATCGCCTTAAGCATTACAACGATACGTTTGGCCACACCGAGGGCAATCGCTACATCCTGAGCATCTGCCGTGCACTCACCGAGACAATGGAACCCAATGACCTGCTGTTCCGTATCGGTGGAGACGAATTTGTACTCGTATCCCCCACGACAGATGAAGCCGAACTCGAGCAGCGCCTGGAGCGGACGCGCACCGACCTTATCGAGGCAACATCGGGCGGCAAAGCGCCCATGATCGCTAGCTTTAGCTTTGGCTGCTCGCGCGTCGACCCACTCGCTGGCGATACGCGTCGCCAGATGATCATGGACGCCGACCGCAAAATGTATCGCTACAAGCTCATGCACCGTGTGCAGCAGCCGAAGGAAAACGACGCATCCATGCGCCCGATCGCCGATCAGCCTCCCTGCAACGACCGGGTGTTCCAAGCGATCTCCATGAGCTCCGAGACGCGCTATCCGTTTATCCTTAACCTCGATACCGGCGAATCGCAATGGTCGATTAATGCCGTGCGCGATTTTGACCTGCCCTCCCAGCATCCCTATAACTCGCTCGATATGTGGCTCGCCCGCGTTCACCCCGAGGACCGCGACAACGTGCGCAGCGAGCTCGATATGGTGGTAAACGGCGCGTGGCACTTCCATTACATGCAGTATCGCGTCATGAATACCGCTGGTAAATATGCGCTGTGCGAGTGTACGGGCTACCGTTTGGATGGCACCGATACCGAGCCCAACATGTACGTGGGCATGATTATCAACCGCAGCCTGGCAGATACGACTGATTCCGTGACCGGCCTAGGCGATATCCACGCCCTGGTCAACGCCATTGGCGAAATGCGTCGCGTGGCGCGCAAGGCGAGCTTGGTCGCCATTAAAATCGACGAGATCGCTCGAGTCAATGCCCGCTTTGGCTTCGATGCGGGCGACCGCGTTTTGGCGGAGAGCGCCGCCTGCCTCATGGATTGTTCGCGCGGCAAGGGTCGTCTGTTCCGCTCGACCGGACCGATGTTCGTGGCGCTTTTCGATGACTTTGATCCCAAAGAGATCGACGCGGTCGCAGACGAGATCGAGCGGTTCCTGGGATCGCCCGTGCTCTTTGGCTCATTTGAATATCAGCCGCCCCTTCGTGTGGCCACGCTTCATCTGGACGCCGTCGATCGACAGCCCGTTTCCATTTTGAACGAGCTCAAAGCGTTGCTTAAAGAGGCACCGCAAGTACCGGGCACCAAGTTGGACTAGCGTTATGGGGCGCATGATGGTTAATTTCCGATCTCAACCGAACACATTGGGCAAATAGGTCGTACCCGCAGTTAGCCGAACGTCCCCGCAGTCCCTCCCGGGGCCCGGGGGCACCGTTTCGATACTCTTGGTTTACTTTGCCTGATGCAAATAAGTGCTCAACAAGATAGAACCTATCCCCCGCCACGGATATGCCCTCGAGTAAATCTGTTAAGCCAAGCCTATCAAATTCTATTGACAATTGGCTGCATTGGTCCATTTTGTCGTCCAGCCACTTCCGCTGGCTATCGCCTCATAAACACAAACCTAACGAGCCGCACGAACGACAAAGAGGCCAAGCTGAACAGAAGTAGAACCAAAACTTCAAAAACGCTGGTATTCCAATCGCGTACCCAGCCCTCTACCGCCCACAAGAAAAACAGCAGCCCCATCCATAACGTCACAGAAGAAATCAGCTTTGCGTAAGGGCGTATATCAATCTCGCTCTCCCTTTTTTTGACATCATATCCAGCAATTGAGCAGAGCCATCTTCCTCTTCGGTATTGGATTGAAAGGACAATCAAGGCAATCGAAGTCATCAAGCAAACAGCATCCTCTGTTTCCATAGAGTTTCCTTTGCTTTCCATCCTAGTTACGCATTCACAATCGAATCAAACCAAGTATGAATTACTCGATAGCAACCGCCTTAGTATAAACCATAGCCGCCGCAGCAGCCCGCCTTCCAAGGCCTCAAAGCTCGCCATCGAGGGCGACCCGCCCAGACCCCTTACAATCTGCTCGCACGAGGCCCCGCACTCCAACATCCTCTGGACCGTATCCCGCTCGTACCTGGTGAGCGTGCCTGCCGTGGGCCCTCGGGGCCGGCATCGTGCCCCACGCCAACTGCCCGCTCGTGCGATAATCCTCTGCAGAGGTCACCGACAGCAGAGGGAGTTTGTGATGAAGGTTCTTTTGGTCAATGGCAGCCCCAAGGCAAACGGCAACACGGCCCGCGCACTCGCCGAGGTCGCCGAGCAGCTTAACGCCGAAGGCATCGAGGCCGAGATGTTTCAGCTGGGCGCCAAGCCCATTCGCGATTGCATTGGTTGCGGCCAGTGCGGCAAACTCGATTGCCGTTGCACCTTTGACGACGATGTGGTCAACGAGTTGATTGCCGCTGCCGAGCAGGCAGACGGCTTTGTCTTTGGCTCGCCCGTCTACTACGCACATCCCAGCGGACGCATCCTCTCGGCACTCGACCGCGCATTCTATGCAGGCAGCAAGGCCTTTACGCACAAGCCGGGTGCCGCTGTCGCCGTTGCCCGTCGCGGCGGCACGTCGACCACCTTCGACGTGCTCAACAAGTACTTCACCATCAACCAGATGCCCGTGGTAGCATCCACCTACTGGAACAACGTCTTCGGTGCCATGCCGGGCGAGGCCGCCCAGGACGCCGAGGGCCTTGCCACCATGCGAAACATCGGTAAAAACATGGCCTGGCTGCTGCGTTGCATCGAGGCGGGAAAGGCCGCCGGCATCGAAGCCCCCGAGGCCGATCGCGAGCGAACCAACTTTATTCGGTAGAACGGCGGAACATAAATATGAACGTGCAAATTTTCGGGACTAAGAAGTCCTTCGATACCAAGAAGGCCCAGCGTTATTTTAAGGAGCGCCGCATTAAGGTGCAGTTTATTGACCTTAAGGAAAAAGAGATGAGCAAGGGCGAGCTCACGAGCGTGATGCAGGCGGTCGGCGGCATCGACAAGCTGCTCAACCCCAAAGCCAAGGACGAGGAGACGCTCGCGCTCATCCAGCACCTCACCCCTAGTCAGCGCTTCGACAAGCTGCTCGAAAACCAGCAGGTTCTAGCCGAGCCCATCGTGCGCAACGGCAAAAAGGCCACCGTCGGTTATTGCCCCGATGTATGGGGAGCCTGGGAGTAGCCTGTGTTATTTGCCGGCGCGTGGGTATAAGAGCAGGCGTTTGGCATAAGATTCAACTGTAAGCCATGTCTAACAAAGGAGGGCACATGCCCAACAAACCCGTGAAGATCATCATGCTTACCGGATACCTCGGTGCCGGCAAGACCACGCTGCTCAACCACATCCTCGCTAACGACGGCGGCATCCGCGCCGCCGTGATCGTCAACGATATCGGCGAGATCAACGTCGACGCCAGCCTCATCGCCGACGGCGGCCTTTCCGAGACCGACGACCTCATCCCGCTCACCAACGGCTGCATCTGCTGTACGCTTTCGGATGACCTGGCCAACCAGCTGCAGGGCATCGCCGATTCGGGCAAGTTCGACTACATTATCATCGAGGCATCGGGTATTTGCGAGCCCATCCCCATCGCCTACACCATCTCGAGCTTCTGCGACGAGGCCAAGGTGGGCGGCGAGCCCAAGCTTGCGCTCGACAACATCGTGGCTGTGGTCGATTGCGCCCGCATGTACGACGAGTTCAACGGCGGCCGCGACCTGCTGGCCGAGGACATTGACGAGGACGACATCGAGAGCCTGCTCATCCAGCAGATCGAGTTTTGCTCCACGCTGATCCTCAACAAGACCGATACCGTCACGCCTGAGCAGATTGCCGAGCTCAAGGCCATCGTGCGCAGTCTGCAGAAGGACGCCGTAATTGTCGAGGCCCAAAACGGCGAGGTCCCCATGGAGGAGCTGCTCGACACCGACCGCTTCGACTTTATGCGCGCCTACAACTCCGCCGCCTGGATCGAGGCCATGGAGCATCCCGAGGAGCACGACGACCCCGAGGTGCTCGAGTACGACATCGAGACCTTTGTGTACTCGCGCCGCAAACCGTTTGACCTGCAGAAGTTCACCGATTTTGTTGAGCAGGAGTGGCCTGACGAGGTCATCCGCGTCAAGGGTCCGCTGTGGCAGACCGGCGATCCGGACATGTGCTACATGTTCGAGCAGGCTGGCCACCAGATGCGCCTGATGGAGAACGGTCTGTTCGTTGACTCCGCGCCCGAGGGCGAGAAGCAGAAGATCATCGACGAGAACCCCGAGATCATGCAGATTTGGGACGACGAGACGGGCGACCGCATGACGAGCCTGTGCATCATCGGCCGTCACATGGACAAGGATGCGCTCATCGCCGACCTCGATGCCTGCCTGACCGACTGGCACCGCGCCTAGGTTTATCGAAGCGGGCATTTTTTCCGCCCACGTAACCGCCAAAACCACCACGAAGGTGCCTGTCCCCTTCGTGGTGGTTTTTCGTTCTATGCCAAGGAGATTCATGTTCAATATCGTGCTGTACGCGCCCGAGATTCCGGCCAATACGGGCAACATCGGCCGTACCTGCGTGGTCACCGGCGCCCGCCTGCATCTGGTGGAGCCGTTGGGCTTTTCGCTCGACGACAAGACGGTGCGCCGCGCCGGCCTGGGCTACTGGCAAAACTTGGACGTGACAACGTATGCCGGCTGGGAGGATTTCCTGGCGCGCAACGATCTCTCCCCCGCCGACGAGCGCCTGCATCTGCTGACCAAAAAGGCGCGCCGCACCTATGCACAAAGCACCTACCGCGATGGCGACTTTTTGGTCTTTGGCAGCGAGAGCTCGGGGATTCCCGAAGAGCTGCTCGCTGCGGCGCCTGAGCGCTGCGAGCGCATTCCCATGCTGCGCGATTGCGACTCGCTCGACAACGCCGAGGCCTGGGAAGCCCACGAGGAATCGCTCGGGCATATCGAGGGCAGCCACGAGGCCATCCTTCAGCAGGATATCTGCGGCAACTTCGTCGATCCGAACGACTACCGCATCAGCGCCCTCAACCTCTCCAACAGCGCCGCCATCGTCCTCTACGAGGCTCTGCGCCAAACAGGCTTTCCGGGAATGTGACAAAGAGACGGTCCCTTTGTCACATTCGGTTATAGGTAGCGGCCGGTGATGCTTGCGGAGCAGGCCACGATGTCGCCCGGCGTACCGGCGCAGACGATTTGCCCGCCCGCGTCGCCACCGCCCGGGCCCATGTCGATCACGTAATCGGCGTTACGGATAAGGTCGAGATCGTGCTCGATCACGATAACCGTGGCGCCCTTGGCAACGAGACCGTCAAACACGTTCAGCAACACCTGAACATCGAGCGGATGCAGGCCAATCGTGGGTTCGTCGAACACGAATACGGCATCATCCTGCACGCGGCCCATCTCGCTCGCGAGCTTAAGGCGCTGTGCCTCGCCGCCCGAAAGCGCCGGCGTGGGCTCACCGAGCGTGAGATAGCCCAAGCCCAAGTCGTGCAAGGTCTGCAAGCGCGCCTGAACCTTCTTGAGTCCCACCGTGGCGTCGAGGGCCTCGTCCACACTCATGTCCATGAGCTGCGGCAACGTCAGCAAGCTCCCGTCCTTACCCTCGCGATGGATATGCGAGGCGGCCTCGGCGTAGCGCGAACCACGGCATGCTGGGCAGACGATCTCGACGTCGGGCAAAAACTGCACGTCGAGCGATATCGAGCCCGTGCCGTCACACGTAGGGCAGCGCAAGGCGCCGGTGTTGTAGCTAAAGGCGCCCGCCTTGTAGCCGGCTGCCTTGGCCTCGGGCGTACGGGCGAAGGCGCGGCGCAGCTCATCATGGATGTCGGCATAGGTTGCGACCGTCGAGCGCACGTTGGCGCCGATGGGCGTAGCGTCAATCAGGTTTGCGCGGGCAATACCCTCGGCATCGACCCAACGCACGTGCCCCGGCAGGCGCTCGCCAGCTGCCTGCGCCTTGAGTGCCGGGATGAGCGTCTCGAGCACCAGTGTCGTCTTGCCCGAACCCGAAACGCCCGTTACCGCGACAAGGCGGCCGCGCGGGATATCGACTTCGAGCGGTTTGACGGTATGGATGGCCTCGGTTGCCATGCGGATATGGCCCTGATCGAACATGTCGTCGTCAGTCACCTGCGGACGCAAGCGCTTGGGCTCTGCGCGCAAAAACGGAGCGATGCGGCTGCCCCGCGATTGCTCGACCTCGTCTACCGTGCCCGCAGCAATCACATTGCCGCCGCCTGCTCCAGCAACGGGACCCATCTCAACCAGATAGTCGGCTTCCGCCAGTACGCGCGTATCGTGGTCGACAACAACCACGGTGTTGCCGTCATCCACCAGATCGCGCATCACGCCCACCAGGCCGTCGACATTGGCAGGATGCAAGCCAATCGAAGGCTCGTCCAGCACATAAAGCACGCCTGTCGATCGATTGCGCACCACGCGAGCAAGCTGCACGCGCTGGCGCTCACCCGTGGAGAGCGTGGCACCGGCGCGGTCGAGCGAGAGGTAATCGAGGCCCAGATCGACCAGACGACGGGCCGCGCCCAAAAACGAATCGCAGATATCCGTCGCCATGGGCTGCATCTCGGGCGGCAAGGATGCGGGCACCCCGCGCACCCACTCAATCGCCTCGCCCAGCGTCATGGCCGCGGCCTGCGCCAGATTGATACCACGCACCTGGGGCTGGCGCGCAGCCTCGGAGAGACGCGTGCCGCCGCAATCGCGGCATGCTCCCTCGCGCAAAAAGCGCGCGACGCGTTTTAAGCCCTTATCGTCCTTGACCTTGGCGAGCGCATTCTCGACGGTATAGACGGCGTTGTAATAGGTGAAATCGAGCGGCGTGGCGCCCTCGCCGTTTTTGGGAACGTAGAGAATGTGCTTCTTAACCGCCGGACCATGAAACACGATGTCGCGCTCTTGAGGCGTGAGCTGGTTAAACGGCACGTCGGTGCGTACGCCCATCTCGCCTGCCACCTGCTTCATCAGATCCCACATGAGCGTGCCCCAGGGAAGCACCGCGCCTTCGTTGATAGTCTTTGACTCGTCGGGCACCAAGCTCGCCTCGTCCACCTCGCGCATGACACCAGTGCCGCCGCAGGTAGAGCACGCGCCGCCGCTGTTAAAGGCAAGGTCCTCGGCACCCGGCGCGTAGAACTCGCGACCGCATGCGGGGCACGTGAGCGACAGGCCCGCAGCCACGTTAAGGCTCGGCTCCACACGCGCCCCGCAATGCGGGCACACGTGATGGGCGCAGCGGCTAAAGAGCAGACGCAGGCTATTGTTGAGCTCGGTCATGGTGCCAAAAGTGGAACGCACGCCCGGCACGCTCGGACGCTGGTGTAGCGCGAGCGCCGCCGGCACGTGCAGTACCTCGTCCACCTGGGCGTGTTCGGCCTGTGTTAGGCGACGGCGAGTATAGGTGCTGAGTGCTTCCAAGTAGCGACGCGAGCCCTCGGCATAAAGAACCCCCAGCGCCAGCGAACTCTTGCCCGAACCCGACACGCCGGCAATGCCCACAAGCTTTCCCAGCGGAATATCGATATCGATGTCTTTAAGGTTATGAACGCGCGCGCCACGCACCTCGATAGCCTGCGGGCTCATCTTCTGTTCCGTCACCTTTATCACCCTACTCATGCCATAAAACTCGATCGCGAATGTACGCGCCCAGCATGGGCACGGTAAACCGGACGAGACCGTATCCGGCAGCCTCGATGACGCGCTCGCGAATCAGGCTTGCGCGATATTTACTCGCCCAGCTCTGGGTACGATCGCAGCGCTCAATGATATCCGCCATGCGCGTCGGCTTGCCCTCGTCAACCACCATGGCCTCGATAAAAAGGCGCTGTGGACTGCGCAGCCCGTAATACAGGGGCGCGTCAACCGCTTCATAGAACTCGGAGACGGCATCCGCATGGCCATCCTCGACATCGCGCCTTTCGATGACCTGCGAGCCACGCCGGACAGCAGACCGCCACATGTAATATCCCACCAGCTGAACCATGTAGGGATGCCCCATGCTCTTGCGCGCCGCAAGGTCCGCCGTCTCCGCGTCAACGTAAAGACCAGCGTCTTTGACCGTCTGGATATACGAATCGCGTACCTTGGGCAAAGAGATCGCCCCCAACGTACGCTGCTGGGCACGCCGCAAAAACGTCACGCTCGGCTCTTCGAGCAGATCGTCAACCATACTGGGTAAGCCGGCGAACACCAGCGCAAGGCCGCGCTGTTCGCTATCGGACAGGCCTGTGGCATCCTGATCTCCCAGCACCTGCTGATAGAGAACGGCAAGAGCCGCCAGCTCCTCGATAGACGCCGATTGTGCCTCATCGATCGCAAACAGTATGCCCTTGCCTGGACCGAGCTTCTTGAGGCGCTCGTTGACCAGCCCTTGCAACGTTTCGCCCTTTGCCCGCGCCGCCTCGACCGACATCCGGTCAAACGACGGACCGAACTCCATTGACGTCACAACGGGTTTATTCGAGCGAAGCGCATCGGCTAGGCGGCCGCACAGCCCAAGCGAAGCGGAATCGGAGACAACCGCCCATCCGCGCTCGCTAGCTAAACGCTGCAGTTCCCGCAAGAGAACCGTTTTGCCACAGCCGCGGTTTCCCGTAATGAGCATGAGCCTGCCCGGCGCCCCGGCGCCGTTATCGAGCCCTTCCTCGAAATCTTCGATGACCGACTCACGACCGATGAGTATCGGAGGCCGCTTGCCTGCCGTTGGCTTAAAGGGATTCGGGTTCATGTCGGCCTCCTCGGATTGGCAAACCCTGGTAATAGTTATACCAACTTGTACCGAGTTATACCAACTGAATCTGACAAAGGGGCTGCCCCTCTGTCACATGTGGCCGAAAAACTCGGCGTCTGCTGCTCGCCAGGGGCGGAAGGTGGCGGGATCGATCTTTACGTGCGCCGCGGCGGGTACGTCGTACCATTTGACCGTGTAACCAGCGCCGTGAGAGCAAAAGACCGAGTCGGGCGTGTTGGGCAGATCGGCCTCGGGCTCATAGGCGGCCGTCTCGATTACGCGCTCGGCATCATGGCAAGCCGCATAGCCGGCGAACTCCAGGTACAGATGCCCGCGACCGCTCGTGTAGGCAGCTACCTCCAGGGCATAGTCCTGCACCTCGGATGCCGGCACGCGACCCACAAGCTTCGCCCGGTCCCCCGTCATCGTCGGTGGCTCGTACTCGGCACCCATGCGCGTGGCATCCGAGAGCGCCCGGCCCACGCACTCCCCCGGCACCTCGAGCTCAAAGTGGTACCACGGCTCCAACAGCACCGCCGCGCCAGCCTCACGCGCCTGCATGAGCCCCTGGCGAATCGCGCGGTACGTGGCCTGGCGAAAATCGCCGCCCTCGGTGTGTTTGGCATGCGCACGGCCGCCCGTGAGCGTAATGCGCACATCGGTGATGGGCGAGCCGGTCAGCACGCCCAGGTGATCGCGCTCCATGGCGTTGGTGAGTGCCAGACGCTGCCAGTTAAGATCGAGCTCATCGGTCGAGGTCACGGTGCCAAACTGCACGCCCGAACCCGCCGGCAACGGCTCCAGACGCAGATGCACCTCGGCATAGTGGCGCAGTGGCTCAAAGTGGCCCACGCCCTCGACCGGCTGCGAAATAGTCTCCTTATAGAGAATGCCGCCAGACTCAAACGCAACCGAAAGGCCAAAGCGATCGGCCAACACCCGCTGCACGACCTCGAGCTGCACCGCCCCCATAAGCTGCAGATGTATTTGTTCAAGATGGGTGTTCCAGCCTACGCCGAGCATGGGATCTTCGTCCGCCAACTCAGTCAGCGCTTTGAACACCGCGTGGACATCGTGTTCGCCCGGAAGCACCGTATAGGTGAGGACCGGCGCAATGACGGGCGCATCGCACGCGGGTTCCGCGCCCAGAGCGTCCCCTGGGCGAACGTGCGCAAGGCCCGTCACGGCACAAATGCCGCCAGCAGCAACTTCTTGGGCAAGCTCATACTTCTCGCCGTTATAGATGCGTACCTGATCGACCTTCTGCTCCCATGCCTCGGCACCGGAACGTCCGTTAATCACCTGTTTGGCATGCAGCGTGCCGCCGGTCACTTTAACCCAAGCCAAGCGCTCGCCGCGGTCCCCGCGGCTGACGCGATAGACGCGGGCGGCAAACTCCGGGAGCCACGCCTGTTCGCGCATCAGCGCGCATATACCATCCAACAGCTCGTCCACACCTTGGTCCTTGAGCGCCGAGCCGGCAAAGCAGGGAAAGAGCTTGCGCTCAGCAACCATGCGCGACAGCGTCGCGGAGGAAAGCTCACCCGCCTCAAGAAACTCCTCGAGCGCCGCTTCGTCCAACGCAGCAGCGTCCTCCTGAACGGCGCCACCCGCCAGCAGTTCGTTGGCATCCAGGCACCCCTCAGAAAGACGTTGCCCAAGTTGTGCCAGCAAAACATCGCGGCCGGGATTCTCCAAATCGATCTTGTTGATAAAGATGAACGTCGGGATGTCATAGCGCGCAAGCAGGCGCCACAGGGTTTCGGTGTGCCCCTGTACGCCATCGTTGGCGCCTACCACCAGAATCGCGTAGTCCAGGGCACGCAGCGTGCGCTCCGCCTCGGCAGAAAAATCGACATGGCCGGGAGCGTCCACGAGCATAACGTGGGTGTCACCATGGTCGAGCACAGCCTGCGACGAGAAGATCGTGATACCGCGCTCACGCTCAATCTCGTTCGTATCCAGATGCGAGTCGCCATCGTCAACGCGGCCGCGCTTGCGAATGCGGCCCGCGTTAAACAGCATGGCCTCGGCCAGCGTGGTCTTGCCGGCATCGACATGCGCCAAGATTCCAGCGACCGCTTGCTTCGACATGGCTCTCCTCTTATTGCAAGCCCATCGCACGCGGCAACGGGCACCCTCGTTCCACACTGGATGATACAATTTACGGGCCGGCGGGCGAAGCGGGCCCTATCCCCCGACCGAGCTCATCGCCCCGCGTTGCCGCGCGGCGATTTTCGTAGGTTCGCGCCTTGCGAAAGCCGGCTTGCAAATCAGCACAGCGAACGAAAATGACCCCACCTGGGCCAGTTTCGTTCGCATGAATTATTGATATGAGGCGTCGCTCTTACGCCTCGCGCAGCCAGTCAAACGCAACACGCGGCGTACCGTCCGACACATATACGATACCGGCGCGCTTAAACCCGGCCTTGGCAATGGCTCCCTGCATGGGCAGGTTGTCCTGATGTGTGTCGATGCGCAGGTGATCGGCACGCTCCTTGGCAAAGGCAAACATCGCGGCCGCGATACCGTGCACGGTGCCGTCGGATGCCACACGGTGCAGCACGGCGTACGGAGTGTCGCTACGCCATTGACCGTCCTCAATTACGTCATAGCACTCGTCCGGGCCCGGTAAAAAGGCAAACGTCGCCACCACGCGACCATCGACTTCGCACACATAGCTGCCACCGGCGGCGATATCGGCAGCCAGCTGCTCGGCAGAAGGCGTGCCCTCGGGCCACTGCGTGGCGTTGCCATGCGCGCGCATAAAGGCGCGGGCCGCGTCATAGATAGCCATGACGGCGGGAATGTCGGTATCGAGGGTTTTTCTGATCATCACGCGGCGACCTCACGTTTATTGGTATCACTTTGATTGAGCAATGATACCAACGTTTGGAGAGGGGCGCGATGCAGATGGGAAGCAAAAAGCGAGCCGCCTGGTCAAAGGCCAAAAGCGAGTTTTTGGGCGCTGCCACCGGCGGCGATATGAGCTACCTGTTTGCGCGCGAAGACGAGCGCCGCGACGCCCTGAACGCCGAGCGCAATGAAGCCTGGCGCTACAAGTCGTGCGAACGCAAAAACCGTTACGATACGCGCGCCGAGGCCGAGGCAGTTATGGCCGACTGCGAAAACCGCGGGCGGCGTGGTTTGGCCTGCTACAAATGCGAATACTGCGGTGGATGGCACCTGACGTCGCACCCATGGAAATAGACGCCGCATCGGCACGGCGCTAGCGAAGCGCCGGTAATCGCACGCAAGTTACGGGCGCGGCGGCACTAACACATCGTAGCGAACGGCCTTGCCCGCAAGCTGATAGCTCGGCTTAACGCCGGCAAGCAGTGGCCCCTTCACCGGTCGCTTGATAACGACCTTGCGCGGGTGCGCCGCAAGCGCAGCTTCGACCAGCGTCTCCTCATCGGCACACGGCTGTTCCAGATGATGCAAAAGTTGGAACTTCTTTTTCACCGCCGCGCTCTTGGTGCGCTCGGGAAACATGGGGTCCAGATACACCACGTCGGGGGCGGCAAGCTCGCCCCGCCCGATCAGCTCAGCCGTATGGCGAAGGCCGGTAATACTGTCCTCGCCCGCATGTAAGCGCATGCGCGCCACGGCTGTCGCAAGCGCCGGATCATCTGCCGCGCGGTCCAAGGCATCCTTGAGGAGCGCCGCAATCACGCAATCCTGCTCATACAAATCGACCGCAAAGCCCGCGGCCGCGAGCAGCAGCGAATCCTCGCCAAAGCCTGCCGTGGCGTCAATTGCCCACGGCCGCTCGATGCCTTTTGCACGCGCAGCCTTCACCAACAGCTCTTGCTGCAGACGGCCCTGCTTGAGTCGCGGCAGCATGCGGCCAAAATCGGCACGCAGCTCCATCGTGCCGTCGGTGAGCGTGAGGCCCTCGGGCTTCCCGGTCAGCTCAAGCCCCGCGGCCCGAGCAACAGAAAAGGGATCGACGACGCCCATGGGTACTCCTTAGCAAGCAAAACGAATACGTGGGCGCCGTTCATGACGACACCCAACCGTCCGCTATTGTCCCACATGTGACATGGCCCACAGCATCCCAATGCAAAGCACCGCCATCAATCCCGTGCACACGGCAGCGATCACGGAATCACTCATGCGCCTTCCCAACGACCGCGGCTCACGCACTTGCCCTGCTCCGTACATCATGGCTCCTCCTTGAGACCAGCTCCTTGTTACGACCTCATCATCGCAGCGCCGCACATGGGCTGCCATCGATTTGGCTTACGTCCAGCTTTCCTTTTTGAAAGGTTGGACCGTACAGGCAAGAGACGCTTTCAAACGCATGCATCGCCGCGTTGAACTACAATGTGCTTCACCATATGTGCAGTACATTGGGTGCGCCAAGTTGGCGTACTCGTATCGAAAGGACCAGCCATGAGCTTCACTCGCAAGACTCTCAAAATCCTTGCTCTCATCTACTTTGTTTTGGGCATCGCCAGCCTCGTCACCGCCGGCGTCGGTATCGCCACGGGCGGTCTCGATTCCACGTACGGTTCGTACGCCACGCTCGCAGCGGTCGTGCTTATCGCCAAGGGTCTCGTCGACCTTGCCGCAGGCGTCGCCGGTATCAAGGGCGCCAACAAGCCTTCGCAGGTGGACGGCGCGTTTAAGCTCGGTATTGTTGCCGCGGTCGCCACGCTTGCCCAAGCGGTGCTTACGCTTCCCGCGTTTGGCGGCGACGCCATCAACTTTGGCGCCTTTGTCGTCGTGGTGTACGACCTGTTCTTTGTTCAGCAGGCACACGCCGTTAAGGCCGAGAACAAGGACCGCCTGTAAGCGCCCGCTTCTCATAACCTCTGTTTCAGCCAAGCAACTAAAAAGGGCCGATCGCGCATCTCCGCGGTCGGCCCTTTACGTTTGCCCAGATAAAACCTGCCAAAATAAATCTGTCCCTTTTTGGTAGGTTAGTGGCGGTACTCGGCGATGATGAAGTCGATGTCGGTTTGAAGGGTGTCCAAATTTGCCAGGCGTTCTTTGTCGGAAGGGCGCGTACGGTAGTAGTACGGCGTCATCTGGAACACTGCCTCGATGTCGGCCTGGGTCTGAAGCGTAATATTCGCAGACACCCGCTGCATTCCGACTAACTCGAGCTCGGTGGTCTTCGGCAGCTTCTCATCGTTAAGGTACGGCGTGTCGTAGAGCACCTCCTTAAGCCCAAAGAGATGACGGGCGCCCGGCACCACGGTGTAGAGCGAGCCCTCTGGCGCCAGCACGCGGGCAAATTCGCGCTCGTTAAAGGGAGCAAAGAGCTCGGTCACCATATCGAAGGCGCCATCGGCCACGGGGATATCCTTCATGTTGGCTACGAAATAGGCTGCATCGCCGCGCTTGGCGGCCAGGCGAACCATCTCTTTGCCCAAGTCGAAACCGTAAGCATCCACGCCCGGCACCGCGCCCATGGCGCTGGTGTAGTAGCCCTCACCGCAGCAAATATCGAGCAGCGTCATGGGATCTTTCGTAAACGCGGCGCGCCCAGACACCTGCTTGCGCACCAGCTCAACCATCGCATCGCGCAACGGCGCATAGTATCCACGGTTCAGAAAGTCACGACGGCTGCGTGCCTGCGACTTGGGATCGCCCATGGAGTCGCCGCTCTTGGACGAACGTAGTAGATATAGATAGCCCTCGCGAGCTCGGTCAAACCGGTGTCCGCCCGCACATGCAGCACCACGCTCGTCGTCCACCAACGGCTCATGGCAAACGGGACACAACAACATGGCAACTCCTTAGCGCGAACAACACAACGCCCACCATTGTCGCACGCCTTCCCCGCCTAGTCATTGGGGACGTTCTTGAATGACTAGTTAGAAGAGATAAGGAGTGTCCCCAGCTGCCGGCAGAAAAGGAACGTCCCTACGTGCCGACTGGTTGCATTAGGAGTATCATCATCTGCGCAAATAAGCACGAAAGAGCATATTAGAGATTGAGAGCATATGGCTGACACCGTATCTAAGCACATTGACATGACCACCGGCTCGCTGTGGCGCAATATCCCCCTGTTCGCCTTCCCCGTGGCCGCCACGAGCATCTTGGAGCAGCTGTCGAACCTCATCGCCACGGTCATCATCGGTAACTTCTCGGGCGACCAGGGAACCCTCGCCATGGCAGCGGTCGGCTCCAATGTTCCGCTTACCAGTCTTATGCTCAACCTGTTTATAGGCATGTCGCTTGGCTCCAACGTGGTCATCGCCAACGCCATCGGCCGCAACGATCAGAACATGGTCAAACGCGCCGTCCATACCTCGATTTTAATGGCGCTCGTGGGCTTTGTCGTCATCGCCCTGGGCGAGGTCTTTGCCGAGCCCATGCTCGCCGCGCTCAACGTTCCCGCCGAGACCATGCCGCTCGCTTCACTCTACCTACGTGTCTTTTTGCTCAGCATGCCCTCGATTTTGCTCTACAACTTTGAGGCCGCGATTTTCCGCTCCGTCGGCATCACCCGCATGCCGCTGCAGGCGCTTGCCGTGTCCACCGTCCTCAACATTGGCCTGGACCTCATCTTTGTCCCCGTACTCCACTGGGGCGTCGCGGGCGTCGCCATCGCCACCGCCATCGCCTACACCGTCAGCGCCGCTACGCTCTTTATTCGCCTGCTCAAGACCGACTCCGTCGTCCGCGTCACCCCACGCGACTTAGGCTTAGACCCCGTCGCCCTCAAGCGCATCGTTAAGATCGGCCTGCCCGCCGGCATCCAAAGCGCTGTCTTTGCCGTCGCCAACATCATCATCCAGTCCGCCATCAACAGCCTGGGCACCGAGGTCATGGCGGCATCGAGCGCCGCCATGAGCCTGGAGTACGTGTGCTACAACCTGCTCAACAGCTTTAGCCAGGCTTGCACTACCTTTGTGGGACAAAATCACGGTGCCCGTCAGATCGACCGCTGTACCAAGACGCTCAAGGTCTGCCTTGTCGAAGGCGGTATCGTCGCGCTCACCACAATTATCGTTATTGTCGGCCTGGGGCGTGAGATCTTGTCGCTGTTCAACAGCGATCCCAACATCGTCTCGATCGGCTATATCCGCGTGTGCTCGATCTTCCCGGCGTACGCCTTTAGCATGTTCTACGAAAACATGTCCGGCTACCTACGCGGCTTTGGTATCTCGCTCACGCCCGCCCTCATCACCATGATCTGCGTCTGCGGCATCCGCTTCTATTGGGTGTTCTGCGTGTTCCCGCACTTCCGCACCTTTGCGAACATCATGATGGTCTACCCCATCAGCCTGGGCACCACGGCGTTCTTTATGGTCGTGGCGGTACTACTCTGCCACCCGGCACGCACCTATCGCGCCACCCAAGCCAAAGCGACAGCCCGCTAAACACCGCACTCAACGCCACGCCAGTCATTAATTGACAATATGCGAGCTCATATAGTCGATAAAGCGCCTCGTGGCGATGGGCATGGTGTCCCAGCTGCGCCAAGCCGCCACTACGTCGCGCGAGGGAGCATGCACGATGGGACGTACGCGAATATCGGCCCGCATGCCCTCAACGGTACGGCGATATAGCATACTCACGCCTAGGCCCTCCTCCACCATCGCCATGATGGTGTAGTCGTCGGTGACCTCGCTCGTCACATGCGGCGACAGCTCATGCGCCGCAAATGCATCGAGCACCAGACTCTGTTCGCCCTCATCCAGCAGCACAAACGGCTCGGACGCCAGGTCGGCGAGTGTCACCTTTTCCTTTGCCGTCAGCGGATGCGCGGCCGGCAACAATGCTACCAACTCGTCGTGATAGACCACGCGCTTCTCGAGCCCGGTGGTAAATCCGCGCGCCGTAAAACAAAAATCAACCACGCCATCGTGCACCCATTGAGCGTTGCGCGTGTAATCGCCCTGCTTGAGGGTAAAGCGTACGCCCGGGTGCAGCGCACCAAAGTCGCGGATCACGCGCGGCAACACAGTACGGCTCACGTTGGTAAACGTCGCAATGCGAATATCAGTCGACGAAAGCCCCAGCAGTTCCTGGCGCTTGCCCTCGAGCTCAGCCTCGGCAGTCACAATCTGTCGCAAATACGGCAGGTACTGTTTGCCATCGCGCGTAAGCGACACACCCTGCTTACCGCGCTCGATAAGCGTGGTGCCCAGCTCACGCTCGAGCGCCTTGACGGCCTGGCTCACCGCGCTTTGCGTATAACCCAGCTCGTCCGCCGCGCCCTTAAGACTGCCGCGATCGACCACCATGCAAACAATCTGATACCGCGATGCCATCGTGCCTCCACATCAATGAAGCCGTAAAACGTTTTGCCAGGGCTTTTTTTGCATACATTAGTATTTCTTAATCATACTGAAGATACATTCGCTTTACTACATCCACATCTGGGAGCAGAATCCTTTTTGCGAAACCGTTCTGTAACAAAAGGAGTCCCATGGATCGCAAAAAAGCAATCGCGCTCTCATTTTCCGTTCCCGTCGCATGGGGCTTTTCGTATCCCCTCATGAAGATCGGCATGGACAGCATGAACGCCACGAGCATCGTCGCGCTACGCTGCATCATCGCCTTTGTGGTCTGCCTGCTGCTCTTCCACAAGCGCGCTTTCCGCATCAACCGCGACCTTATGGTCCGTGCCGCCATCATCGGCGCCATTATGGCAACCGAGCTCACCTGCATGTGCCTGGGCTCCAGCCTCACCTCTGCCTCCACTGCCGGCTTTTTGCAGAGTCTGACGGTCGTGATCGTGCCGTTTGCCAACGCGGCCCTGCTGCGCCGCGCCCCCGAGCGCAAGGTGCTCATCGGCACCGCCATCGTCACCTGCGGCATGCTTTTGCTCTCGGGCGCCGACTTTACCAGCCTGAACCCCGGCGCGATCATCATGCTGCTCTCGGCCTTTATCTATGCTGGCCACATTATCGTAGCCAAGCGCTTTGTCGAGGAAGTCGATCCGCTGGCCTTGGGCGTTTGGCAGCTGGGCTTCGGCGGCCTGTTCTCGGGTATCGCCGCGTCCACCTTTGGCGGCTTCACGCTTCCCAGCACGCCGAACGAGATCGTCGTTGTCGTTGCGCTCGCACTCATCTGCTCTGCCTACGGCTTTATCACCCAGACACTCGTGCAGCCCCACGTACCTGCCGAGACCACCGGCTTCGCCTTCTCGCTCGAGCCGGTCTGCTCCGCCGTCTTCTCGTTTTTCCTGGTCGGCGAGGTCCTGAGCCCCATCGCCTTCCTTGGCGCTGCCCTCATCCTCACCGGCGTCATGGTGGCAACCGTCGAGCTTCCGCGCCTTCGCGCACTTGGGCATGCTCATATGGCGGCAGCGCCCGAGCACGTCTCGTAGGCCCCACTCCTCATGTAGCCGCGGCATAAAGGCAACCGGTGCGCCTTTACAATAGATGCAAACAGAGCATCTGACGTAAAGGAGCCCCATGGACGCCGCGACCCGCGACCGCAACATAGCAACTTGGTTGGGCGATGCGCCGCAGCCGGTACGTGACACGACGAACCAGCTACTCGAGCGCATCGCCCTCCTGCGTGCCGAGCAGACCATCTACCCAGCACAAGACGATATCCTCAATGCCCTCGCCTACACGCCGGCCGACCTGGTCAAGGTAGTCATCTTGGGCCAAGACCCCTATCACGGACCCAACCAGGCCATGGGACTGTCGTTCTCGGTGCCTGCGACGCAAACCAAGTTGCCGCCGAGCCTGCGCAACATCTATAAGGAACTCAACGCCGATCTGGGCTGCCCCATTCCCGCCACGGGAGATCTAACCCCCTGGGCACAACAGGGCATCCTGCTCCTCAACACCACGCTCACCGTGCGCGAGCATGCCGCCAACTCGCACGCCAAGCTGGGCTGGAGCACGCTCACCGACTACGTTATCGAACGTTGCTGCCAGCTGCCCCAGCCGGTCGTCTTTTTGGCATGGGGCCGCTTTGCCCAGCAGATGGTCGAGGGCAAGCTCGCCGCGACCGGCGCGGGCAAGGCAACCGGCAAGTTCTGCCTTGCCTCCACGCACCCCTCGCCGCTTTCGGCCAACCGCGCCACGGCAGAACTCCCCGCTTTTATGGGGTCGCGCCCCTTCTCCGCCGCCAATGAATTGCTCAAGCAAAACGGCAGCAGCCCCATCGACTGGGGCTGTCTCGGCTAGAAACAAAAATAAAAAAACGCGTCCGACGGCTTCCATCGGGCGCGTTTTGTTACTCGGGCCAGATAAACTGGGTGCGGCCGGCCTCGCCGCCATCGATCAGCAGGCTCTGCCCGGTCATAAACCGGTTGGTCACGCCCACAAAGTAGATCCACTCGGCGATCTCTTGGGCGGTGGCCCAGCGCTTGAGCGGCGTGAGCTCCATAATCTGGCTCCACAGGCGCTCGTCCTCCATCACGCAACGGTTGAGCGGCGTGATGACGCCGCCCGGGTCCACACTGTTGGCGATGGCCTGCGGCGCCAAGCGGTTTGCAAGGTTTTTGGTGTAGGCGATAACGCCGCCTTTGCTGGCAGCATAGGCGGGAAACTCCGATCCCGTATGCCCGCTCGCCGACCCCACATTGACCACGGATTTGATAGCCGGCGCCGGCTTGGCGGCAAGCCCCTCCCCCGCAAAGGCGTAGCGCTCGGTCACGTTGATGGTGCCATACAGGTTGGCGGCGATGTCGTCAGCCGAATCCTGCGTACCGGCAACGTTCACGATCACCTGGGGTTCAAGATCGTCTGGAAACGCGTCCGGCTCGCGAACATCAACGATCAGATGGCGGTAGCGCTCGTGTTCGATCACCGCCGGCAGCAGATCAAAGCCCACGACCTCGTGGCCCTCGTCCAAAAAGCGCTGCACGCATGCGGCTCCGATACCGCCCGAAGCGCCCGTGATCAAAACCCGCATACTTGCTCCTTAGGCGGTTGCGTGGCGCTCGAGGTACTCGGAGCCCACATTCTCGCGCTCCCAGCCGCGCACGACCTTGTAGCCCACGGGGCTCAGGAAGACCTCGCACAGCAGCTCGGCGACAGCGCCGGTCAGCGAACACATAAGGACCTGCACCCAGGTCCAACCAAAGAACGTGTGGCTCACCACAATGGCAAAGACCAAGTTGTCGATAAACTGGCCAACACCCGTGGACACATAGGAGCGGAAGGCGAAGCTCGCAAAGTTATTCTTTTTGAGCATGCGGCCGAGCGACTGGTTGAGCGTGGAGTTAACCACGGCAGAAACGAGCATTGCCAGCGAAGAGCCCAGCACCACGTACCAGGTGCCGCCGATGGTGGCGTTAAGGGCGGTGTTGACCTCGATCATGCCGGTGTCGTAGTAGGCGCCCCACATACCGGGCGTGAGCGAGCATGCCCAAAAGCACAGGCTCACGGCCAGGTTGACCAGCAGCGCGAGGATAGAGATTTTGATGGATGCCTTGGCGCCAAAGCGCTTGCAGATCATGTCCTGGCACAAAAACGAAACCCAGCTCACCACAAAGCCGCAATCGAGTGCCAGATACGGCAGGCTGATAAGCTCTTTGTTGGCCAGCAGGTTCATCATGATGACGCTCACGAAAAACAGCGAAACCGTTGCCGCGGGAATGCTCCGCAACAGGACCTTGTAGTCCTCCATGACCTTCTTGATCATTATGTACTCCTTTGGTTTTAGGTTTAACGAGCAGGATATCGGACCCGAACTGCTCGGACGCCCCGGTCTTGAGACGACGGTGGTATAATAGCCGCTCACACGGCATCAGGCAAGCAAACGGCGCGGCAGCCCCGCAGGGCCACCGCGCCGATGCGTTAAAAGGCCACGTTGCCAAACTCCGACAGGATAAGGTCGGGGTTGTGGTCAGTTGCCCAATCCACGTTCCACGGGCTCGTGAACAGCAGCAGCTTACCGCCGCGCATGTCCTCGACGCGCAGTGTGTCGCGCGTGAGCGAAAGGCCCGGGATATCGATGGTGTCGGGGTCGTTTTGGATCCAGCGGATGTCCGTATAGGGCAGTGGCTGGCGACGAACCTCAACACGGTACTCGGCCTTGAGACGGCGCTCGAGTACCTCAAACTGCAGCACGCCAACCACGCCCACGATGACGCTCTCCATGCCGGCACCCAGCTCGCGGAAGATTTGGATGGCGCCCTCCTGGGCAAGCTCCTCCATACCCTTGACGAACTGCTTGCGCTTGAGCGTGTCGACCTGCGTAATGCGAGCGAACATCTCGGGGGCAAACGTCGGGATCTGTGGATACTGCACGTGGCGCTTGCCGGAGCACACAGTGTCGCCGATGCTAAAGATACCCGGATCGAACAGGCCCACGATATCGCCCGCGTACGCCTCGTCCACGATGGCGCGATCGTCGGCCATCATCGACGTGCCCGTGGCAAGCTTAAGCTTGCGGTTGCCCTGCACGTGGAAGGCATCCATGCCGCGCTCGAACTTACCCGAGCAAATGCGCACAAAGGCGATGCGGTCACGGTGGTTCTTATCCATATTGGCCTGGATCTTAAACACAAAGCCGCTAAAGTCGTCGCGGCAGGGATCGACCGGCTCACTGGTGAGCGTATCGGTATAGGCGCGCGGCGTCGGGGCCAGACGCAGGAACTCCTTGAGGAAGGGCTCCACACCAAAGTTGGTGAGCGCCGAGCCAAAGAACGCCGGGCTCAGCTTGCCGCAGGCCACGGCATCCAAGTCGAGCTCGTCGCCGGCGCCATCGAGCAGCTCGATATCGTCCATTAGGTTCTTATGGTTCTCCTCGCCAATGAGCTCATCCATGGCGGGGTCGCCCAGCTCGGCCTCGACCTCGGCGACCTTCTTGGTGGCGTTGGCGTGACCATCGCCCTCAAAGGCGATAACGCGACGGGTCTGACGATCGAACACGCCGCGGAAGTTACGACCGCTGCCGATCGGCCAGTTCATGGGATACGTATTGATGCCCAGGACATTCTCGATCTCTTCCATGAGCTCAAACGGATCGCGAGCCTCGTGGTCGAGCTTGTTCACAAAGGTGAAGATGGGAATGTGGCGTAGCGTGCAGACCTTAAAGAGCTTTTTGGTCTGGGCCTCGACGCCCTTAGCGCCGTCGATGACCATGACCGCGGCGTCGGCGGCCATAAGGGTACGGTAGGTATCTTCCGAAAAGTCCTGGTGGCCGGGGGTATCGAGGATGTTGACGCAGGCGCCGTTGTAGGTGAACTGCAGCACCGAGGAGGTAACGGAAATGCCGCGCTCCTTCTCGATGTCCATCCAGTCCGAAACGGCATGCTTGGCCGAGCTCTTGCCCTTGACCGAGCCGGCAGTCTGGATGCTGCCGGTATAGAGCAGCAGCTTCTCGGTAAGCGTGGTCTTACCGGCGTCCGGGTGGCTGATGATCGCGAATGTGCGGCGCGACGAGATTTCATCCGACAGGCTTGCCATGCGGATCCTTTCTTGCATTGAGTGCATTACGTCGTTGTAACCGTACTATTGTAGCCGTGAAATCTCGCTCTAGGGCGCCTATCAGGACAAATTCATCAGTTGGGGCCTAGGTAGCAGTCGATGGCGGCACTCCGCAGCAGTTTGTCTCGATCTGTAACATCTAGACGGTTTTTGAACCTCTACCTGTTACAGATTTAGACAAACAGGTGGGCGTCCCAGAAAGATCTCGATCTGTAACATCTAACCACTCAAAACGGGTCCATCTGTTACAGATTGAGATATAAGGATAGACGGGTGGCCAATGTCTCGATCTGTAACATCTAGCAGCCAAAATCTTCTCCAGTTGTTACAGATTGAGACAACCAGGTGGGGCCCGCCAGCAAAATCTCAATCTGTAACAGCTAGCCGTCCAAATCGGTTCCAGATGTTACAGATTGAGATGAACGAACGAGCGGACAATCCGTATTTGCCTCTTGCATAACTGTGCATAGTGTATATATACTGTGCTTACCGGTTATATACACGTGTAGCCCAACAGCTAAGGAGCCGCTGTGGACATCATCCTATCCAATTCGAGCGACAAGCCCATCTACGAGCAGATAACCTCGCAAGTCAAAGCTCAGATCTTATCGGGCACGCTCGCCGCGGGAGCAAAACTCCCCAGCATCCGTGCACTCGCGAGCGATCTTGGCGTGAGCGTCATCACCACCAAGCGCGCCTACGCCGACCTGGAGCAGCTCGGGTTTATCTGCACCGTGCAGGGCAAGGGCTGTTTTGTCGCCGAGGGCAACCAGGAGCTCTTGCGTGAAAACCAGCTCTGCCATATCGAAGAGCTGCTTGCGAAAGCGGCAAGCCAAGCCGAAGCCTTGGGCGTCACGCGCGACAAGCTGCACGAAATGCTCGACCTGGTAGCCCCCGATACCATGCAGTAGCCATCTGCAAGAAAGGCTATACCATGCAAAACTTGCTTGAACTCAAAGGCATCTCACGCACTGTAAGCGACCGCTTTTCACTGCGCGACGTCACGCTTGCCGTGGAGCCTGGCCAGATCGTCGGCTTTGTTGGTGCCAACGGTGCTGGCAAAACAACGACGATTCGAGCTGCTCTCGGGCTTATAAAGCTCGATGCCGGCGAGGTGCGCCTGTTTGGGCAGCGCTGTGGCGCCGATGCGCCCGATGAGACACAGCG
>DXLY01000130.1 GCA_019414465.1 Collinsella sp.
CCAGGTGCGACTGCTTGAGTGTGCGCAGCTGGTGCGACACCGCGGACTGCGAGGTTTCGGTCGCTTCGGCGATGTCTGCCACGCAGAGCTCGCGGCCCATGAGGGCATAGAGGATCTTGATGCGCGTGGTGTCGCTGAAGACCTTGAACAGGTCGGCGAGGTCGTAGAGAAGCTCCTCGTCGGGAAGGTCCTCGGGCGAGCAGGTGGTCGGGATCGCGGGTTCGGTGGCCTCGATGTCGAGTTTCGTTTCATCAACGCGGATGCTCATTGCAATATCCTTTCATATGAACATGCGCTCATATAATTTACTTTCGATTATATGAGTGCATGTTCATATGTCAATGACGTTCAGGTAATTCGTTGTACAAAATGATGGGGAATAGTGGACGAGATCCCGGACTGAGCGTTTTTTGATAGTCGATGCCAAGGTGGGTACCCTCGTGCCGTGCAAAAAAATGGAGTATTCTGCAACTATAGGGGGTCCGCTAATTTATTGCAGGTCATATAATGCAGTTCAAGAGTTATCTTAGGGTGTTAATCCGATGAGTTCTTCCTCAAATGTTGTCTAACGCTCTCACGCAAGAGTGATTTCGCTTCACATTTGGATCCACTCGAGGGTGATAGACACCCGACCCTGCTGAATACTCGCAATTTTGCACGTCGCTAGGGTGCCCACCTTGTTAGCCGGCCTAGTCTCCGGCCCCGAAGACCCTGCCCTCGGGCGCGAGGCTGCTTGTTTGGGCAAATGATGGGCTGTCGGATTCGACAGTCTGCATGTCATCGATTGCCGGAACTTCATTAATTGTCGGGTCATCCAGCGTGATGCCTTCGAGCGTTGCTTTTTCGAGGTCGATTCGTTGACGCTCTTCGGAATCCTGGCGAAGCTGCTTCTGAATTCGCTTTTTCTCTTCTATAAACCTTCTGAGCACAAACTGTCTCAGGTCCTCTTGCATGATTTGAAAGTCTTTTGGCAGACGCGAGGGGCGTACGCCCTCTTTCCGCTGGATTGCTTCCATGACCCTAACGAAAGAGCTGGCATGCATAAAGGAATAACGACTGACGGTGATGATTCCGTACCCCATGGACGCAAGTGCATTCTTGCGCTCCTCCTCGATGGCGCGGTCTTCTTCCGCGTCATGATAAAAACCGTTGTATTCAATGTCTGTGCGAGATTTCTTTAGATACGCATCCATAAAGAACTTTTTGCGTCTCGTGAGATTCTTTGCGGCAGCGGTGACCTGTACCTCGTAATCGGTCTCAATTCCCTTAATACCAAGCCCTCCTTCGCTTTTGGGCAGCGTTAGCATCATGACAAAGGCTGTTTCCATAGGAGACCGGCATCCGTCGCGCACACATTGGATCGCCTTTCGGGCAAGAGCCAGACCGTCGCATCTGGTAATGGAATTAAAGAACTGTTTCAATCTCTCGGTCGAGGTGAGCGCGAAACGCTCGGTATAGGAGGTGGGAGAGTCGGTTCCAAGGGAATAAGCGCCGCATAGTTCAAAGTAGTACTCCACCAGTTCGCGAAAAGGAAGATAGGTGGCGGCCTGAAGTGCGCAAAGCTCAACGCCAACAATGAAGATGCCATCTTCAAGCTCTATAAAGCGTGAGTTCGAGAATCGTTTTGAAGAAACGTGGCATTGACAGTTCATTGCATGGCGCGCATTCCTGCGATCAAACACCATCACCTCGAGGGAATCATTCGCGTCGAGGGAAACATCATGTTTGGTGAGCCATTCTGCGGCTGCGTCAAGGAGCGTTCCGGTGGGACATGATCCGTAAATCGCGGCAGGGTTACAGGACTCGATGCCTTTCGCAGACACCGAATGCGCGGCCTGGTAGACCGCTTTTGCAGTGGTATGTGACAATACGATACTCATGATATATATCGTGTCAGCTAATGCCGTGTTGACGGCGCTGAGTGGAAAAGCCGTTTTAGAGGTCTAACCAAATGCTGTCCAAAAGCTTGACGCAATTATGAGTTGGTATGCCCTAAATAAAAGTTTTCGCAGCTTAGCTATAGCATATAAATACTCAATTGCCGCACATTTGATAGTGATGCATCACCATCCGACAACGAATTACGTGTCGGGAATTGGCCGAAATCGTTCGCAATGAGTGTTCAGAATTTGTGATGGCAAATCTATCTGTGGAACGTAGGGCGGCCCCGCTGCGGGGTTTCCCGCTGCGAGACCGCTCGTGATCTACGCCGGGGTTTGTCGCAGGCGTTTCTACTTGGCGAATAGGTTCTTGAGGTTGAACTCGGCTTGGACGGTGCGGAGCATGAGGTCGGTGTCGTCCAGGCCCAGATGCTGCTCGTTGGCGTCGGCGGCGAGGGTTCCACGGCGGCGCGCCCAGTTCTCGAGCGCGGCGGGGGCGGATTCGCGGGGGAGCGAGCGGACGTCGGCATCCAGGCTGCGGCAGATCTGGCGCGAGTCGATGACGATAATCTTGCCGGCACGACGCGCCTCGGCGTAACCGTCCAGGTGAATCTTGAACCAGCTGTCCTCAAACGCGGCGTTGTGTGCCATGTACGGGTACTTCTTCATGAGCTTGAGCAGCTGCTTCTGCAGCTCCTTGTTCTCGCGGAACGGCTCCTTTCCGTCGATGTCGTCCCAGGTGATGTGGTGGATATTCGACAACGGCACATCCTCGCCGCGGTAGATATCGGGCAGGCCGCAGTAGTGTGCCTCGGCGTCGTGCGGGACGGCGTCGCTGGTGAGCTCCATGATCTCCCAGCCCACGTTGATAATGTAGCCGCGCTCGGGCGCACGTCCGGTGGTCTCGATGTCGATGCCGAGCACCGTGCCCTGGATAGGCTTGCGGGCGTACGCCACGCCGAGCGCGTCGCGGTCGCCGCGGATTTCGCGCATGACGGACGCAGCGGTACGCTTTTGCATCTTGCCGATGGCGGCGCAGGTGTCGGCATCGGACAGGCCGCGCGAAAGCGTCGCGGGCGTCACGTTGCGCAGGCGTGCCTCGCCAATTTGGTCGCACAGGTCGCGGTTGCGGTCAGCCAGGTCGCGCACGGTGGCAAAGTCGAAGCTGGGGTCGCCCTCGGCGGTAAAGTACTCGGTTTCGAGCACCTTAAGGGCCTCCTCGCCCTTCTGGCGCTCGGATTCCATGGCGCCGTGATCGCCATAGATAAACATGGGAATAAACGGCTGGCGCTCGTATTCGAGTGCTTGTGAAACGTTCATACAACTGCTCCTTGGATGGGCCGCGTCGTGCGGCTCAGTGTCATTAAGATGTGGCGAGATGATAGTTTACCATGGGCAACTATTGGCATCGCGCCTAGGACAACTACAATACCCTAGTTGACCGCTAGGACTTTTACAATGCTGCCGAAAGACACGAAAGGTTCCATCCGTCATGGATTTGCTGATTGATATTCTGCTCGACGCCGGCAAGGACACGCTCTCGCTGGTACCGTTCTTATTGGTGACATATTTGGCCCTCGAGACCCTGGAGCACGTCGCGGGCGACAGCGTTAACGGCGCCATCAAGCGCGCCGGCGCCGCGGGTCCCGTGGTTGGCTCGTTGCTGGGCATGGTGCCGCAGTGCGGCTTTTCGGCAATGGCGGCAACGCTGTACGCCGGTCGTGTCGTGACCTTGGGCACGTTGGTGGCGGTGTTCCTTTCGACCTCCGATGAGATGCTGCCGCTGTTGCTCGCCGAGCAAGTTCCCGTGCAGACCATGGCGATGCTGCTCGCCTCGAAGGCGCTGATCGCGCTGGTCACGGGCTTTATCGTGGATGCGGCTATCCGCGGCCTTCGTCGTAATGCCCGCGCGCATGCGGCGATTCGCCGTACCGTGCTGGGGACCGCTGCCAATCCGGCTCATGTGAACTGCGCGCACGACGACCATACCGGGGGCGACATCATTGATGAAGTGGCCGAGGCGGGCGTAAGTGCTGATCACATCCACGAGC
>DXLY01000131.1:0-609 GCA_019414465.1 Collinsella sp.
GACCTCAGCACTGAGCGCATCAGTCACGCTGCCCGCAAACTCTACATCTCCCGCACCCAGGAAAAGGTCGAAACCATCACAGGTGACACCGGCAATCTGCAGATCACCCGAGCCCACGTGCGCGTTGACTCCCTTCAGATGTTCGGCAACACGGCGCGGCAGCTCGACCGTAACTGAGCGATCGATTGCCTTACCGTCATCACTTCCAAACTGGGAAACCTTGAGCGTCGAGTCCTCGACGGATGCGATGTTCTGCGTCGCGGCCTTGGAGGCATCCATACCATTGGCAACGCGTCCCCGCTCGATAACGCGAGCCTTGTTACCATCAATAACCTTGACGTCCACCGTAGCCGCATCGATATCGAAATCGAGGTAGCGAAACTCATCGGCATCAAAGGTCGTACACGAAAGCTGCTGAGGCCGAGCGGAATAGTTACCGCCATCGTTCATAAAATCGTCGTCATCAACCACATCGTCCATACCGGACAAGCCGGGTATAACATCGTCGAGATCCCACGGGCCATCAAAATGAATCAAAGTCCGCGAAACGCCAAAAACAGGCCCGATAATCAGTACAAACGCTCCGATGCCGACGCCCAGGCGCAGCTT
>DXLY01000131.1:619-3805 GCA_019414465.1 Collinsella sp.
GCAGCTTGGATTCATGCGAAAGCTTCATCATTCGTCACCTTCTTTGGCACATGGCTCAGCGGTGGCCGCGGTAGCCACGTCAGCATCAGGTTCCGCAGAAGTATCCTTCCCCTGGGCCCTGACCGCCGCCGGCGCCGGACCAACCTGAATATCCCCGCGTGCCCAATCACCATCGAGCGCACGCGCCACCCAGTGATAGATGGGAATCGTAAAGAAGATCAGTGCGGCAAAGGGGCCGGCACCAAACAGGAACATCAGCAAAAAGAACAGTAGCCAGCACACGGCCCAATACGGGAACGACTGGAACGGGCCCTTCACCGGAGTCGAGCCAACCGCGGTGCCACTCGTCGCCTGCGCCGTAGCGGCATTAGCGGCCTGTGCACTCCAGCTTGCCGCTTGCGCCGCCTTGGCGGCGGCGTCACTCGCCTGTGTTGCCGCCTCGGTAGCTCGTGCCGCCGCCTCATGGGTGCGGGCACGCTCCGCGGCCTCGGCCTCGCGCTGACGGGCGCGGTCCTCGTTCTCAAACTCGATATCGTCCTCGATCTCGTCACTCGGATTGAGGAGCTCGTCCAAACTCACGCCATAGAGTTTTGCGAGCGAGATCAGGTTCTCGGTATCGGGCGAGCTCTCCGCGCGCTCCCATTTACTGACCGCCTGGCGCGACAGTCCCAGCTTTCGTGCCAGCCCTTCTTGACTAAAGCCTTTGCTGCGGCGAAGGTCGGCGAGCCGCTGCGCAGTTTCTACATTCATGGTTCCTCCTATGTGATGCCAGCCGTACCGCCGGACCGCTTTTGTTCTTAAGGCGCCTTGCACAGTTAAAAATCTATCCGCCACCGCCAAAAGCATGCCACCTATTCTAGTGAGATTTTTGACAACCGGCGGTTGCGGGCGCATATGAGCTGCGGAAATTTGTCCAAACAAAGCAATGACCCGTAGCTTGGTTGTCCCCGTTGCGGCGTTAACGGTAGTATGGTCGTACTGTTTATTCCGCACCGCCAACGGAGGGAGTTCCGCGCCGTGAACCGCGATTTCGCCTCATCGCTCATCCAGCTCAACAACACGTTCTATCGCGAGCACTCCGCTTCCTTTTCCGATACGCGCCAGGCCCCGTGGCCCGGCTGGGTACGCACCATGGATATCGCGCTCGAACAGCTCGACGTCGCCACGATCGAGCATCCCGTCCGCGTCTTCGATCTTGCCTGTGGCAATATGCGATTCGAGAACTTTGCCGCCGGCGGCGCACTTGCCGCCAAGGGCGTCGATGGCGCAAACCCCTCGGCAGATGCCAGCTGCCCGTTTGAGTTCTATGGTGTCGACTCGTGCCAAGACCTGGCCATCGATGCACATGGCCACGCGCTGCGCATTCCCAACCTGCACTTCCAGGAACTCGACGTGCTCGACGCCCTTATGAAGCTCAACCCCGCCGAGACGCCCGACGTGCTTTTCGACGCCCCGCTCGCCGACATCTCGGTCTGCTTTGGCTTTATGCACCATGTGCCGTCGTGCGAGTACCGTGTACGCGTGCTCGACGCCCTGGTGCGCCAGACGCGCCCGGGCGGCATCATCGCCATCAGCTTTTGGGAGTTTATGAACGACGAGCGCATGGCGCGCAAGGCTGTTCGCGCCGAAGCCCGCGCCGAGCTCACCCCGCCGTTTGAGGGTTACGATTCCGCACAGTTTGAAGCCGGCGACCACCTCATCGGCTGGCAAAACGACCGCCACGCCTACCGCTATTGCCATCACTTTGACGATCAGCAGATCACCGACCTGGTGCGCGGCGTCCGTACGTTCTACAAGAGCGGCGAGGTCCCCGTGCGCGAGCTTGAGCGCTTCCATGCCGACGGTCGTAGCGGCGAGCTCAACCGCTATGTGATTCTCAAGCGCCTGTAGGCACCGACGACTCGCCGCCGAGCCGCACCACATCTTTCGGGCAATCTATGCCCGCCCTTTTCAACCCATTGACGGAACGCGCGGCCATGCGTTTCGCATTTATGACCAAGGAGCCTCATGGGAGCCGTCCACGTTCGCACGCCTAAGAACTTTGTGCTCGAGGAGCGCCTGGAGCGCTACGCCGATGCGATCGAGACGAACCCCGAGGCTTATGCCGGAGATTGGCGCGAGGCTTGTGCGCCAGCTGGCAGCAAGCCCTTCGAACACCTTCACCTGGATCTTGGCTGTGGCAAGGGAACGTACCTTGTAGAGCGCGCGGGCCACGAGCCAAACACCCTCTTTATCGGCATGGACCAGGAGCCCATCTGCATTGCCTATGCCGCGCAGAAAATCTGCGAGCAGGAGCTATCCAACGCACTCGTCCTGCCCCGAGGCGCCGCATCGCTGCCACAGCTATTTGCCGCAGGCGAGCTCGATGCCATCACCATCAACTTTCCCACGCCGCAGCCCAAGGCCAAGTACGCCAAAAAACGACTCGTCCATGTCGACCATTTGATGCTCTACCGCCCGCTCTTTGCAGCCAACGCCACCGTCACGCTGCGCACCGACAGCAAACCATTGCGCGATTACGCCCTGGGACAGTTTGCCGCGGCCGGCTACGACACGCTTTGGGTAAGTGACGACGTACGCCGCGACCATCCCGAGCATCCCGAGACCGAATATGAATGCCGCACGCGCGAGATGGGCGCCGTCGTCTATGGCATTTGCGCCACACCCGGTGCGCAGCCAACCGACGAACAGCTCACGGCGGGCCGCATGCAGGAGCAAAGCCTTGCCTGCTACCTGCCCGATAACCTCGATGAGCTCACCTACGTGCCTCTCGGCATGGAAGAGGCCGTCGAGAACTTTAGAAACCGTGCCCGGAAAGGCAAGAAGCGCCTGCCTCAGGAACGCTAGCACCGCACGCCCATTTCCTGCATTTTCTCGCGCGCTGCCGCTCCGCGCCGCCGCTACGCCATAATAGTTGGCGGACAATCGCGAGAGAAAGCAAACACATGGCACAGACCACGACAGATACCGCCGCCAGCACCGTCTCCGGCGCCGGCGCCGCCAGCTCATTCTCGGGCGGCACGGGAACCGAAGCCGAGTTTGGCTCGCTCGGCGCGCTCTCCCCCACCTGGTGGGAGCCCGAGGATGGCAGTGAGCCCGAGCCATGGCTCACGCCCGACCAGGCCTTCGAGCGTTTCTTTGAATGGACGAGCGATCGCGGTATTGAACTGTGGGATCACCAAGAAG
>DXLY01000132.1 GCA_019414465.1 Collinsella sp.
GGTCATGGAGCATCTTGTCACACATGACGCCGGCTCCGGTCATGGATATTCGCAATACAATCGCATGGGCGACGGCACCACCGAGACGATCAGGCTGTCGGACGGCACGACCGTGACCATCGCCGGCGGCGACCGCGATTGCTCGTCTGCCGTCATCACGGCACTTCGCGCCGTCGGCATCAACACTTTCGGTGCCACCTATACCGGCAACATGGTCGAACAGCTGCTCAAGACCGGTCTTTTCGGGTGGCGCAAGATGGGCGTCAAGTCCGCTCAGCGCGGAGACATCTATGTCAACAAGCGCTGTCATACCGCCGTGTGTATCTCGCCTTACGGATCCATGCGCGGAGACCTCTTGGCGCAGTTCTCCATCTCGGAGAAGGGCACCATCACCGGCACCAAGGGCGACCAAAACGCCCGCGAATCGAACATCAAGGCTTATTACAGCTATCCATGGGACGGCACTCTCTACTGGCTCAGCGACGGCAAGACGCTTTCAGGCGACAATACCGAGGTCGCCGACAACACCGACGCTGATCTCGGTGACGTTCGTTACTGGGGCCCCAAATTCACGCGCGCAATCCAAAAGCAGCTCGGCACTACTGTTGACGGCGTTATCTCTGGGCAGTGGGAATGTAACCAGCGCTATTTCTGGGCTGTTGAGAATTGTGTCAATTGGACAAAGACCGGCAATGGCGTTGGCTCAGACATGGTACTCGCGTTGCAACGCAAGATTGGGTGTGCCATCTATCCTGTCGTCGGCGGTGTCCAGGCTCGACAGATGACCAACGGCACCATCCACAAGCACCAGCAATGGCTTATGAACCATGGCATCTCGGTTGGATCGTGTGGTGCCGATGGCTTCCATGGCCCTGACACCAACAGGGCTGTCGCCCAGGCAATCAAGCGCAAGCTTTATGCAGCTTAGTCAGGAGCTTATATGTTAGGCAACATTCTCATGGTACTTTTAGGCGCACAGCTGGGAGCAGCTGTCGGCGTGCTCGCAATGTGTTTATTCATTAACCGCAAATAGCGCTTCGCCCACTCCGGCTCTGCCGGGGTGGGCATTTTTTTAGGCAAAAATGTTCAAAATAATACATTAGGCTGCGAGCAGAACACCAAAGCCACCTTTAATCGGCAGTATCCGCGCACTGTGATACACTTGGAAAAGTTCGGGATAATTCACGCCCGGGCTACCAAAATTGAACGCCCGGGCCTCGTTAGAGACCCGGGTTTTGTGTATTGACCGATATTTAAGGCGCGCGTTGAGTCTGCCGCCCGGACCGAGGAGTTGTCATGGACCTGCCTATCAGCTTGGAAGACATCACGTATGCCGAGAACTATCTGGCGCAGGGCGACCTGGCTACGGCGACGCCGCTGCTTGAGCGTCTGGTGGAGCTCGCCGAGGAGTATATCGACGCTGAGTGCAAGACGGAGGAGAAGCGCCAGTACTTTAGCTTCGACAGCAAGTTTGAGCGCCTGGCCTATCGCCGTGTGGAGAAGGATCCGCGCGAGCTGGTGCAGGTCGAGGTTCCCTTTGACCGCCTGTACTCCGACATGGCGTTTGCCTACATTCGCCAGCAGGATTATGTGAGTGCTCGGAATGCCCTGATGCAGGCCGTGCGTTGGGATCCCATGAACTGCAACTATCGCTTGGACTTGGCCGAGCTGTTCCGCGCGCTCGAGGACAAGCAGGAGTGGGCATCGCTCTCGTTCTCGGTGCTGGAGCGCGCGAGCGACGGTAAGTGCGCCGCACGCGCCTACACCAACTTGGGTCAGTACTTCTTGGAGCCCGAGACCGAGAACATTTCGGCTGCCGTGGGCTGCGCGCGTCTGGCGCTGCGCCTGGCGCCCAATGATGCGCATACGACGCGCCTGCTCAACAAGATCCATACCACCTATCCGGATGCCGCGGACGAGAGTGACGACCATGTGATGGGTGAGCTCGCCCTGCAGGGCGTGCCGACCTCGCCTTCGGCCGAGATCGCCATCTGCCTGATCATGTGCGCGACCGATGCTGCAAGCGACGGCGACAAGCAGGAGGCTACGCGTCTGACGGTCCGTGCCCGCGACCTGGTGGGCGAGGAGGCATGCGCGGCGATTATCAAGCTGGTGCGCGAGAGCGATGCCGAGCTTAATGCCGAGCGCAGGGCAAAGCGCGAGGCTGCGGGCTCAAACGCCAATGGCACCAAGGAGGCCGGCGATGCCCAGTAAGCGCGAGCGCAAGCTCATCTCCAAGAATCGCTCGGCACATCATGAGTACTTTATCGATGAGACGTTTGAGTGCGGCATTGAGCTGAGTGGCACCGAGGTCAAGTCGATTCGCGAGCGCGCCTGCCAGATCACCGATACCTTCGCGCTGATTCGTGGCGGCGAGTGCTGGCTCGTTGGCCTGCATATTCACCCTTATAGCCATGGTGGCGTGTGGAACCGCGATCCTGATCGCCGTCGTCGTCTGCTGCTACACCGCAAGGAGATTGACTTTCTCGACGGCAAACTTCGCAACCGTGGTTATGCGCTGGTACCGTTGGAGCTCTACTTTAATACCGACGGCCGCGTAAAGCTGCTGCTGGGCCTGGGCCGAGGCAAAAAGCTCTACGACAAGCGCGAGGACATGGCCAAGCGTGATGTCCAACGCGAGATCGACCGCGCGCTTAAGGAGCGTAATCGCTGACGCCCTTCATAAGTTGCGGTGGAATACGGACTGTTTTGCCTGTTTGAGGGGCTATTCAGTCCCTATTTCACCGCAACTGCGGGCGTCTCATCTTGCTTATACTGTTTTGACACATATGTCTCAAAGGTGGTGTCCGTTGTGGGCGCCGCCTTTTTTGTGGGTACATACATCCATGAGGTTCCAACCCGGGTTAGGGGAGTGATTGTTATGGACAAAACTGCGTTCTTTACCATGCCGAGCGGTCTGTACGTGGTGAGCGCCGCGGCAGACGGGCTGCGCGCCGGCTGCGTCATCAACACTGCGGTGCAGGTGACGTCCATGCCGCCGCGCATTTCGGTTGCCGTGAACAAGGACAACGTCACCTCGGGCGTCATCGCTTCGGCCAAAGCGTTCGCGCTGACCGTGATCGATCAGACCGCCGATATGCTCTACATCGGTAACTTTGGGTTCCGCACCAGCAGCGATTATGACAAGTTTGCCAAATACGAGACCCGCGAGACGGCTCTGGGCATGCCCTATGTGCCCGAGCACGCGGCGGCCCTGTTTAGCTGCCATTTGATCGACACTGTGGATGTTGGCACGCATCTACTGTTTATCGGCGAGGTCGAGGATGCCGAGCGCTTGAGTGACGAGACGCCGCTCACCTACGATTACTACCATAAGGTCCTGAAGGGCAAGACGCCTCCGAAGGCGTCCTCGTATCAAGGCTAGAAATGTTTTAAAAATACTTGCATTATATTATTGAGAATCTATACTGATAAATGAAGTACATCACCAGTCGCGTTTGAGAGGAGAACATCATGGCTGAGGAGAAGAAGACGTATAAGTTCGTGTGCGTCGTTTGCGGTTACGAGGTTGAGGTCGATACGCCCGAGCTGCCCGAGGATTATGTGTGCCCGGTGTGCGGCGTCGGTCCCGATCAGTTTGAGCTCGTCGAGGAGTAGCTCGCAGACACACGGCGAAAGCCGAACATAGCTCTGTCCAAGGGCCTCGGTCGAATTCTCGGCCGGGGCCCTTTAATATGAGAAAGCCATTGTCAATAGGCGTGTTTGTTCGAGCCCGGTTTTAAA
>DXLY01000133.1 GCA_019414465.1 Collinsella sp.
ATCCAAGCTGGGCGTTCTCATCAAGGGTTCTAACTACCTCGAGACGCTCGCCGACGTGGACACCGTCGTCTTTGACAAGACGGGCACCCTCACCAACGGCACGTTCTCGGTGGTCGCGGTACACCCCGAGGCCGGCTATACCGAGCAGTCGTTGCTCGAAGTCGCAGCCCTTGCTGAGTCGTTCTCCGATCACCCCATCGCGCAGTCCGTACGTGTCGCCTACCAGGGCGAGGTCGACCCCAAGCGCGTAAGCGACTCCACCAACGACGCGGGCCATGGCGTGACGGCAACCATCGACGGCAAGCACGTCGTCGTTGGCAACGCAAAGATGCTCGCCGCGGCCGGAGTCGAAGCGCCCGATTGCGAGGTCGTCGGAACGATTCTGCATGTGCTCGTTGACGGCGTGTACGCCGGCCACATCGTGATTGCAGACACCGTCAAGGCCGATGCTGAGCAAACGATTCGCGACCTGCACGCCGCCGGTGTCAAGCGCACCGTCATGCTCACGGGCGACCACGAGGAGGTTGCGGCGTCTGTGGCCAAGCAACTCAGTCTCGACGAGTTCCACGCGCAACTGCTGCCGGGCGATAAGGTCGAGCGCGTCGAGGCGCTGCTTGCAACCGAGAGTGGCAAGGGCAAGCTCGCCTTTGTGGGCGACGGCATCAACGATGCGCCCGTGCTTACGCGCGCCGATGTGGGCATTGCCATGGGCGCTATGGGTTCTGACGCTGCGATCGAGGCCGCCGATGTCGTGCTCATGGACGACAAGCCGTCCAACATTTCCCGCGCGATCCGTGTGGCACGCAAGACCATGGCGATTGTTTGGCAGAACATCATCTTTGCGCTGGGTATTAAGCTGCTGATTTTGGTGCTTGCGGCGCTCGGCATCGCCAACATGTGGCTTGCTGTGTTCGGCGACGTGGGCGTGGCGATCATCGCCATCCTGAACGCCATGCGCGCGATGGGTGTCAAGAACCTGTAGCACTCGTGGTCCCTCCGGCCGGGGCCGGGCTTGGTTTTGAAAACGTCCTCACGCATGAGGCCCGCCTTTCCTGCTCCTGCGGAGCAACGGAAAGACGGGCCTCGCGCTGCGGAGTGTTTTCAAAACCAAGCCCGACCCCGGCCTACGGTGACGTTGCTGGTGGTTCTTGGGCATCGCTTGCTGGCAGGGCTCCTTTGCTGAAATGGACTTGGCCGAAAGGGCCGCTGGTCCCAGTCGCTGGTTCGCGCTTTGCGTGAACTCCGCGCTACTGTGGGACAGTTAGGCTTCTGTTGTTGGACCCGCTGCATCTTCCCGACCCAACATCGCCCGTAGCTTCTCAAAGCTCTCCTCGCTCAGGCAGTGCTCCATGTGGCAGCCCTCTTGCGACGCGACCTCAGCCGAAACGCCCGCATCCTCCAGCAGCCCCACGAAAAAGCAGTGACGCTCCCACATTTGACGAGCGACCTCCAGACCACGCTCCGTCAGATGAACATCTCGCTTGCCCATTTCGACGTAGCCGTTGTTCTCCAACGTCGCCATAGCTTTTGAAACGCTTGCCTTAGTTACGCCAAGGTACTCTGCAACATCAATCGAGCGCACGATGCCCTGACGTTCCGACAGAACGTAGATCGATTCGAGATAGTCTTCTCCGGATTCACGTAGGGCCATGGGCCGCCTTTCGCGATGATTGCTAGTTAGCCTTTGGATACTTTTCACAGCTTACTTTACCGCAAAAGTTGCCCATGTCTTACTACTTTGCCTAAAAGTTAGCCGTGTTTCACAAAACGTGCGGGACGAAAACAAAATGGGGACGCCCCGCAAGGAGTGTCCCCAGGTGCCGGCAGAAAAGGAGCGTCCCAAAGTGCCGAGCCGCAGCTATAACAGGCCAAAGTGCTTTGCGGCGTTGTAGATCCCATCGTCGTCCACGGCGGTCGTCACGTAGGTCGCCGCAGCTTTCACCGTGTCCTGCGCGTTGCCCATGGCCACACTTGTGCCCACGGCCGAGAACATCGACAGGTCGTTCTCGCCGTCGCCAAAGGCAATCGCTTCACTCGCGTCGATGCCCAGGCGCTCCAGCGTCGCCGCCACACCCAGGTCCTTGCCGCCGTTGGCCGGAATAATGTCGCAGAACAGGTCGCACCAGCGCGTGGTGAGCGAATGCGACACGGCATCGGTCACGATATGCTCGTCAACTGGGTCAACAAAGGCACAGAACTGATAGACCGGCGCGTCAAAGGCATGCTCAAACGGCTCCTCGTGGTAGACGATTCCCGCGTTGCTGCCAGCCGTCACCACGCGCTCGGACAGGCGGTTCACAAACGAGTTCTCGCCCTGCATGCACAGTGAGTCGTAGCGCCCCTGCGCCACCTGGTCCACAATCACCGCAACGTCGTCCGGATCGATCGGGCAGCTGCGGTAGACGCCCTTGGCATCAAAACAGTGCTGGCCCGAAAGCGTAATGTACGCATCCCAGCCCAGGTCGAACAGCCAGTCCGGCATCTGGTAGGTCGGACGGCCCGTGGCGATCACGCACGCAATCCCCTGCTCGCGAAAGCTGTCGAGCACCTGCTGCGCCGACGCCGGAATCCGGTGGGTCTTAAAGCTCAGCAGCGTACCGTCGATATCGAAAAACGCGGCTTTGATCATTCTCGCCTACTCCTCGCCCTCGAGCTTTTCGCTCGCCTCGAGCCACGCCATCTCCAGCTCGTCCATGGCGGCGTGAGCCTCGTCGATCTTTGCCTGCTGCTCGCCGAGCGCCGTGTAGTTGGTGGGATCGACCTGGGCCATGGCGGCCTCGGCCTCCTCCACGCGGGCGCGCTGCGTCTCCATCTTGCGCTCGAGCGAGCTCACCTCGCGGCGGAGCTTCTGACGCTCGGCGTTGGAAAGGCCGTTGGGCTGACCGCTCGACTTGGGCTTGTCGGCAGCAGCCGCCGCACCGGTGTCGAACGTGCCGGTCTTAGCGCTCGGCGCGCCCACGGGCTCGCCCTCGGCGGTAGCGTTGCACAGGCGCAGGTACTGGTCCACGCCGCCGGGCATATGCGTCAGATGGCCATCGAGCAGTGCCCACTGTTGGTCGGTCACGCGCTCCATCAAAAAGCGATCGTGTGTCACCAGGATCAGCGTGCCGGGCCAGCCGTCCAGCAGGTCCTCGACAATCGCGAGCATGTCGGTATCCAGGTCGTTGCCCGGCTCGTCCAGGATGAGCACGTTGGGCTCGTCCAGAATCGTCAGCAACAGCGACAGGCGACGGCGCTGGCCGCCCGAAAGATCGCCGATGCGGCTCCAGAGCTGCTGCGTCGTAAAGCCCAGACGCTCGCAGAGCTTCTCGGGCGAAGTCTCCTTGCCGTCGATGACGTAGTACTTCTTATAGTTGCCGAGCACCTCGCGGATCGTGTCGCCCATGTAGGGTTCGAGCTCCTCGAGCTGCTGCGACAGCACGCCAAAGCGCACTGTCTGGCCAATCTTCACGCGGCCGCGCGTGGGTTCAATCTTGCCCTGGATCACGTCGAGCAGCGTCGACTTGCCGGCACCGTTCTCGCCCAGCAGGCCATAGCGGTCGCCCGCACCAATGAGCC
>DXLY01000134.1 GCA_019414465.1 Collinsella sp.
AATCTTATTTTTTGGCACTTAGATTTTCTGAATGCCGGGGGATAACTTAGCAGTGCCTCCCGTGTGGCTCCGGAGGGGCGGGGCATAAGGTTTATCGCGAGTTCCGCACGAGCCGAAGGCCACTTAATGTGGCCTTCGTGCGAGCAGGACTGCCCGAGCAGGAAACCTTATGCCCCGCCCCTCCGGAGCCACACGGGAGGCAGGTTAACTAATTCGGGCCCGACATTCAGAAAAGTCAGTGCAGCAAAATGGCGATGCGGATGGAATGCACAAGATAGGAGCACGTTGTTGGGACGCGCTCTTTTAAGTTGCGGTGGAATAGTTCCTGTTTTTGGGCTTGAAGGCCGATTTTAGGGACTATTTCACCGCAACTGAGGGGTGGGATGTGGGGTTAGCGCTCGTAAATCAAGTTGCCTGCCAGGTAGGTGGCCTGAACCTTGGTAGCCTGGAGCTCTTGGGGGTCGATGGTGAGCGGGTTTTGGTCCAGGACTACCAGGTCGGCGTATTTGCCGGGTTCCAGGCTGCCGAGGTTTTGCTCGTCGCCCGCTGCGTATGCGCTGCCAAGCGTGTAGTTGCGCAGGGCTGTTGCTGCATCGATGCGCTCGCTCGGCAACCAGCCGCCCTCGGGCCAGTGGCTTTTGGGGTCTTGGCGCGTGATAGCCGTGTAGAGCACGTTCATGCTGGTAACAGCTGTTATGGGGCTATCGGTGCCGAAGGCTTGGCGGATGCCGCGCTGCTTATAGGTCGCAAACGGCCACATGATGCGGCTGCGTTCCAGGCCCAGATCGCGCTCGGGGCCGCCCGGGTCGAGTGTAATGTGACAGGGCTGGCTCGAGGCAACGACGTTAAGCTTGCGCAGGCGGTCGATGTCCTCGGGCAAGAGGTTCTCCAGATGCTCGAGTGTGTTATGGCCGTGCTGGGGCAGGCCGTACAGTTCGGCGGCCTCCTCAAAGATATCGAGCGCGGCATGGATGGCACCGTCGCCGATGACGTGGATACGCACGGTGTGGCCGCGCTCCGCAGCCGCCAGAACCAGCTTACGCATGCGCTCGGCAGGAACTGTCAAACGGCCCTGATCGCCCGGGAAGCGCGGATTGGTATAGGGCTCGGTGAGATACGCCGTGTGTTCGCTCGACACGCCGTCGAAGAACTGCTTAAAACCAGGCGCCGAGAGCAGCGCGTTGTTCGCATAGCGAGCCTGCAGCTCTTCCAAGCGCGATTGGTCATCCAGCAGCGTGGGAAACAGATGGGCGCGGATGCCCAGCTTGCCGGCGGCTTGCAGCTTGTCGTAAACATCGTCGCGAATAAAGTCACAGCCCGGCATGGGCATGAGCGACATATCGCATATCGAGGTGATGCCCTGCTCGGCCATACGCCTCATTTGATCGGAGTAAGCGCTTGCAATGCGATCCTCCCCCAGCCACTCAAGGCAGCGCGGTAGCAGCTGCATGCCAGCCGCCTCGTGAGCAATGCCCGTGAGCTCACCGTTTGCATCCTTGTCGTAGCTGCCGCCCGCTGGCGGCTCGCTGTCGCGTGTGACGCCGAGCGCCTCGAGTGCGCGGCTGTTGAGCCAAAGCGTGTGTCCGTCGCCCGAATACATAACGCAGGGACGATCGGGGAATGCCGCATCGAGCGACGCCTTGGTAGGATGCTCGGGCGGGTCCCAACGGTAGTCGCGCCAGCCCTGCGTCACAACCCAAGCGTCACTAGGCAGATCCTGGGAAAACTCGAGCGCATGTTGCACCAGCGCCGCCTCGGACGTGCCCATATCCATGAGCATGTACGGCGAGGAGCCGACCGAGGTATGGAAGAAGTGCAAGTGCGCATCATGGAAACCGGGGCAGACAAACTGTTCGCCGTAGTCGATAACCGACGTGGCGGCAGAAGCGGCGGCGATCACGTCATCGGGCGCACCGACTGCGACGATACGGTCGCCTGCGATGGCAATCGCCAGCTCGCGGGCGGTATCGATGCCGTCTTGCGCGGTAAAGACGTTCTTGGAGCGGATAATCCGATCGATATGTTGCATGGGCATCCCCATCTCTGGCAGGAAATTCAACACCCCCGAGTGTACTCCCCCGCCCTTGCAACAAAACCCCAAGCGGCAAACGGCAACTTTACCAGCCCTAGCGGCAGGTGGCATACTGGAGAGAGCCTGTACGATTTTGCGATCAACCCAGCAAGGAGCAAATCGACCATGACGAAGACCAAGGCACAGCAGATTATGGCGGCGACCGAGGCTCGCGCGGCTGACGACGTCACCGCAGCCATCAAAGATATCGCTACCGAGTTTGAACCCTATATCATCAAGCAGCGCCGGCACTTCCATAAGCACCCGGAGCTGAGCCTCGCCGAGGAGCGCACGACCTCCGACATCGCCAACCAGCTCGACGCCATGAATATCCCCTACGAGCGTCCCCTTAAGACGGGCCTGGTGGCAACGCTTCGCGGCACCGCGCCGGATGCCTACCGCGAGGACGGCACGCCACGCCGCCGCATCCTGCTGCGCGCCGACATCGACGCCCTGCCCGTCACCGAGCAGACCGGCGAGGAGTTCGCCAGCGTCAACGAGGGCTGCATGCACGCCTGCGGCCACGACTGCCATATCGCCATGATGCTCGGAACGCTGCAGATCCTGCGCCATATGACCGACGACATCCACGGCGAAGTCCGCATCGTCTTCCAGCCCAGCGAGGAAAACGGCCAGGGCGCCAAGCTCATGATCGGCACGGGCGTGCTCGACGGCGTCGATGGTGCCTACGCCGCGCATATCTGGAGCGAGGTTGACGCCGGCACTGTAAGCTGCGAGCCCGGTCCGCGCATGGCCAATACCGACTGGTTCCGCATCGATGTCCGCGGCACCTCGTGCCATGGCGCCATGCCCCAGCGAGGTCACGACGCCGTCATGGTTGCCGCCGAGATTGTCAACGCCCTGCAGACCATCGTCTCGCGCGAAATCAGCCCCTACGAGCCGGCCGTCATCACCGTCGGCGAGCTGCACGGCGGCACCGCGCGTAACGTTATCGCCGGCACGGCCTACCTCGCCGGCACAGTGCGCACCTACGGCGATTCGACCCACGAGGAAATGCCGGAGCTCATGCGCCGCATCGTGGAGCATACCGCGGCCGCCCTGGGCGCCGAGGCAGAGCTCACCGACTACACCATCGCCAACTACAAGGTCGAAAACGACGCCGCCTCGAGCGAGCGCTGCCGTCAGGCTGTAATGAAGTGCCTGGGCCCCACCGGCCAAGGCCATTATCGCGGCACGCTTTCGGGCGAGGATTTTTCGGAGTACCTGCGTCGCGTACCGGGCGCGCTCGCCTTTGTAGGTACGCGCAACCCCAAGATTGGCGCCACGTACGCCCAACATTCCTGCTTCTACAAGATCGACGAGACCGTGCTGGCAAAGGGCTCCATGGTGGCCGCCCAATATGCCATCGACTTTTTGGCCGAGC
>DXLY01000135.1 GCA_019414465.1 Collinsella sp.
GGACTTAGAATGATACGGCGCCCTACAGTTTTGCCCACCCGCGGCGGTGCTGGCGTGGTTACGTTGCAGAATACTCCGTTTTTTGCACGGGCTAGGATGGGGTACCTCGGGAGAACACAGCGGTATCCCGTAAATATATACAATTTGTACCGTAATTTATACAAAACGAAGAGGCAGACAGCGTAGGGTGGGTGCATTGGGGTGCTTGGTGCATCAAAACGGGGACCCCACGTGCCGTATACTCTGGCTGGATGTGAAAGCGGCTTGACGCGTTGCCAGGCGTAGGGGAGGGTGCCTCGATGAGCGTATTCGAAATTGTGTTTAGTCCGACGGGTGGAACGCAGAAGGTGTCTGGCCTTGTGGCCGGGGCACTGGACAAGAATACCGTTACCGTCGATCTGACCGATAGCGGGCTAGATTTCAGCGCTGTCTCGATGACCGAGGACGACGTGGCCGTAATCTCTGTGCCGGCGTATGCCGGTAGAATCCCGGCTGTGGTGGCTGACCGGTTGGGCATGGTGCGCGGCAACGGGGCTCGGGCTGTTTTGGTTTGTGTATACGGAAACCGCGCGTTTGAGGACACGCTCGTAGAGCTGGAGGACGTTGCGAAGCATGCGGGATTCCGGGTGATCGCGGCAGTTGCGGCCATTGCAGAACATTCCATTGCGCGACAGTTTGCTGCCGGTCGTCCGGATGCGCAGGATGCGGCGCAGCTTGCTGAGTTTGCTCAGCAAATTCAGCAAAAGCTGTTGGCTGAGGATGCGTCCGAGCCCTCTATCCCCGGCAATCGTCCTTATAAACAAGCTGGAGGTCACCGCATGGCACCCGAGGCAACAGAGGATTGCGTTTCCTGCGGTGCATGCGCCGCGGCGTGCCCCGTTTGTGCTATCGACAAGGGTGACCCCAAACGAGCAGCTGGCGAGGCGTGCATCTCCTGCATGCGCTGCATTGCCGTATGTCCGCGAGGTGCTCGTAAGGCTGATCCCAACAAGCTATCCGCTGTTTCCCAGATGCTGAGCAAGGTTTGCGTCGTGCGGAAGGAATGCGAGCTCTTTATCTAGCGCATACGAAATTGGTGCAATGGGACCAGGTTAATCTGCACCAACCTGGTGCAAACAAACCTGTCCCCAATGCACCAGAGTGAGGAGTGTCCCCGAGTGCCGGCAGAAAAGGAACGTCCCTAAGTACCGCATAAATACCGTTTATCGGAGAAAAAATACCGTTCGCCGGTCATAATGATTGTTCCGGCTTTGGGCTTGTCTACAATAACCCCCGTAAAAGAAATGCGGAAGGTTACCGAGTCCCCTCGGACGTGGGCCTAACCAAAGTCTTTGATCGCGCACGTCTCAATGGGCGCATTCGCTTGATTTTGGTTGGGCTATATTTATGAAGGGACATGCCACCATGGGTTTCTTTTCTCGCCTGATGGGCGGTTCGGATGAGCAGAAGACTGCAGCTTCCGAGTTCGAAATCCTCGCTCCCGTTGCCGGCGAGCTTGTTCATCTAGAAAATACCAATGACCCCGCTTTTAGCAGCCGTGCCGTGGGCGATGGCGTTGCCGTGGTTCCCCAAGAGGGAACGGTGTGCGCTCCTGTTTCCGGCACCGTCGCGGCGCTGTTTCCGACTGAGCACGCGCTGGGCATCATGTCCGACGACAGCTCTGCTCAGGTGATGCTGCATATCGGAATCGACACTGTTAAGCTTGAGGGCAAGGGCTTCCATGCGCTTGTTGCCCAGGGTGACCATGTCGACGCGGGCCAGCCCCTCGTCGAGGTCGATTTCGACGCGGTTCGCGCCGTCGGCTTCGATCCCACGGTCTTCGTTATCGTGTGCGAGCGCTCGGAGAACTCGACTCTTCGTGAGCATGCTTCCGGCCCTGTTGCTGTTAAAGAGCCTGTCATCTGGCTTTCCGAGTAAATTCTTGTGGTGGGTACCGTGGTTATCAAGCGAGTTTTTAACAACAACGTCGCAATGGTCACTTCGGACGATGGCTCCGAGCTCATCGTCATCGGGCGAGGCCTCTGCTTTGGCCGTCATGCCGGCGATGCCATCGACGAGGCGTCGATTGAAAAGACCTACGCGTTGCAGAAGGGAACTTCTCAGGACTCGCGTACGATTGACCGCTTGGCACATCTTTTGGAGTCCATCCCCACCGTCAACCTCATGATTGCCGAGGATATTGTTCAGATGCTCCGTCGAGAGCTCAATGTTGATATCAACGACAAGATTCTCATTGCTCTCGCAGACCATATCAGCCTTGCTTTGGAGCGCGAGCGCAAGGGCGTCTCCTGTGAGAATCCGTTGCTGCTCGAGATCCAGCAGTTCTATCGCAAGGAGTATGCACTTGCGGGCCGTGCGCTGCAGATTATCAAGGAGTATATGGGCATCCAGATGAGCGAAGAAGAGCAGGGCTTCATTACGCTGCATATCGTCAACGCCACCATGCCGCAACGCTACGACCGTCTAATCGTCTCGGTCCAGCTTGTTCGCGACGTGCTCGCGATTGTTTCCAAGCGCTATGCTACGACCCTCGATGACACCTCGTTGCCCTATGAGCGTTTCGTCCGCCACCTGCAGTTTTTCGCACAGCGGGCGCTTGACCCCACGGCCGGGCAAATCAATGGCGACGCGCTGTTCCGAATCGATGAAACGGCGTATCCGTGCGCATTCTCGTGCGCGGACGCCATAGCCGCCCACTTGTCGTCTACCTATAACGTTGTCGTTACCGATGCCGAGAAGAGCTATCTCGCATATCACATTGTTAACCTGCTTGGAGAACCTGGTCTCTAGGCATAACGTGCCCACACATCGATTGATATAAGGCAAGGCTCACGGTCTTGTCCAGGGCACATCTGTCTTAATTTGCGGAAAAGGAAGGGGAGTACCGCTATGACCGCAAAAAAGAAGTTCAATTTCAAAGCGCCGTTGGAGGTGTTCGCGAAGTCGATTGTCCAGCCGATGATGTATCTCTCGGTTGCCGGCATCCTGCTCATTGTGGGCATCATTCTGACCAACAAGACCATTTGCGCTTTGGTCCCCGTACTGGGCTCCGGTCCGTTCCAGCTTGTGGGCGCCGTTGTCTACCAGTCGCTGATGTTTATCATCAACAACCTCTCGATTCTGTTCTGCGTGGGTATCGCCGGCGCCATGGCAAAGAAGAACAAGGGCCATGCTTCGCTGATTGCCCTGATGTCGTTCTTCCTGTTCCTGCAGGCTAACAACATCGTGCTCAACGCCACCGGCTCTCTTGCCGATGCGAGCGGCATGCTCGGTCTTACCGGAACCGGCCAGGCCACCGTTATGG
>DXLY01000136.1 GCA_019414465.1 Collinsella sp.
TTGCGGGTTCTTTACGGGAATGTAGTGTGGGCTGCGGAAACGCGGTTCTTTCCGTACAATAGTGCAACTCGTGTAAACGCAGGGAAGGGACATTCATGGCAGACATGATCGAGATCAAGCATCTCAACAAGTACTTTGGCGACCTGCATGTGCTCAAAGATATCAACCTCACCGTCAAGCGCGGCGAGAAGCTCGTAATGATCGGGCCTTCCGGCTCGGGTAAGTCGACGCTCATCCGTTGCGTTGATTATCTGGAGGAGCCCACGTCGGGCGAGGTCATCATCGACGGTACGCCGCTTACCAAAAAGAATCACCTGGAGATGGCTCGCAAGTATAGCTCCATGGTGTTTCAGCAGTTCAACCTGTATCCCAACATGACAGTGCTGGGCAACTTGACGCTGGCGCCCATCAAGCTGCAAAAGAAGAGCAAGGAGGAAGCGACCGAGATCGCCATCGCCGCGCTCAAGCGCGTCGGCATGGCGCATAAGGCCGGCGAGTATCCGCAGAATCTCTCGGGTGGTCAGCAGCAGCGCATCGCCATCGCCCGTGCCCTGTGCACCAAGCAGCCCATCATCCTGTTTGACGAGCCGACCTCGGCGCTCGACCCCGAGATGGTCCAGGAGGTTCTGGACGTTATGATTGAGCTCGCGCAGGAGGACATCACCATGATCTGCGTGACGCATGAGATGGGCTTTGCGCGCCAGGTGGCCGACCGCGTCATCTTTATGGAGGACGGCCGCATTCTGGAGGAGGGCACGCCCGAGCACTTCTTCGATAACCCCGAGAACCCGCGCTGCCGCGAGTTCCTGTCCAAGATTCTGCACTAGGCGCGGTGATGGACATGACGGATATGACGAGGGCGGCCGTGTCGCGCCGTCACTTTTTGCAGCTGGCTGGCGCCAGCATGCTTGCGCTGACGGGGACCGCGCTTACCGGTTGCGGCAACTCCACCAGCGGCGAGGGCTCCGACAAGGGGTCCAAGCTTGCGGCCATCAAATCGCGTGGCCATCTGAATGCCGGCGTTAAGAAGGATGTTCCCGGCTACGGCTATTACGACACCGCCAAGGGCCGCTTTGAGGGCATGGAAGTCGATTTGTGCTATCAGATTGCCGCTGCTGTCTTTAACGTGAGCTACAAGGAGGCCCGCGCCCAGGAGCTTGTCGAGTTTACCGACGTAACGCCCAAGACACGCGGCCCGCTGATCGATAACGGCCAACTCGACGTGGTCGCGGCGACCTACACCATCACCGACGAGCGCAAGAAGAGCTGGGATTTCTCGACGCCGTACCGCACCGACTACGTGGGACTCATGGTCAAGAAGCGTTCGGGCTTTACCTCGATTGAGGATCTGGATGGCAAGGTCATTGGCGTGAGCCAGGGTGCCACCACACAGGGCCTCATCGAGCAGATGATCAAGGACAACGGCTTTAGCTGCAAGCCCGAGTTTAGGGCCTTTAGCGGCTACCCCATCATCAAGAGTTCGCTCGACGCCGGCAATATCGACGTCTTTGCCATGGACCGCTCCACGCTGGCCGGTTATATGAACGAGACCGTTGAGCTGCTGCAGCCCGAGGTCAAGTTTGGCGAGCAGGGCTACGGCGTGGCGACCAAGAAGGGCTGCGACCTTTCGGCCGTGGTCGATCAGGTGATTTGCGATCGCCTGGCCGACGGCTGGCTCGACCAAGAGGTCAAGACCTGGGGTCTTGTATAGGCACATCGTCCAAGGAAGGAATCAAATGCTCGAAGGATTATTTGACGCCGACCGTTGGTCGACGACATTTCAAAACATGGGGCCCTTCTGGGAGGGCTTTGGCGTGACGCTGCAAGTGGTCGTTGCCGGTCTACTGCTGTCGCTGGTACTGGGCACGCTGCTGGGCGTGTTCTCTACCACTCGCTCGCGCGTGCTGCGCGCCATAAGCCGCGTGTACGTGGAGTTTTACCAGAACACCCCGTTGCCCGTGCAGGTGCTCTTTATGTACATGGCCGGTCCGCAGTTTTTGCAGGCCATAACCGGTGCCGATCAGCCGGTGCGCATCGCTCCGTTCGTGCTGGGCTTCTTGGGTGTGGGCCTGTATCACGCAGCCTACATTTCGGAGGTCATCCGCACTGGTATCGAGGCGGTTCCGCGCGGTCAGATGGAGGCGGCCCAGAGCCAGGGCTTCACCCGTGCGCAGGCGTACTGGTACATCGTGCTGCCCCAGACATTCAAGATCATTCTGCCGCCGCTGTGTAACCAGGCGCTCAACCTGGTCAAGAACACGTCGGTGCTGGCACTTGTGGCCGGCGGCGACCTTATGTACCGTTCCGACAACTTCGTGAGTCTGTACGGTTACCTGCAGGGATACATCGTCTGCTGCCTTATGTACTTCATCATATGCTTTCCGCTCGCCATGCTGGTGCAGTGGCTCGAGCGCCGCTCCAAGGAGCGTCCGCGCGGCGTGAGCCTGGCCGAGCTGGGGCTCGACAACGTAGAGGAGGCCTAGCGCATGGAAATCTTCAACGCGACCAACCTGCTCTACATTTGGGGCGGCTTTGTTAAGACCATCGAGATCTCGGCGCTGTCGATCTTTTTCTCGCTCATCTTTGGCACTGTGCTGGCGCTCGTTAAAAGCTATGCGCCCCGCCCGTTCCGTATTTTGGTAAGCGCCTATATTGAGCTGTTCCGTTGCACGCCAAATCTGCTGTGGATCCTGTTTATCTACTTTACGGTACAGGGTTTGGACATTGTGATTTCGACCATCGCCTTTACGCTGTTTACCAGCGCTGTTATGGCCGAGATTGTGCGCGGCGGCCTCAACTCGATTCCGCGCGGCCAGTTTGAGGCAGCGCAGAGCCAGGGCTTCGGCTTCTTTGCCACCATGCGCTACATCATTCTGCCGCAGACGTTTAAGACGATCATTCCGGCGCTGTTTAGCCAGTGCACGACCGTCATTAAGGACAGCTCGTATCTTTCGGGCATTAACGTGGCCGAGCTCATGTACGCGGCAAACGTCGTGATGGCCCACGCAATCGACCTGTCGCAGGTGCTTATGCTCTACGGCCTGGTGTTTGCGATGTACTTTGTGCTCAACTTTGG
>DXLY01000137.1 GCA_019414465.1 Collinsella sp.
GGCGCGACCAGAAGGTCAGCGCCCTTTCGTTTCACGTCACCTTGCCTCAAATGCGACCCGCTCGCTGTCCGTCCTCTGCCTGCGGCGTTGTCTTGCTCCGGATGCGGCAGTTAGGGACGTTCCTTTTCTGCCGGCAGTTTGGGACACTCCTTGTAGTCATTGGGGACGTTCTTGTTTGACTAGTCATTCAAGAACGTCCCCAACGACTACATAGCATGAGAGTGGATAATCTCCCAGTTTGGGCTCGCATTCAGGCTCAAAGTGGGAGATTATCCACTCTCGTTTCTGTTCTGCCTACATTTGTAGGAACAGTTCGTGGAGGCGGGTGTCTTCGTCGAGTTCGGGGTGGAAGGTTACGCCGAGCTGGTTGCCCTGGCGCGCGGCGACGATACGGCCGTCGACTTTCGCTAAGGCCTTTGCGTCGCCGTGGACCTCGACGATGCGGGGCGCGCGGATAAACGTCAGCGGCACTTCACCGTCGATGCCAGCTACCTGCCCCTTGGTTCGAAAACTGCCGAGCTGCCTGCCGTAGGCATTGCGCTCAACGAGCACATCCATGGTTGCCAGGCGCGGCGTGCCCTTATCGTCATGGGCGGCAAGGTCGTGAGCCAGCAGAATCAGGCCGGCGCAGGTGCCCAGGACGGGCATGCCTTCAACAATGCGGGTGCGAAGCTCCTCGAGCATGCCCAACTCATCTAGCAGCTTCCCTTGAACGGTAGACTCGCCGCCGGGAAGTACCAGACGGTCAAAGTCCTGCTTTAAATCAGCCGCCTGCCTCAGCTCAATACAGCGCGCGCCCAGCTCGGATAGTCTTGCCTCGTGCTCGGCAAATGCGCCTTGGACCGCCAGCACGGCGACCGTTTGGTCTGCATAATCGCTCATGTGCGATCCTTTCTGCTGGACTAGCGCCCGCGCTCTTCCATGATAATCTCGATCTCGTCGGCGTTGATGCCCACCATGGCCTCGCCCAGGTCCTCTGAAAGCTCGGCAATGAGCTTGGCATCGGTGAAGTTTGCCACGGCCTTGACGATGGCGGCTGCGCGCTTGGCGGGGTCGCCGCTCTTAAAGATGCCCGAGCCGACAAACACGCCTTCGGCGCCCAGCTGCATCATCAGCGCGGCGTCGGCGGGGGTCGCTACGCCGCCGGCGGCAAAGTTCACGACGGGAAGCTTACCCGTGGCATGGACCTCGCGCACCAGCTCGACCGGAACCTGCAGTTGCTTGGCTGCCTCAAAGAGCTCGTCGTTGCGCAGGGCAACAACGTCACGGATCTGCTTTTGGATCTTGCGCATGTGAAGCACGGCCTGAACGACGTCGCCCGTACCCGGCTCACCCTTGGTGCGAATCATCGTGGCGCCTTCGGCAACACGGCGCAGCGCCTCGCCCAGATCACGGGCGCCGCAGACAAACGGCACGTCAAACTGGGTCTTGTCGATGTGATAGACGTCATCGGCAGGGGAGAGAACCTCGGACTCATCGATGTAGTCGATCTCGATGGCCTGCAGGACCTGCGCCTCGACGATGTGACCGATGCGGCACTTGGCCATGACGGGGATGGAGACGGCCTCCTGGATGCCCTTGATCATCTTGGGGTCGCTCATGCGCGAGACGCCGCCTGCGGCACGGATGTCGGCCGGGATGCGCTCGAGGGCCATGACGGCGCAGGCGCCTGCCTCCTCGGCGATGCGTGCCTGCTCGGGCGTGGTAACGTCCATGATGACGCCGCCCTTGAGCATCTGCGCGAGCTCGCGATTGAGTTTGACGCGGTCGGCCTTGCTGTTCTGTTCTGCCATGGTTGCTCCCTTGGTTGGCATGTGCATTGCTTGACGGAACATCCTATCGGGGAGCTGGGTATGACAAAATACTCAGTTTTCGAGATAATTACAAGGTCAGACTAATACCAGATTGAATGACTTAATAAGGTCAGGTGATAGGCTCATGCTTGACTACAATTTGGAAAAACGCGGCGAAGCATCGCTCTATGAGTATGTTTACCAGCAAATTCGAGATGATATCGTAGCTGGACGCATTGTGGCGGGGGAGCATTTGCCGTCTAAGCGCGCCTTTGCCAGTCATCTGGGAATCAGTGTTATTACCATCGAGAATGCATATGGCCAGTTACTCGCTGAGGGCTATATTTGCTCAATACCACGTCGTGGCTACTACGCTTGCGAGCTTCCGGATGCACCGGTTTTGGCTTCGGCTGCGGAGGGCATCGACCGAGATGCCGTCTCTGTGGGCCCCAGCGTGCATGATGTCAACGGACAGGTCGAGCGATTCGATGCGCTTTCTCCTTCTGCTTTGGAGGCGGCGCGGCTTTGGCAAAGCGCGCTACGGGCGACGCTGGCATCCGAAGACGAGCGCGAAATCTTTTCGCCCGCACCGGCGCAGGGCACTGCTCGGCTGCGACGCGCAATTGCTCACCATCTGCACGGGACAAGGGGTATGAATGTCGACCCCAACAACATCGTTATCGGTGCGGGCGCCCAGCTGCTCGATACCATGTTGGTTCAGTTGCTTGGCGCGGACAAGGTGTATGCGGTTGAGGATCCGGGCTATTTGCGTCTGACGCGTATCTATCAGGCTATGGGCTGCATAGTTCGACATATCCCGTTGGATGATGAGGGCGTGGACTTGAGCACTCTGCAGAAAAGCGGGACCGATGTCCTTCACCTGATGCCGTCCCATCAGTATCCGACCGGTCTTGTGACGAGCATTGCGCGTCGCTATGCGCTTCTGAGCTGGGCCGCTGAGCGACCAGGTCGGTATCTCATCGAAGATGACTTTGATTGTGAGTTTCGCCTTGCCGGGAAGCCGATTCCCGCGCTCGCGTCGATTGATGCCGCCCAGTCGGTTATCTACACCAACACGTTTTCGAAGAGCCTGTCATCGGCGTTGCGTCTAGCGTACATGGTGTTGCCCGATGAGCTAATGGAGCGGTTTAGGCGCAACCTTGGTTTTTACGCCTCGTCGGTTAGCTCTGTTGACCAGGTCGCTTTGGCTCGTTTGCTGGAATCGGGTGATTACGAGCGACATGTGAACCGCGTGCGCGT
>DXLY01000138.1 GCA_019414465.1 Collinsella sp.
AAGGCAAGGCATAGACCTTCTGGTCATGCCTTGCCTTTTGAATGACAAATTGTCGTTCTGGGCGGCGCGCAGCGTCGACCGGTTCCGCGGTTTGGTAAAACCGCGGAACAAAAAAGCGCCCCCTCCCGCGCACGGAACGGGAGGGGGCTAAAGGTAGGAGTCTACCGGTGGGTTGACCCCACCGGACAGACGATGACCAGGTGATCCTTTACAGGATCGTCAAGGTTTCCGTGGGGTACCCGTTGGGTACTTAGAGCAGCACGCAGGCGACGGTCAGGATGACGGCGCAGACGACGGAGAGCGCGACGATGAGCTTAAGGGCAAACTTGAGCCAGGTCGTCCACTCGATCTTGGCCAGGGCGAGACCGCCCATGATGGCACCGGAGGTCGGGGTGAACAGGTTCACGACACCGATAGCAGCGGAGAAGATCATGACCATGACCTCGGGCGAGAAGCCGAGCTTAACAGCCAGCGGTCCCATGATGGGCATGGAGACGGTAGCCATACCAGAGGTCGAGGGGATCAGGAAGGACAGGCCGAAGTAGACCAGGAAGCTCATGGGAGCGAAGATCACGCCGGACAGGCCAGCCAGAGCATTGGCGGCAGCGTCGAGGACGTAGACGTCGAGGCCGGTGTTAGCCATGAGGACGGAGATACCACGGGCGAGGGCGATGACGAGAACAACGGACATCATGTCGGCAGCGCCGGTGATGAAGGTGTTGACGATCTGCTTCTCGGACAGGCCACCGATGATACCGATCAGGACGGCCATGAGGAAGAACCAGGTGGAAGCCTCGTCGAAGTACCACTGACCAATGGGCAGGCCGGTGATCAGGGCAGACCAGCCCTGGACGACGGCGTTACCGTCGGCGTCGTAGACAGCGCCAGCGTCGAAGAAGTTGGCGACGCCCTCGTTGAGGTCGGCCAGCGGGATGAAGCCGACGATCATGACGACGAAGGTGAAGGCGAAGGCGATCAGAACACCCTTCTGACGACCGGTGAGCTTGACCTCCTTGTGGACCTCGGAAGCAGCCTTGCCGTGAGCCTCTTCGGCGTCCTTGAGCTCCTGCATCGACAGGATGGTGGAACCCTTGTCAGCCTTGACCTTCTTGGCATAGTTCATCACGAAGAAGATGGACATAGCGGTAGTGACAATCCACAGGACGGCACCGAGGCCGATGATGATGGACTGGTTGACCTCAATGCCAACGCCGGTCAGAGCGTCGACGGCAGCGCCGACGGCGAACGGGTTAACCGTGGAGCCCAGGCAGCCGCAGCCAGCGCCGAGCAGGACGGTAGCGGCACCGACCATGGGGTCGAAGCCAGCGGCCATCATGGTAGCGGCGAGCAGGGCGTAGAAGGGAACGGTCTCCTCGCACATACCATAGGTGGTACCACCGAGGGAGAAGATGAGCATCAGCACGGGAATGAGCATAATCTCGTTGCCCTTAAGCTTCTGCACCAGAACGGCGATGCCGTTGTCCAGGGCGCCGGTCTCGGTCATCATGCCGAGGAAGCCGCCCAAGATCATAACGAAGAGACAGACGGGCAGAGCGTCAGCGAAGCCCTTAATCGGGGCGGTGCAGAAATCGCTCAGACGGGCGGCAGTAACCGCGCCGCCGGACGTGCCGGAGACGATAACGGTAATCACTGCAACAATTGCCAGCAGAGCTAGAAGAATGGTGAACGATGAAGGCATACCGCGCTTTTTCTTAGCGGTCTCAGTCATGGTTCTCATCCCCCCTTCATAAATCATTTAACTTTCTCGCGCGAAGCGGATCTTCCGTGCCGTGCCCACCGCCCGACGCGAGATATTTACCAGACAAAGCCGCTCGGGGTGTGCAGCAAGACACCCCGAGCGAGATGCTAGATGCTCTTACTTGAGCGTGGCGTACATGACAGCCTTGATGGTGTGCATGCGGTTCTCGGCCTCGTCGAAGACCTTGGAAGCGGGGCTCTCGAAGACCTCGTCGGTGACCTCCTGCTCGGTGATGCCGAACTGCTCGCACTTCTCGGCGCCAATCGTGGTGTTGGTGTCGTGGAAGCTGGGCAGGCAGTGCAGGAAGATGGCACCCGGGTTGGCCATAGCCATGACCTCGGAGGTAACGCGATACGGGGTGAGCTGAGCGATGCGCTCGGCCCAGACCTCGTCGGGCTCGCCCATGGAGACCCACACGTCGGTGTAGATAACGTCGGCACCGGTGACGCCGTCCTTGACGTCGGTGGTCAGCTTGATGGTGCAGCCGTTGGCCTCGGCGATGGGCTTGCAGGCCTCGATGACGTCGTCGGCGGGCATGCACTCCTCGGGGCCGCAGGCCACGAAGTTCATGCCGAGCTTGGAGCAGACAACCATGAGGGAGCGAGCAACGTTGTTCTTGCAGTCGCCCATGAAGACGAGGGTCTTGCCCTTGATGTCGTAGTTGAAGTTCTCCTGGACGGTCAGGATGTCGGCGAGCATCTGGGTGGGATGCCACTCAGTGGTCAGGCCGTTCCACACGGGCACGCCGGACTTAGCAGCGAGCTCCTCGACGTCGTCCTGGGCAAAGCCACGGAACTCGATGCCGTCATACATGCGGCCGAGAACGCGAGCGGTGTCCTCGATGGACTCCTTCTTGCCCATCTGCGACGAACCCGGATCTAGGTAGGTCACGCCCATGCCCAGATCCATGCCGCCGACCTCGAAGGCGCAGCGGGTACGAGTGGAGGTCTTCTGGAAGAGCAGAACGATGTTCTTGCCCTCGAGATAGCGGTGCGGAACGCCAGCGCGCTTCATGTCCTTGAAGTTCTTGGAAAGCTTGAGCAAGTACTCGATCTCCTCGGTGGAGAGGTCGAGGAGCTTGAGGAAGCTACGGCCGGAGAGGTTAACACCCATGGTTCGTTTCCTTTCGAAAAAATGAATTACGTAAGTATTAGTGTTGCCCGTTTGACGGGCGAAACCGGTGCGGTTGTAGAGGGACCGCACCGGAAACGGAAAGACTTAGAGGTCCTCGCGCCAGAAGGGCATGCTCATGCAGCGCGGGCCGCCGCGGCC
>DXLY01000139.1 GCA_019414465.1 Collinsella sp.
CTTTGAGCATGCTTCGGACCAAGTCGTTGAGGCCAACGCCGCCGTCGAGGAGGCACGTGCCGCCGAGGGCGATGCCGCCGGTGAGATCGCCCGTCTTGAGGGCGAGCGCCGCTCGCTGCTCTCCGAGATCGGCCGCTTGGAGCAAAGCGTCAACAATGCCGAGGTCGAGCGCGTGCGCATCTCCAAGCGCCGCGAGCAGGCCTCCGAGGCCGTTCGCGCTGCGCGCCCGCGCGTTGACGAGCTCACCCGTTCGCGTGACGAGGCGCGTGCACAGGCAAGCGACCTGGGTCTCCAGATTGCCGAGGCCAACGATGAGCTCGATCGCGTTCGCCGTGACGATTCCGAGGCCGCCGGTAAGCTCGCCGATGCCAAGGTGCGCCTGGCCCAGACGAGCGAGCGCCTGCGTTCGCTGAAGGGCCGCGTGCCCGACCTTGAGCATCGTCTTGAGGGCATCGACCGTCGTATCCGCGGAACACGCCAGGCTTCGCGCTCGCTCGAGCTGCTGCGCCTGCGCGTCGACCCCATGCACGAACGCTATTCTGCCCTGTTGGAACGCGCATCGGATTGGGCAGCGCGCCTGCGTGACCAGGCCTCTCTGGAAGAGGCGGACTCCGCTTCGCTCAAGAAGACCATCGAGGATGCCAAGGCCGGGGTCTCCCGTGCCAAGGAGCGGGTTGATGCCGCCACGGCGATGCAAAATGAGTTCAAGGTTGCGCGCGGCAAGCTCGAGGTGCAGGTAGAGGCGGCCATCAAGGCCATTACCGCCGACGGTACCACGGTGCTCGAGGAAGCGCTCATGCTGCCGGCGCCCACCGATCGCGATGCCGCCGAGCGCGAGCTCAACCAGCTTGTGCGCCAGATCAACAATCTGGGCCCCGTGAACCAGGTTGCCATGGAGGAGTACGAGCAGCTCAAGCGCCGCGCCGACTACATCGAGGAGCAGCTGGCTGATCTGGAGAGCGCGCGCAAGGCGCTCACCAAGATCACGGTGGCCATTGATCGCAAGATGCGCAAGGCGTTTCTGGTGACGTTTGAGAAGGTCGACGCGAACTTCCGCGAGATCTTCGCCATGCTGTTCCCGGGTGGCCAGGCTCATCTTGAGATGACCGATCCCGAGCATCCTGCCGAGACGGGCATTGAGGTTGTGGCGCAGCCGCGCGGCAAGCGCATTACCAAGATGATGCTCATGTCGGGTGGCGAGAAGAGTCTGACGGCGCTCGCCCTGCTCTTTGCCGTGTACCGCACGCGCACGGTGCCGTTCTATGTGCTGGACGAGGTCGAGGCGGCGCTTGATGACGCCAACCTGTCCAAGCTCATCGGAGCCCTCGATGTGCTGCGTTCCGATACACAGCTCTTGGTCATTTCGCATCAGCGCCGTACTATGGAGGACGCTGACGTTCTCTATGGCGTCTCGATGCAAGCCGACGGCGTCAGCCGCGTCGTCTCGCAAAAACTCGATCGCGAAACCGGAAAGGTCGTGAATGCATAATGGGATTCTTTGACGCTCTCTCGCGCGGACTTGAGCGCAGCCGCGAGGCCCTCAACGAGGTCTTCTACTTTGGCGGCGAGGTCGACGAGGACTTTTGGGAGGACCTTGAGGACACCCTCGTTATGGGTGACATGGGTGCCGAGGTCGCTATTCAGGTCTCCGATGACCTGCGCGATGCCGCAGCCAAGAAGAACCTCAAGACCGCACCGCAGCTTCGTCGCGCTCTGGCCGAGCAGCTTGAGCAGCACTTTGTGCCCATCGAGCGCGATCCGTTCTCCGATACGCCGAGCTGCGTGCTGTTTGTGGGCATCAACGGTGCCGGCAAGACCACGACGGTCGGCAAGATTGCGAGCGCCATGGCTTCCCGCGGCAAGAATGTCGTGATCGGTTCGGCCGATACCTTCCGCGCCGCCGCCATCGAGCAGCTCGATGTGTGGGGTCAGCGCGCCGGTGTTCCCGTCATCAAGCGCGACCGCGGCTCCGACCCGGCGAGCGTTTGTTACGACGTGCTCGACGAGGCCGACAGGCGCGGCAGCGACCTGGTGCTTATCGACACCGCCGGTCGTCTGCATACGAGCCCCGAGCTCATGCGCGAGCTCGCCAAGGTGGTCAACGTGACGCGTAAGCGCGCCGCCAATATGGCCGCCGGCCCCATGCCGGTTTCGGTCGTGCTTGTGATCGATGCCGCCACTGGTCAGAACGGTCTGAACCAGGCGCTCGAGTTTAACGAGGCGCTGGGCCTGGACGGTATTATCATGACCAAGCTCGACGGCACGGCTAAGGGCGGTATCGCCATGGCCGTGGCCGAGAAGCTCAAGCTCCCGATCCTGCGCATCGGCGTGGGCGAGCAGGTCGATGACCTGCAGGAGTTTAACGCCAAAGATTTCTGCCGCGCCCTGGTGGGCGAGTCCAACTAAGGAGTAACCAGTGTTTGATTCCCTGAGCGATCGCCTCAACGACACATTTGACCGCCTGCGCGGCAAGGGTAAGCTGACCGAGGCCGATATCACCTCGGCCATGCGCGACATTCGCATGGCGCTGCTCGAGGCCGACGTTAACTTTAAGGTCGTCAAGGAGTTCGTTGCTAAGACTAAGGAGCGCTGCATGACCGCCGAGGTCATGGAGTCGCTGTCGCCGGCGCAAAACGTCGTCAAGATCGTGCTCGACGAGCTCACCGAGATGCTCGGCTCCACCGAGAGCAAGCTCGTCTTTAGCAACCGCATTCCCAATGTCATCATGCTCGTGGGCCTGCAGGGTTCCGGTAAGACTACGGCGGCCGTTAAGCTGGCCTATCTGCTCAAGAAGCAGGGTCGCTCGCCGTTGCTCGCCGCGTGCGACGTCTACCGCCCCGCCGCTGCCGATCAGCTGGCCAC
>DXLY01000014.1:0-22506 GCA_019414465.1 Collinsella sp.
ATCCATGATGCCCGAACGGCTCGCCATGCCGCGATCAAGGGCATCCACGACGCACGCGCTGCTGCACGCCGCGAGGAGAAGCACGACGAGTAGTCGATTCGCTGACATCTCGCAGTCATAGCCACATCGCGATGTCAAAGCGGGGGCGGACGTTTCGACACGTCCGCCCCCGCTCATTCTTCAAGCGCTATTTCTACTATTTCTACCCCGTCCCCAAATGGCAGACGGCATGGCTACTCGTCCTGAGGGTCCTCGTCGGAGCTTGGCTCGGACGCCGGCTCAGGTGCAGGTGCCGGCTCAGGCTCAGGCGCAGGCTCGGGCTCAGATGCCGTCTCAGGCTCGGGCGCCGGTTCAGACTCGGGCGCCGGCTCAGGCTCGGTCGCGGGAGCGGGTGCAGGTGCCGGCGAAGCATCCGGAGCACCGTAACCCGAAGGAGCGGACTTCTTCTCGAAGGGCAACACAAAAGTCAGGATGTCGTCCTTATCCTCATCGGCCCACTCGCTTGCATAGCGTGCGGCCCAATAGCCAACGGCACGGTGCTTGAGCATCTTGCCAAAGACCGTAAGAAATACGGTGAAGAAAGCGACCAGCACCAAGAACAGCGCGAGCGTGACGCCACCGCCGGTAACGATTGCCTCAATACCCGTAGGACGATAGTAGTAGCTATACATACCGACAGAGGCAATGGCGCCAAAGACGACCGTCAAGATCCATGTGACAACGTTGGCAACCAGGCCCGTCAAAAACTCGGGAAGGAACGAAGCACAGAACAGCTTGGTCTTGTTGTGCTTAAAGGCCGCCCAGACCTTATCGAGCGAAAACGCGCTCTCGACGCGCCCGGTCACCGCAAAGTGCATCACGGCAATGTCGGCGAACATCTTAAAGAAGACACCCAGAATCGCCGAGGCAATCAGAGCCAGGACAAGCAGGCCGAGCGAACCGAACAGCGCAGCCTCGAGCGCATAGGAGCCATAGTAGGAGTACGAGCCTGCGGCACCAAGCGCCACGCCCTCCACCAGCGAAAGCACTACACCGATAACGGGAATGGCAGCGATAACCTCGAGCACGATCGAAATAACGCTCGAAAAGACTCCGAGACCAAACGACGTGGAACGCATGAGCGGACGGTCCATGCCGTCATCGACCTTGAGCGACAGATCACGGCCCCACTCGATACCAAAGCCGGAACCACACACGCTCGCAATGCAAGCTGCCAAAAAGCCGATGGCAGCTGCAATACCGCCGATAACGGGAATAAACAGCACGAGCACCGACACGACACAGATAAGCGCCGGCAAAAACGCGATTTGGCATACACGCTGAAGCACACCCGGAGTCTTGGTCATATCTTGGAACGCCTGAGCCACACAGCCCTTTGGCGCATTCGCCACGGGCGGTTGCGGAACAAACTGCTGGGGCTGAGGCTGTCCCTGGGGAGCGGGGCCAGCGGCACCGGCATTAGGAGCACCGCACACACCGCAGAACTTGTCGTTATCGCCCATAGGAGCGCCACACTGCGAACAGAACATCGAAATCATCCCTTCGTATCTAGAGCGAATCACCTGGATCGCAAACGATGTCTTTGACATCATTATCACCCAATGCGAGTTCAAATACTCAAAGATGACCGATTTGCAAGATACACGGCGCCAGCAGGCGGTTCGTTGAATACGTCTGCGCTAGTTCGTTCCGCGGAAGCCCTTGCCGACGATCTCGGAGCTGTCGACAATCGTGATAAAGGCACCCGGATCGACTTCGCGCGCATAGCGGCGCAGCTGCACGGCCTCGCGACGGCTCAGCACGCTCATGATCACCGTCACGCACTTGCCCGAGAAGGCACCGTAGCCGCGACTGATAGTCGCCGTACGGTTGAGATGCTTGACGATAAACTCCTCGACCTTAAGGGGCTCGGAACAAATGACCGTGCAGACTTTGCGCAGGTGAATGCTCTCAATGGCTTTGTCGACCACGAGTGTCTTGGCAAACAGGCCAAGCACGCAATACAGACCGACACGCGGGCCATACAAAAAGGCCGCGATGGTCACGATGCCGATATCGACCAGCAGCAGGGCGCGGCCAATCTCGAGCGTCGTGCGGCGCTTGAGGATCATGGCAAGAATGTCCGTGCCACCCGTCGAGGCGCCGATGTCAAAGACAATAGCGCTGCCGAGCGCCGGCAAGATGACGGCAAAGCACAGGTCGAGCCACATATCACCCGTCAGAGAGACATCGGTCGGAATAAAGAGCTCAAACAGCGAAACATAGGCGGACAACGCAAACGAGGCGAAGACGCTCCACAGGATTGCCTTGCGCTCCAAAAAGATAAAGCCCAAAACGACGAGAACCGCGTTAATAATCCACATAAAGACGCCGACGGGCAGGGTCGGGAACAGCGTGGACAGAATGACCGACATGCCCGAGGTGCCGCCAAAAGCAAAGTGATTAGGGGTTTTAAACGCAACGATGGCAAAGGCCGTAAGAATCAGACCCAGATTGAGCTCGGCAAAAAAGCGCGGGAAGCCTGGCTCCTGGCTGCGCTTTTGGCCGGCACGCTCGCCGCGCTCGATATCGGTGCGATCGACCACGCGCTCCATCGGCACCACGGGAGGACGATGCACCTCCTCGGCAGCACGCGACGCCGCCTCTGCCGCAGCGGCCTCAATTGCCCATGCCTTGCTTTCTGTTTCGTGCTCGTCGGCCATTACGGCAACTCCTCGTTAACAATTTGGAAACAATGCGCTCATTAGGGTAACGCGGAACGTGGGGATTGCAACCCTTAGTTAGACGAGCGGTATGGCTACATCGGGAGCGTACAGAAACGGCCGGCCACGCTTTTGCTTGCGCGGTCGGCCGTTTAACGTTTTCGCAGATAAAACCTGCCAAAACAAACCTGTCTTTTTTGGAAGGTTACTCGTGCTGGCTGGTGCGGTGCTCGTACTCCTCGGGGGTGATGACGTCCTCGATGCGCAGGTTGACGCCCGCCACCTCAAGGCCCGTCATCGCGGCAAGGCGCTCGGTGACGCGTGCCTTGACATCGTCGAAGATCGCGGGCGCATAGGCACCGTACTCGATAATGACGGAGATGTTGACGACCACGCGATTATCATCGGTGACCTCGACCGTCACGCCCTTGGTCAGATTCTCGGCACCAAACTGCTCCTGCACAAAGTGCATGAGGTTACCCTTCATGCCCAGAACGTGCGGAACCTCGCGGGTGGCCATGGCAACGATCTTCTCGATCACACCGTTGGAATAGGTCAGCGAGTCCTCGGACTCGTCCGCCTCCTCGTCGTCCTCATCCTCATCGGACTCGACCTCGACAAGAGCCTCGTCCTCGAGCGTCACATCCTCGGCTTCGGCGACGACCGCCTCGTTCTCCTCGAGCTCGGTATCGGCTACATCGACCTTCGTATTAAAAGCCATGGTTCCTCCTTATGCCTGCCGCGGATGCGACAGTCGAATACATATTAGCGGCCGCTAAACAGACGGCCGAAGAAGTTGACGATCCCGTTCTCGCCGTCGCGAATTTGGCCGATCACGGCGCCGATCAGCACGAAGAATGCAATGACGAGCGTGTCCCACAGGCCCAACGTGAGCACCAACACGGCGAGGATAAAGCCAGCGACGGCGCCAAGCGTGGTGTTGGGATGACGCACAGCATAGCTCCAGATGGCAGCGCCCGTACCCTTGATGAGACCCATAGCCTCGTCAAAATCCGCGGCTGCCGCGTCTTGCAACTCGGTTGCCTCTGCTTTGGAATCAACAGGTTCGCTCGCCGGCGTGGCGCTCTGGTCAATCGTCAGGCGCGGCGTACGAGCGGTCTTATCTTGATTGGTATCACTCACCGGAAACCTCCACGGTCTGGACGGTAGTCTTGGACGGCAAAAAACGGACGCGCGTGGTCGTACCCGGCGTGCCGAGCATGGTGTCGCAAGCTTCCTCGATGCGCTGCTGCATCGCGGTAGCCAAAGATGCCACGTCCTTATCGTCAAGCGCGATAGCCTCGACCTTAAATCGGACGTGCGAATCGTCGGGGCCTTGGACGCGAGCCTCGACATGCTCAACCATCACGCGGTCGTCGCGCTCGGCAGCAGCCCTGGCGCACGAAGAAAGCGCTGCAAGCGTGACCTCGATATTGCGCTCCCCCGCCGGATGCACGCAGGACGGCTCGCGACGGGCGAACATCAGGCGGAAGAAGCTTATCAGCACGCCGATCGCCACAACTCCGCCGCATACCGTCACGACAATGCGCGGCATGGGGTCGCGCATCAGCAGCATAAAGCGATACGTATACGGCCCCCAAAACTGGCAGACAAGCGTACCCAGTGCCACGATGGTGGCGGCAAGATACACGATCGCTAGGGCTCGTTTGAGTACGCGCACGCGGCGCTCCCTTCAAATCTCGGCTCTCGAAATGCAAAACGGTTCGCATCATTATAAAAGAGCCGGGTCCGGTGCTCTACGCACGCGGATCCGGCTCATCTATTCCACGAGGCTTGCATGCTCGCTTCATTATGCCCAGATATGCACGGCTTAACCCGTGCGAGCGCTACTCCTCCTCGAGGGCAGCGATGACCTCGTCGGTCATGTCCATGGTGCTGTAAACATCCTGGACGTCGTCGAGCTCCTCAAGACGGTCGATGAGGCGCTGGACCTTCTTGGCGTCGGTACCAGAGACCTCGGTCGGGGTGGTCGGGACCATGGTGGTCTCGGAACCCTTGACCTGGACGCCCTGCTCCTCGAGCGCCTTGGAGACAGCCATGACGTCGTTGGCAGCAGTCCAGACGATCCACTCCTCGCCGGCATCCTCGTAGTCCTCGCCACCGGCCTCGGCGATGGCCATCATGAACTCATCCTCGTCACCGGCAGCACCGTTGGCGATCATGGTCTCCTTCTTGGCGTTCTCGTCCAGGATCTCCTTGGCGACGACGATCTGGCCCTTGCGCTCAAACTGGAAGGCGACGGAGCCGGAGGTGCCCAGGTTGCCACCAGCGTGGGAGAAGGCGGAACGGACATCAGCGGCGGTACGGTTGCGGTTGTCGGTCAGGCAGTCGACGTAGACGGCGACACCGGCGGGACCGTAGCCCTCGTACACGATGTTCTCGTAGACGGCGGCGTCAGCACCCGAACCAAAAGCCTTGTCGATAGCGGACTTGATCTTGTCCTTAGGCATGGACTGAGCCTTGGCCTTGGCAACGGCAGCGGCGAGGCTGGCGTTGTTCTCGGGCAGCGGGTCACCGCCGAGACGGGCAGCAACGGTGATGTTGCGGCTGAGCTTGGAGAAGAGGGCGGAACGCTTGGCGTCCTGCGCGCCCTTACGATGCTTGGTTGTGGCCCACTTAGAGTGTCCGGACATACGTGTCTCCTATCGGTTTCGACCTAAAGCCCAGCGCAGATGCTCGGGCAATATAAACAAACGTCGTTATGATATACCTACTGGCCTGCAAGATAAACCCCAAAATGAAGGCGTCGTGATGATGGCCCCTTTGGTGCAGCAAAGAAACCTGACCCCAATGCACCAGGTTAGAACCAGAGGAAGTCACTGCGGGTGACGGTGGCGCCGATGGCGAAGGGCGTGCAGGCGATGACCGGATACAGGTAGCGCATGTAGGTCGAGCCGTTGCACGGACCAATCAGGCACACGGCGAGCACGCCCAACAGCGGCACCCAGATCGCCAGCGCACGCCATGAATGACGACGCAGCAGGTAGACCACCACGGCGATCATAATCCACACATAGGTGGCCGAGCTCATGGTGAGCGAAATAAACGGGATGCGCTGCACCGCCACACGGTACAGATTGATCAGGTGGTCGCACCAGCGCACCACGTTGCTGTCAACTGGATGGAAGTCGAAGTACTTGAGGTTGTCGGGACGCGCCATGATCTCGGCACTACGCGCCGTGCTGTAGACCCAGACATCGCGCGCGCTCGGATAAAAATAACCATAGTAGTTATTGATAAGCGCCGAAATATAGCACTCGGGATCTTTCTTAAACATCTGGGCCCATACCTCAAAATAGGCATCGATGTCCTCCTGCGAGGCGTACTCGTTAAAGCAGTTCTTGACGGCATCGGACTTGTCGGGGTTGTAGCGGCGGCCCAGGTTCTCGTACTTGAGCACGCGATCGATCACGACGCGCTCCTCGTCGGTCACCAAACCGTCGCAGGGTGCCTCCACGATAGTGCCGTCCTCCTTAACCGTAGGGTTGACGCCCGAGTTGAGGCCGTCGTGCTTTTGGACGAAACGAGCCGTCTGTTGGAACGGAATCGAGAGGATTTCGCGCTTGGAACCAGGCGTGATGTCGTGCGCCGGCATAAAGACCTTGGTGAAGTACATATTGGAGGCAAGGCAGAGTGCGAGCACCGCGAGGACGCCAACCCAGCGGAAGCGCGGCGTGGCGCATGAGACCGCGGTGCCCGTCTGCTTAGCCGCACGACGAGCGACATGTACATCCCATGCGCAAAACGCCGCCGCAATCACGCAGGCCGCCAACGGAAAGACCAGGCCGCCATTGCGCAAAAACGTGGAACCCATGGCAGCCAGCGCAAGCAACAGCCAGTCGTGGCGCGCAAAGAGCACGGGGGCTTTCTCGCCCGCTCGCTCGGCATTGGCATCACGACGGGGCAAGCCACATGCCACGAGCTTGACGGTCTGTACCAGCAGCACCAAAAACGCGTCGGCAAAGAGCACGTCTTTGGTGAGCAGGGCCGCGTAGTTAGAGAACATCGGCATAAACGCAAAGAACAGCAGGATCGTACCGCGAACCGGCAGGCTCACGCCCAGTTTGCGCAGCGACGAAATGGAATAGGCCATGCAGGCAGCCGTGATGACAAATTGAGCGCAGGTATAGATGATGAGACCCGCGTTAGCGCTGTTGAACAGCGAAAGCCCCAGTTGAACGCACGAGCCGATAATGGCCGTGTGCACTACGGGATGGTGCCCGTTGAGCAGCACGTTGGGGTTGAGCAGGCGCAGGTAGTCGCTCGTGCCATTGGGATAGTTGAACCACTGGCGAATCTGCGCACCCGTATCTCCCATAAAAAGGCCGGGCAGCGAAGCGATGAGCGTGGGCGCCCAGGCGATCATAAGCACCAGGAAGGGCCCGGCAAAGGGATGGACCGAGAGCACGGCGTGAGCCACACGCCATATGCGGCCAAAGTGCGCCTCGGAAAACGGGATGCGTCGGGAGCTCAGCCAATCCAGGCACTCAAAAGCCAGATAGAAGGCCACAATCGCTAGGAGCATCCAGCCCGCGCCGCCAATCCAGGCGCAGATGATGCGGGCCTTGTCGCCAAGAACAATCTCGGCCGAGTCGATGAGGTCGTAGCTGCGGCCGAACACCATGCAGATGGCGAAGAACAGCGACGGCAGAATAATCGATGGGCGCCAGGTGTCGCCACGGCCAAAGAACACGTAGCGAAACGGCAGCGTGAGCAGGCAGGCAAGCGCAAGCAGCATGACCGCGTCGGTATGGCCGGCAAACGAGAGGAGCACCTCGTAGCACACGTACAGCATGCCCGAGGCTTTGGGGTCAATCGCCAAGACTGCGTTGCTCGACACCGGAGCGGGATCGATGGAAAACGCCGTGGTCGCCAACAGCGCGAGCAGAAATGCGATGAGCGTCTGCTTGGCGGGGTAGCGCTTAAACCAGACGATGCGGGCAGCGTCGCGCGCAGCCGTTGTGGAGAGATCGGAATCCTTCACAGTCCGAAAGCCTTTCTAGAAACCTGCCAAAAAGGGACAGGTTTATTTTGGCAGGTTTTATCTGGGGAAACGTTACGGTTCTGTCATCGTTGCCCAGCAAACCACCACAAAGGTGCCTGTCCCCTTTGTGGTGGTATGTGGTGGTTAGGCGTCGAGGTAGATGCGCTGGGGGCGATTGCGGCGACGAGCAAAGATGATGAGCGCCAGGCCCGCGATTACGAGCGGCAGGCTCAGCAGCTGACCCATCGTGATGACGCCGCCCAGCAGATAGCCAAGCTGGGCGTCGGGCACGCGCACGAACTCGACGAGGAAGCGGACGATGCCGTATCCCATCACGAACGCGCCCATAAACGTACCCTGAGGCAGCAGCGGCTTTTTGCGGCTGAGCACCTGAAGAATGCAGAAGAGCACGATGCCCTCAAGAAATGCCTCGTAGAGTTGGGAGGGGTGACGCGGCATATCGCCCGCAGTCCCGCCAAAGACCACACCCCAGGGCAGATCGGTCGGCTTGCCCCACAGCTCACCGTTGACAAAGTTGGCACAACGGCCCAGGCACAAGGCCAGCGGAGCACCAATGACGGCAAGGTCTGCCAAAGTCCATGCGTCGAGCTTGTACATGCGGCACACGAGCACGCCGCCGATGATGCCGCCCACCAGGCCGCCATGGAAGCTCATGCCGCCTTCATTGGTAGCAAAGATCTCGAGCGGATGCGCCCAGTAGTAGCCGTCGCCGTAAAAGATGACGTAGAACAGGCGGGCGCCAATGATAAGGCCAAAGACCACGCCGACCACGACACTCGTCAGGTCGTCGACCGTAATGTCAAAACCCCAACGGCGCTGCGTGCGGTACATGACGACCGCCGTGAGCAGAGCGCCGACCACATAGGCCAAGCCGTACCAGTAGATGGTGATGGGCCCCGCCGAGATGGCGACGGGATCAAGCATATGGTAGAGGTCGTTGAGCATATCGGTCCCCCTGCTCCCTACATACAAATGCGGCCGCGGGCCTTGCGCTCGCAGCCGCATATTCGGGCGTGACGTCTATGCGGAGCATATCGCCCGCAGCTTTCACTTCTTAGAACGGCGCATACTCGTCGTACAGGTCATCGGTCTCGCCGGAGGCATTGACCTGCTCGACACGCGTAACGCCGGGCACATGCTCCTTCAGGATACGCTCGATGCCCATGGAAAGCGTCAGGGCGCTCATGGGACAACCGGCACAGGCGCCCTGAAGCTCCAGCTTGACGACGCCCTCGTCATCAACGCCTATATACTCCATGTCGCCGCCGTCGGCCTGTAGGTTGGGGCGAATCTCTTCAAGAACCTTCTTAAGCAGCTCTTCGTTAACAGCCACAGGGGCTCCTTTCTCACAATAACGCGGGCGCGCCCGCGGACAGAGCTATGTTACTACAGCCGTGTACCCGCTCACGAGCCGTCCATGCGCGCAGACGCGACTTTCACGAGTAGTCAATTTGGGACGGGGCTCTTTTGGCTGCCTTTTGTTGCCAGCTGGCGTTGCCACGCGCTACTGCTGAGCCCGCCCCTCGGTGCCGATGTGAACATCGACGATAACCTGGCGGTAGCTGATGCCACAGGAGTCGAGGATGCGGCGGCTGATGCGCCCATCATCGGTGTCGGCGTACTTGTTGTCCAGGTAGACGACCTCGCCCACGCCCACCTGCGCCAAAATCTTGGCGCAGTCGTGGCACGGGAACAGTGTGACGTAGACCGTGGAACCCTCGAGGTCCTTGAGCGAGCCACGGTAGTTGAGCACGGCGTTCGCCTCGGCATGGACCACGTAGTTGTGCTTGTCCTGCAGCGGGTCGTCGCTCGTACCCCACGGAAAAAAGTCGTCGTTGAGCGCCGAGGGTGTACCGTTGTAGCCCACCGAAAGGATGCGGTGGTTGGTGTTGGCGATGCACGCACCCACCTGCGTGTTGGGGTCCTTGCTGCGGCGCTGCGCGGCGATGGCCACGCTCATAAAGAACTCGTCCCAGCTAATGACGTCCAGGCGCTTGCCGGAAGCGATCTTATGCTGAGTGTCCGACATATGCGTACCTCCCCAGTCGATGTGATGCCCCGCTCGATGCTATATAGGAGATTTCGCTCCATTGTAGCAGGCAGATATCAATCATTCGGCTTTTAAATGACTTGCTAATTCGAGTCTAATAGACTTTTCAAGTCGATGTCCAATGCATCGGCAAGTTTTATCAATGTACCAATTGTCGGATTAGCATTGCCCGTTTCGATTGAATGAACATGCGCATAGTCAATTCCGGTCATATAGCCAAGTTTTCGCAACGACAGCCCTTGGGTCGTTCTCAGCTTTTTTAAATTATGACCTACGAGCACTCTATATCCCGCATTTTGGCTGTTATCCATGCTAGAGAGCGTACGTGATATAGTAATGCTACTGTTGGGATATATTACAACAAGGAAGGTCAGACATGGAAGTTCAGGGGAACGACCTGCGAAACTACGTCAAATCAATCTACAATTTAGAAAAATCAGTGCTTGTACAGCAAAACGCAATCCGTGCTCTCGAAGGCTATGTCAGTTCAGAAAGAAAAAAACTGGTCCCGACCGACGTTCCAAACGACTACAACGAAAGTGGACTGGCCGGCAATATATCTTCAGGCATCTTATCGGCCCTATTGTTTGGCGCAACATCTGCCGCAGGAATTATCGCACTGGCCTTCATAACGACGATCTTCGCTTCGTTTATTAGTTCGATTTTCAGCGGGTATGCATTTGTAGCCCTTATTTTTAGCCCCGACCTCGACGGCTACTGCTCATACCTAGTAAAGCCCTTTTTTGGCTTCATTAATGTGATTAAACCATTTCTCCCTCTTGCAATAACCACGCTAATTGGAATCGGCTTTCTGCTTGGCATGGGCGAAAGGTCGCACGAGAAAAGCGAAAAGATAAAAGCAAATAATCGGAAGGAGACAATTCTCGAGAATAATTGCCAAAAAACGCTCTTATTGGAGGATTTAAATGCATCCGAAGCGAAAAACCTCAATAAAATGAGGGCTAAACTACAAGAATCCGAATCTCTTTTGAACGATTTCTATAGCGTTGGTTTGATCTATCCAAAATATCGCTCTCTTATCCCCATGGCGTCAATTAGCGAATATTTCGAAGCAGGCAGATGTTCGACGCTCGGTGAAGCTTATAACATCTTTGAAATGGAACGTAAATTAGGTACCATTATCGATAAGCTAGATATTGTCATCGATAAGTTAGACGAGATTAGCTCTCAACAACGACTCGTTTACGAAGCCGTTGAAGCCTCGGATAAAACAATCCAAAATATGAGTCAGGCGGTTAACAGTCTTTCAAATTCCGCTTATTCGATTCAACTAGACGCAGCATATGCCGCATCAAATACTCAAATCATTGCTAGAAACAGCGAGTATCAACGATTCCTAACAATGATTCGATAAGGCAAAGAGCGCGTTGATCCGCCCCAAATACCTTATTAATTACAATGAAATAAATCGACTTAGAATAGGGGCAACTTGTATGTTGCCCCCACCTCTTAACTCAGTTGCAAATAAATAAACAATCGAAATGTCAATAACGCTACACTTTACGCCGTTGCGTATTCACGCGGTAGAGCTCCACCAGACCGCGGAGGGTGAGCGCGGCGCCGGAAACAAGGCCATGGCGTAGCAGACCCGCCATCTCGCGTGCAGCGTCGCCGGTGATCACGATGGGCGCCAGTTCCTCCCCCACCGATGCCCTCAGCTTTACACGCGGCGGGGCTTTTGGTTGATGCGGTATAGCTCGGCAAGCCCCCGCAGCGTCAGCGCGTCGTCTACCGTCAGGCTGTGGCCGACCAACGCCGCGAGCGCCTCGGCATCGTCGCCGGTGATGACGATGGGCACGCCGGCCTCCCCCGCCGCCTTGGTCGCGCGCATCTCGGCAAGCACCATGTCGAGCATGCCGTCGATGCGTGCCACCTCGCCCAGAACCACGCCCGAACGCATGGCCTCGCGCGTGTTGCGGCCGATTACATGTGTGGGTGCCGAGGGCTCGACCTGCGGCAGGCGCGCCGCAGCAGCCGAAAGCGAGCGGGCGCCAAGCGCCAGACCCGGCGCGATGACGCCGCCGACAAAGGTGCCGCGCGCGTCGATGACCTCGATATTAGTCGTCGTGCCCAGGTCAATCACGATGCACGGCGATCCGTAGACGGCGCGGGCAGCCACGGCGTCGGCGATGCGGTCGGGGCCGATCTCGGCCGGATCGTCGTAGTGCACGGGCATGCCGGTCTTGAGGCCCGGCCCCACCGTGAGCACACGCCCCGTGCATGTACGGGAAAGCGCCGCCTTCCACGGGCGCTCGAGCGCGGGGACCACACAGCTCAGTACAGCAGCCGCGGGCACAAGCGCACCCGGCATGCCCGCATCGGCCGCCAGTGCGGCCATGACCTGCGCGAGACGCATGCGCGCCTCGTCTGCTGTGATGCTCAACGGCGTGGTGATCTCGCACGTCGCAAGCGGACATTCCTGTGCCGCGGCCGAATCCTCGGCAAACAGACCAAAGCGAATGAACGTGTTGCCCACGTCGACCGTCAATATATATGCGCACCCATTAAGCATCGTCGGCGCTCCTTTCGTCTGTCCAGCAGTATATCCCGATGATTGTTCTGGGGCGGGGCCAGCTAAAAAAGCCCCGTCCCAAATGAGCTGCCTTGCCGCTATACTGGTGCGCGGTCGTTTGCGAGCTCACGCGGCGGCCCTTGGTAACCCGACTTCCCGCGCCGTATCCGTAGCGGCGCTCCCGGGGGAAGCGGATATACGCAAAGGAGTTTTATATGAGCAATCCCTCGAACCGTGCCTCGATGCGCGGGCAACTCACGCTGCGTGGCGTCGTCATCGGCGTCCTTGGCTGCGTGATCATCACGGCAAGCTCGGCCTACACCGCCCTCAAGATGGGCGCACTCCCCTGGCCGATCGTCTTCGCTGCCGTCATCTCGCTGTTCTTCCTTAAGCTCATGGGCAACGCCAGTCTCAACGAGGCAAACGTCACCCACACCATCATGTCCGCAGGCGCCATGGTCGCCGGCGGCCTGGCGTTTACCATCCCGGGCGCCTGGATGCTGGGCTATGCCGACCAGATCAGCTGGCTTGACATGTTTATCGTGGCGCTCGCCGGCACCATCTTGGGCCTGCTGGCCACCGCGCTCATCCACCGTCACTTTATCGTGGACGCCGCGCTTGAGTTCCCCACCGGCAACGCCGCAGCTCAGACCCTGCGCGCCACCGAGGCCGGCGGCAAAACCGGCAAGCAGCTCTTTGGCTCCATGGCCATCGCCGGCATCTATAGCGTGCTGCGCGACGCCCTGGGTGTGGTGCCCAGCATGCTATGCACACTCAACATCCCCGGCGTGACCTTTGGCATCTACAACTCGCCCATGCTGCTCTCCGTCGGCTTCCTCGTGGGCTTCGCCCCGGTCGCCTTCTGGTTTGCCGGCGCCCTGCTGGGCAACTTTGGCATCATCGTGGGCGGCACCGCTGCCGGTCTGTTCGACGTTGTGACTGCGCAGGGCATCGTCAAGTCCCTCGGTATGGGCCTTATGATGGGCTTTGGCGTCGCCGTCGTCCTCAAGGACATCCTGCCGCAGGTCGCCGGCATCGTCCGCGGTCTTGCCGCCGACAGCTCCACCGACACCGACGAGCAGTCGCTCATCTCGGGCTCCCTTAAGCTCGACGCCGGCATCATCGGCCTAGGCGCTGCCGCCAGCGCCGTGGTCATCGCCATCGTGCTTGACCTTGGCCCCGTTCCGGCCGTCATCGTCACGCTGTTCACCTTTGTCACCACCATCATGAGCGCACAGAGCTGCGGCCAGACGGGCATCGACCCCATGGAAATCTTCGGCCTCATCGTCATGCTCATCGTGGCTGCCTTCGCACAGATCGCCCAGGTCAAGCTGTTCTTTATCGCCGGCATCGTGGCCGTGGCATGCGGCCTTGCGGGCGACGTCATGAACGACTTTAAGGCCGGCGCCGTGCTGGGCACCAATCCGCGTGCGCAGTGGATCGGCCAGGCCATCGGCGGCATCGTGGGCGCCCTGGTCGCCGCTGCCGTCATGGTCGCGCTCGTCACCGCCTATGGTCCGGATGCTTTCGGCCCCGACAAGAGCTTTGTGGCCGCGCAGGCAAGCGTCGTCGCCACCATGGTCTCGGGCATCCCGAGCGTGCCGTGGTTCGCAGGCGGCTTTATCGCCGGCATCGTCATGTACTGGCTCGGCATTCCGGCCATGATGATCGGCCTGGGCGTGTACCTGCCGTTCTACATGTCGCTCACGGCCTTCTTGGGCTCCTGCGCCAAGCTCGCCTACGACAAGTGGGCCGCACGCCGCGACGCCGCTGCCGGTCTTTCGGACGAGGAGAAGGCCTCCAAGGATGCCGCCTTCCAGGAGCAGGGCCTGGTCGTCGCCAGCGGCCTGCTCGGCGGCGAGTCCATCGTCGGCGTTATCCTGGCGTTTGTCTCTGTTGGTCTGAGCCTGCTGGGGTAGGCCGAACAACAACGCACCAGCGCAGAGCGCGGGGTCGGAATCAAACCGGCCCCGCGCTTTTTTGTCTATTTGACTCTTATGATCCTCACGGCGTTTTAGCCATGTCGATTGGCCTGACTTCCAGGTCAACAAACCTTGTCTGACACCTCGCCTAACGCGGTGTAGAGTAAAGACGACAGACGCAAGAAGCGGCTCAGAAGCTAAACGAGGTAAGCATGGAACTCGACAAACAACAGATCAAGCGGCTGCGTGAGCGTCATCATCGTCGTCACGGTATACGCCCTGCACACAGCGAGGCCATGGAGACTGCCACCCGTTTCCTTAAGCAGGCGTTCAACATACGCGAGGGACGCGCGCCCTATCACGTGATTCGCAAGCGCTTTGTAAACGGGGCGCGCCTGACTGGCTCGCACTTATGCATCCTGATCATTGCCATGTTGATCGCGAGCATCGGCCTCGATATCGACTCGGATATCGCCATTGTAGGTGCCATGCTCATCTGCCCGCTCATGGGCTCGGTCCTTGCCATGGCATACGGCATTGCCACGCTCGACCGCGAGATTGCCGTCGAGGCAATTGCCGGCCTCGCGCTGCAGATGGTCTTTTGTCTAATCACGTCCACGCTGTACTTTAAGCTCTCGCCCCTTGGCACCACCACGGCCGCCATCATCGACAACTCGACACCAACTGTGTGGGACCTTGCCGTCGCGCTCGCGGGCGGCTTTGCGGGCGGACTGGGCAACTCGCGCGACCAGGAACCCGCCACGCTCATCGCCGGCGTGGCCGTGGCGACCGCGCTCATGCCGCCCCTGTGCGCGGCGGGCTATGGCATCGCCATCGCGAGCGGGTCGCTGTTTCTCTCGGCCCTCTACGAGTTTGGCATCAACGTGGTCTTTATCGCATTGGCTGCCGAAGCCGTGCTGCTTCTTTTGCGCGTGCCGCTCAAGCGCGACCTCAACGGCGACGGCATTGTGACCGCCGAGGAAAACGCCGAGGTCGATGAGCTGTCACACAAGGTGCGCCGCCGCATCATCGTGGGCACGGTGATCTTTGCCATCCCCTGCATCGTTATGACGGCGGGGTCTATTGGCTCGGCGCAGGCCGGCGTGCAGGACGGTTACGGCGTCACCGAAACCACGCGCGAGCTTGCCGCGGTGCTGCCGGGCTTTAAGGATTACACCGTTGCCGTCGAGACCTCGGCCACCGAAGACGAGGAGGAGGGCCTTGTCGAGCGCGAGGTTGTCGCCCATGTGACGACAAGCGAGGCGCTTGGGGCACACGACCGCCGTGTAGCCCGCAAGCTCATCGACCTCAATGTGCCCGAGCTCGATCGCGTGGAGTTTGATGTGCAGTAATACGCGACGTGGGATGGATGCGCGCAGCCGCGAGTCACGACATGGCGCAGACGTGACGCGGGCCACGAGCAAATAGCGGGGCGCGGTCCATGGCCGCGCCCCGCTCGCTGATTTATTGCCGTGAATCAACTGTCCACATCGACATCGCCAGACTCCACCATAAACGCCGGATCGGTGCTCACCAGATAAAAACGGGTCACCCTGGTATCTCTAAATAGGTAGAGCAAGCCCTGATCGCGTCGGCGCGAAATATACGCCACGTGGACCGTACCGAATTCTTCGCCGTTTTCCTTCTTTAATATCAGGATGTTGGGGTCATCCGTACGCTTAAACTGCCCGTCTGTGCAGATTCCGTCTTGGTCGACCAGCTGCCATCGACAGTTGTCCTCCTCAAGAAAAGCCAGGGTTTCCCGACTTGTTTCGTCATCCCGATAGTAACCGTCAATGGCAAAGCCTTCGGAAACGCATTCCTGCATATAGGATGTTTCTCGATTTATAACAAACTGCCCTGCAGCGCCCAGGAGCACAGCCAGGCAAACCACTGCGAGGGCTATCGAGATAGTACGGCGGTTCATGTCAACCAGCCCAATACTTGCTTAACGGAGTGCAAAACATACTTGATACCTCCAATATCAAAGCAAACGTCACCCGCGGCCCGCCGGCAGTCATATGTTTCCAACATCAAACCATATGACTACAACTCGTTGGAGATAGATTCCATAAACGGACAATGATATACGGCGAACGGCTATACTTATCAATTAACCCAGAGTTATGGAGGCCGTTTTTCGTACTGCAAGATCACAGTTTTCGGAAGTGCGGTGAAAAATCGAGTTCTGCCGACCAGACCGACTTTTTAAGCAACAAAACCGCAGGTCACAAGAGTTCAAAAGAGCGGCGTGCTCGAAGGTTCGGAGTTTTTCCCCGCATTTCCGAAATCCGAGTCCACGAAAGGCGTCGGCAAGGCCATTTACGCAACATGCATCCAGTAAAAAAGGGCCGCAGCCGGTACGGCTACCACCCTTCCGTCTCATATCTAGCCCAAAGCAGGTCGGCTACTTCTTAATACCGCGTCCCAGACGCTTTGCGACCGATGCCACGGCCTCCTCGCTAACCGAATCGCAGGCACGCGAAGGGCTGCGTGCAGATGATGTTGGACGCACCGCGATCGAGCAGGTCGAGTATCTCGGCCGTGAGCAGCCAGACCTCGCCCATGTTATTACATACCGAAAGCACCGTGCGGGTCTTGTCGGCCATGGCGCCAACACCTAAAGATTTTGTCCGTAACTCAAAGAGCTAGGAGGTTGATAAAATCCAGAAACATCATGGCTAAAAGAGACGGGCACACTGTCCCTGTTTTTCGCACGAGCAGCGCAAAAATAAGGCCCAGACAAAGATAGCCCCCCATCATTGCAATGATGTAATTTGTGGGTGCCCCGATTAAACACTGTTGAGTCACGAGAAGCAATGCCCATAGAATCGACTGTACAAATGCCCTTATGCAAAACGGCCGAACTATTCCGACGATTGTGTATTCAAATAAAAATACGTACCTAAATAACAGCTCATGCAAAACTGAAACCGAACAGACCAATACCCATCTGGATATTGATTTTCCACCTATATCGAGCATGGCGGCCATAATAATAAATACGATGAAAATGAACTGCCATCCCAAAAGAATCCCACGCTGCTTGGTCTTATCACGGGAAACAGCGCCCCGAGTTGCAAAAAGATAGACTACCAACGCACAAAAGAGCGCCCCTGTAGAGCACAGCCAAGCGGGAGATCCTTTTGCAATAACCCAAATGGCCCACGGCACGCTAGCAACCATCGTACCCAGTAGATAACGTGCCCCCAGGCGCATTATTTCAGTCGCTTTTCCCAAGCTCTACCACCTCATCACTAGCTGCTATTAGGTCCATATCGTGTGTAATAACAATGACAATCTTGTGCTTGCGCAGTTCCTTCACAGCATTTATCAGAGCTTCTTTATGAGCAATATCAAGTGATGCTGTTGGCTCATCGAATAAATAGACGTCTGCCTTCTTTTCCAAGACCCGCCTAATTTCCAATTGTTTCAGTTCCCCAGGAGACATTCCTCCGCACCTCTTCTTTTCGATAGAAGGAAAATTTCTATCGCTAAGAAAATCCTTTACTGATATCGGGGTTTGTTCGGCAAACGAAACTAGATTCCGCCTAAGGTGCTCGCAGTTGATTTCTTCTTGGGCCTTACCGTTGTAGGAAATAGCCCCACCGTAACCCGAATTGAAACAACCCATTAATAAGTACGCAAGGCTCGTTTTGCCCGAGCCATTAATCCCCACAAGAGCATAGAGCTTTCCTTTATCAAACCTGAGATTCAAGTTATTGTAGAGACACTTTTCATTTAATGTAAAACCAAAATTATGCAGTTCGATGTAATCGATCTCCAAGAGCTCCTCTCCAGCAACAGCCAAAGGCAATTTAGAGGCATTTAGACGAGATATCGATGAGAAGCAGTCTTGTACGCTACTACCTATACCGTAGATTGACCTCACGGCAGATAGCATTAAAGCCATGTAGCTCGAAACGGCAACAAGTTGGCCTACACTCATGCTTCCATGCATTACATAGAAAGCCGAAATCAAAAGAATAGTCACCTGGGACGCAGCCGCAGCAAAGGAATCCGTTGCCTGAAATCTCGAAACGACACTTTGATAGGCGACTCCGGCGTGCAGCAAAGACGAAAAAAAGCTATCTATGGATTTCAATGCTCTTTCGAATAGCACATTAACATACAAAAATCTCTGATGCGCAAGTACGGACTCCACTTTTCCGAAATACAGGGACTGCTCCTCCTTAAAGGTCAGACCTGAAACAAAAAGCGGTTTTCTGAATAAAGCATATGCAATTGCATACAAGATGCAAAATGTCACGGAAACCCAAAAGAGCGCTACGGAGCATCCATAGAGAAAAATAAAACTGATACCTAGCTGGACAACCGCAAGAAGTACCGTCTGGAGCACCGACAATCCGAAGGAAGCCACAGTATTGGCATCTGAACAAATTTGTTGAGTTTTTTCAGCTGACTCCTGCTCAAAATATAACTCAAAAGGCATCCGAACGAGCTCATCGATTTTACTTCGAACAATCGAGTATGCAGCCACGGTCGTTATCCGCATTGAAAGAAGGGTGCTTAAATAACTGACAACAATATCGATTAGTGCCGCAAAACCAATTAGAGCGCTGCTAATCATGATAGTATCGTAAGATGTTTTTTTAGATATATTGTCAACCAGAGCACTCGTAAGCAGCGGGGATACAGAAGCCATCATTCCAGATATTATTAAGCACAACGCGAAGACTATAACCAGAAGCAATTGGGAAGAAAACCCAAGTCTGAAATATGGCAGATAATCGAAGAGCGCCGTTGAGTCCGCATCACTTCTTATGCTTGAAATCATAGGCCGCCCTCATTACTTTTATACAGTTCTTTCTTGCAGATACGCAGCTTGTCTTATTTTCATACAGCCTGGTGAAGGGACAGCCACCCATGCACATAGGAAGAAGCGAGCAGTTAAGACATTCTGAATCTGAACAAAAGTCGTAAGCATTCCATTTGGAAACTTCGAATGCGTTACTCGCTACGCTTTCAAAGATGCTGCCATAACTTCTGTCGGAATATCCTATTTCATTCCAGCATTTATATAAGGAACCATCTGGTCCGATAACTTCTGAATTTTTATTGACGGCTCCGCATATGGTCGGATTAAAGCCTGGAAGAAACGGATCCATGTACCCCGTCATTTTGTAGCGAGACAAACAGGATGCTTCAATCGAGGCAAATTCGTCCTCTGAATAGCACGGAGAGTTAGCGCATGCCCCATTTATATCATCTACTGCCGCTAAATACAGTTTTACTCTATTACGAAGACCTTTTTGATCAAGCGAATCAATCAAGCGATCAATCTGATCACCGTTCGTCGGATCAACATTAACTCTTAAGATGACATTGAAGTACGCACTAGCTCTTTTTACGTTATCGATAATACGGTTGAACGTATCACCGCCAGAAGGAAGACATCTTCGTTGATTGTGTATTTCAGGCGGACCATCGACAGTCACCTGAACGTGCGTGACCCCATTTTTTGCAAGCAACTCCGCCGTTTTCCCATCTAAGAAATAACCGTTGGTCACCATGCTGGCGTTAAATAAGATTTCATCACTTCGGATTCCGCGCGTAATCTTCTCCACCGTCTCAATCGCCAATAAAGGCTCGCCGCCATACCAGGCAATCTGCAAACTATCTGCCTGATTGTCTAAAGCCATGCCATTGATATGCTTTATTACCTGATCGACGCACTGGTCGCTCATTGAACCATAACGCTTGCCGTCCTCATAACAATACGGACACCTGAAATTACAATTCAATGTCGGAGCTATCGTAAATGAAAGTGATTTTGATTGCATGCGACAGGCCGATGATATCTCTTTTAAATGTTCGATTTCATCAAGTCCGTCGGAAACCAACAACCCCGCGTCCATCAAATTGTCGACAATTTCCGAAGGGCCATTAGCCCCATTCGCAAATAGTGCCTTCTCGTATTCCGCATCCAACGCAACAATTGCGCCGGAGTAAGAGTTATATACCAGCGTAGGCTGATTGCCTTTATCGATTACATTAAAGCGAGACTGTTTCATTTCTACTCCGTTGCATATTTCAATATTTCAACCTGCCATTAGGAGTAATTCCAGCCACAAAATTTGGTAATGCAGATCCTCAGGCCACACGGTCCTCCCCCTGAATAACTCCAACAAATATGCGCTGCACAGGACACACACGTAGAAATATCTCGAGACGAAGCAGGCATCTGAGTATTCACTGGCTTTTGAATATATTCCATCGAAGCTCCTAGCTAACGTGTATACCGCAATATTGAAATGCGCGGCAATTCCCGCCCGTGTACACGGCACACATCCCCCAGGGATTACAGCGCCCCTGACATTTTGCGCCCTGACAAGGACACCAACTTGATAGCAAAGCAATATCGTTAGGTGTTTGAGTTGGCTGTATCCAATCCACAATGGCTCCTTTCTCGTTTTAGGCCTAGTTATACTTTGGTCAAAAAGTCAAAAGCTGTTTGATAACTTTTTGTACTAGATGAAACAATTTGTTTGCCTTGTTTAACATTTTTTAATTTACACTTAGCCTGATTAAAAATTCAACCTAAGGAAATTCTGGTGAATGTTGTTCAGCTGCAGTATTTCATAAAGGTATTTGATTGTCAGAATTACTCGGATGCAGCAACTATATTAAGCGTTTCGCCGCAAGCTGTTTCAAAAGGCATTCGAGCATTGGAATCTGAACTTGGTCTGAAGCTGTTCGAAAAAAGAGGCAGTATTCTACATCTAACAAACTATGGAGAGGAAATCCTTCCTATAGCATTAGATGCACTAGCTTCAATTGAGGGAATCCAAGCGTATGCGCAAATCACGCGTGAAAAGATAAAAATAACCCAGACACATTTGACACACGTTGCAGTCGGACTACCACCAATACTCACAAGCTGGTTCAACCAGCCCACACTAAACCGGCTCTCGAAAAAGTACAACGGTGGTAAATTTGCTGTTTCCAGATACGACGACGGCGGAACGTGCTTATCCCTTCTACTTGACGGACAAATCGACATTGCGATTGTCGCTGGGCAAGTAGACACCAATCTTTTTGAATCGCATTTTTTATTGAACGCCGAAGTCAACCTCCTCGTTGAAAGCAATCACCCATTAGCTAGTCACGCAGCAGCGAATCTAAACGCGGTGGCTCAATATCCAATTGCAAACACCTGTGACATTCGATATTGTCGAAAAAGAATAGACTCAGCATTTAACCATCTGGGCCTTTCCCCCGCTACGAGAGTATTAACTTAGCAGACCAGCACAATTTGTCCGATTTTCTCATTCGTAAGCATGGGGTTATTTTGACCATAGCCTCGCAAACGTCTCAAATCAGGATAGGCTATCCAGCAAAAATCGTTTGCCTAGGCAAACAAGATAGATTATCAATCCCTTTTTACTGCGCTTCAAATTCAAACGATGTCCAAGCGCAAACTCATCACGCGATAAGCTGCATTCAACTTGAGGCACGCCAGCTATCCCGCTGTTTAAAAAGCGCTGAAGAAGGAGACCTTTCCGGCTGAACATGGCGGGCGGACTAAATATATGCAAAACAGCATCGCATTCCGCCAGAACGGAAGCGTGGGCCAGCCCCGAGTTTTTTGTAGTATTCCGAGAGAAAACAACAAGGGCCGGCAGACTCTTGGCAAATCAGTGGCCCACTCACCACCCACAAAACTGTGCCCCACTTCCGAAATCCGAGTCCACGAAAGGCGTCGGCAAGGCCATTTACGCAACATATGTCCAGCAAAAACGGGTGATAGCCGGTACGGCCACCACCCGTTTGTCTCATATCCAGCCCATAGCAGACCGTCTACTTCTTAATGCCGCGTCCCAGACGCTTGGCGACCGATGCAACGGCCTCCTCGCTGGCCGGTCCGCAGCTCACGCAGCCGTCATGGGCACGCATCTGGCCGGTGACCTCGTCCATCGCGAGCGGCGCCACCTTCTCGAGCTTAAAGCCCTTACCGGCGCGCATGTTTTCCTTGGCCACGCTGATCATAAGCTTAATGCGGTTGAGCTGGTTGACCTCAGATGCACCGGGGTCGTAGTCCACCGCAACGATGTTGCTCTCGGGATGCTGACGGCGCAGCTCCTTGATCACGGCCTTGCCCACTACGTGATTGGGCAGGCACGCGAAGGGCTGCGTGCAGATGATGTTGGGCGCGCCATGGTCGATTAGGTCGAGCATCTCGGCCGTGAGCAGCCAGCCCTCGCCCATGTTGTTGCACACCGAAAGCACCGTGCGGGCCTTGTCGGCCATGG
>DXLY01000014.1:22516-30501 GCA_019414465.1 Collinsella sp.
CTCTTCCACCGGCGTGCGCATCCAGTCCACCAGCTTAATGAGCGCCTGCATGCTAGCGCGCGCCGTGGCAGAGCTTCCCAGCTCGTCTTTTTGAAGCTCGGCGTTGCTCATGGAGTACAGGAAGAAGTCGAGCAGGCCCGGTACCACGGCCTCGCAGCCCTCGCGCTCAATGACATCGACCACGTGGTTGTTGGCCGTGGGATGGAACTTGACCAGGATCTCGCCAACCACGCCCACGCGCGGCTTGGTACCCTCGCCCACAAGCGGCATGGTGTCGAACGCGCGGATGGCCTCGCGGCACAACTTGGTGTAGTTGTGCCTGTTGAACTTAGGCGCCAGCTTGCGGGCGCGCGCCATGTACTCCTCGTAGAGTGCGTTGGCGGCACCGGGCGTGGCCTCGTACGGGCGGCAACGATAGAGCATCTGCATCATGACGTCACCAAAGAGCACTGCGTAGACTGCCTGCTTAAGCAGTGCCGGCGTAATCTTAAAGCCGGGGTTGTCCTCACCGAGCGCCACGGCCGAAAGCGAGATCACCGGGATCTCGGGGTGGCCGCTCTCGCGCAGCGCCTTGCGGATGAGCGCGATGTAGTTGGTGGCACGGCAACCGCCGCCGGTCTGGCTGATGACCACGGCCGTCTTGGACAGGTCGTAACGACCGCTCTCGATGGCCTCCATAATCTGGCCGGTCACCAAAATGGACGGATAGCAAATGTCATTGTTCACATAGCGCAGGCCAGCCTCGACGGCGTCGTGATCGGTTGAGGGCAACAGCTCCAAGTTGTAGCCGGCACCGCGGAACACCTCTTTGACCAGGTCAAAGTGGATCGGCGCCATCTGCGGGCACAGGATGGTATAGCCCTCGTCACGCATCTGCTCGGTAAAGGGCACCTTGGGCCATGCGGTCGAGGCGCTCTCACGCTGCGCCTCGAACGTGTACTTGCGGCTCGCGAACGCGGGGGCATCCTTGGAGGGAGCCACCGGCGCGGCATCGCCCTGCTCGTAGGCCTCGCCCGCGGCCGTGGCCTCGGCCAAGCGCTCGGCCTCCTGGTCCTTGAGCGCTGCCATGAGCGAGCGGATGCGGATGCGCGCGGCGCCCAGGTTGGACACCTCGTCGATCTTGAGCACGGTGTAGATCTTGCCGCTGGCCTCCAGAATCTCCTGCACCTGGTCGGTAGTCAGGGCATCGAGACCGCAGCCGAAAGAGTTGAGCTGGATCAGGTCCAGGTCGTTGCGCATCGTCACAAAACGGGCGACGGCGTACAGGCGGCTGTGGTACATCCACTGGTCGACGACGCGAATTGGACGCTCGGGCTTCACCAGGTGCGCAAGCGAATCCTCGGTAAAGACCGCAAAGCCAAAGCTCGAGATAAGTTCGGGCAGGGCGTGGTTGATCTCGGGGTCGTTGTGGTAAGGACGGCCGGCGAGTACGATGCCGTGGCCGCCGTGGTCCTCGACCCACTTAAGGGCCTCCTCGCCCATGGTCTGGATGTCCTCGTGAAAACGCGCGTCGGCCTCGTAGGCGGCGTTGACGGCGGCATCGACCTCAGAGCGCGTGATCTTGGGACCGCGCACGCGACCGCGACCGGCCTCAGCATCGGCCACACGGTCGACGGCGAGCACCTGGTATAGACGGCGCTTGAGCTCGGTCTTGTCGTGATAGGGCACAAACGGGTACAGGAACTCGATGTTCTGCTCACGGATCTCGTCGATGTTGAGCGCCAGCGCCGTGGGGTAGCTCATGACGATGGGGCAGTTATAGCAGTTGCCGGCGGTCGGATCCTCCTTGCGCTCCCAGCGCACGCACGGCATCCAGATAAAGTCGACGTCACGGTCGATGAGGTTCATCACGTGGCCGTGGCTCATCTTGGCCGGATAGCACACGCTCTCGGACGGCATGGACTCGATGCCCGCCTGGTAGGTCTTTTTGCTCGACTGGTCGGACAGCTGCACGCTAAAGCCCAGGCGCGTAAAGAACGCATGCCAGAAGGGGTAGTTCTCGTACATGTTGAGTGCGCGCGGGATACCCACGGTGCCGCGCGGGGCCTCGTCGGGGCTCAGGACCTCGCGGTCAAAGAGCAGCTCGTTTTTCTTTTTGAAGAGGTTGGGGGCCTCAGTCTTCTGCTTTTTGTGGCCGGCGCCCTTCTCGCAGCGGTTGCCGGTAATGAAGCGCCTACCGCCGCCAAAGTCGTTGACGGTAAGCTGGCAGTTGTTGGAGCAGCGACCGCAGCGGACATGCTTTTGCGTCACGGTGAGGTGCGCGATGTCCTCGGCTGAAAGGATGGTCGAGGTGCCGTCGGCGCCGGCGCGATCGCGGGCGAGCAAGGCCGCACCATAGGCGCCCATGCAGCCGGCGATGTCGGGACGCACGGCGTGAACGCCAGTGAGCTGCTCAAACGCACGCAGCGTAGCGTCGGACATAAAGGTACCGCCCTGGACGATCACATGGCTGCCAATCTCCTTGGGGTCGCGCAGCTTAATGACCTTGAACAAGGCGTTCTTGATGACGGAATAGGACAGGCCGGCCGCAATGTCGCCCACCGTGGCGCCTTCCTTTTGCGCCTGCTTGACGCGCGAGTTCATAAAGACCGTGCAGCGACTGCCCAGGTCGACCGGGGCCTTGGCATGGATGGCGGCGTCGGCGAACGCGCGCACGTCCATGTTCATAGAGACGGCGAAGCTCTCGATAAAGCTACCGCAACCCGACGAGCAGGCCTCGTTGAGCATGATGTGCTCGATTACACCGTCCTTGACGCGCAGGCACTTCATGTCCTGGCCGCCAATGTCCAGAATAAACTCGACGCCGGGCAGGAACGCCTTGGCGCCGCGCAGGTGCGCAACGGTCTCGATCTCGCCGGAGTCGGCCTTGAGGGCTTCGATGAGCAGTGCCTCGCCATAGCCGGTAGTGGTCACGTGGCCGATGGTGCAGCCGGCAGGGATATGGTTGTAGAAATCGGCCATGATGACCTTGGCCGTGCCTAGGATGTCGCCGTTGTTGTTGCCGTACCAGGTGTGCAGCAGCTGGCCGTCCTCGCCCACGAGTGCGGCCTTCATGGTGGTGGAGCCGGCGTCGATGCCGATGAACACGCGGCCGGTGTAGCCGTCGAGCTTGCCCTTGGGGACGACTTCCTGGTCGTGGCGACCCTTGAACTCGGCAAAGTCCTCGTCAGTGGCAAAGAGCGGATCCAGACGCTCGACCTCGGCACCCTGCGTGTCACCCAGGGCATCGATGGCCTCGATGAGCTGAGGGAACGTGCTGAGCTTGTTGGACTCGTGCGCCATGGCGGCGCCGCTCGCCACAAACAGGTGAGCGTTTTGGGGCACAATGCGGTGCTCCTCGTCCAGATTGAGCGTGAGGTAGAAGCGGTGGCGCAGCTCGGAGAGGTACTGCAGCGGGCCGCCCAGGAAGGCGACGTTACCGCGGATGGGACGGCCGCACGCCAAGCCCGAGATGGTCTGAGTCACGACAGCCTGGAAGATGGAGGCGGCCACGTCCTCGGGGCGGGCGCCCTCGTTGAGCAGCGGCTGCACGTCGGTCTTGGCAAAAACGCCGCAGCGGCTGGCGATGGGATAGATGGTGGTGGCGTTGGCCGCGAGTTCGTTAAGGCCGCTGGCGTCAGTGTGCAGCAGGGTTGCCATCTGGTCGATGAACGCGCCCGTGCCGCCGGCGCAGGTGCCGTTCATGCGCTGCTCAATGCCATTATCGAAGTAGATGATCTTGGCGTCTTCGCCACCCAACTCGATGGCGACGTCGGTGGCCGGGATAAGGGTCTCGACGGCGCGCTTACTGGCGATGACCTCCTGGACAAACTCCAGGTCGAGCCACTGGGACAGCAGCAGGCCGCCCGAGCCGGTGATGGCGCAGGTCATCTGGGCCGTCGGCAGCACGGTCGCAGCGCCCTCGAACAGGTCGCGGGCGCAGGCACGGACGTCGGTGTGGTGGCGCTGGTACTTGGCGTAGACGATCTGGTTGTCGTCGTTGAGCACGGCGAGCTTAACGGTGGTGGAGCCCACGTCGATGCCCAGGTGCAGGTTGCCGTGGGCGTTGCCGGGGTTGAAGATCGCGCCTTCGGGGGCGTGGGCGGCGGCTACGGGCTCGGTGGCGGTGGCGGGCTCACTGGCGATGGACGTCTCCCCTGCCGCGTTCTTGGCATCGGCAACTGCCTCGGCAACTTTCTCGGCAGCCGCGGTCGCGGCCTTCTGCGCGGCGTCCACCACGGCGGGCGCGGCCTCGCGTGCGGCAGCGACCATGCGGTCCTTGATGCCCTCGACGAGTTTGCTCATCTGTCTCTCCTCTTAGTTGTTGGACTCGACGGCTGCGGCGGTGTCGGCCGCGTCCTCGAGCTGCAGATTCAATAGCTTCATGCCGTATTCCGGCACGTTGATATCGATGGGTTGGCCATACAGGTCACCAGGGCGCACAAAAGCGATGACCGTCATAATGCGCGCCATGGTCTCGGGCGATTCGGAAAGGTCACGCTCAAACCAACGTTGGATCATGCCGACCTCGGCACTCACAACATAGGTGACGTAGTAGTCAAAGAAGGTGCCCAGTGCCAAACCCAAAATGCCCGTCTGTGCACGCGGCACCACGGCCTCGCGGGCGGTATCGATGATCTTTTTAATAAAGGCGGGGGCGCCGCCCGGGCCCAGCAGGGCCCCGATAAGGTCGCGATTAGCCGCAAGATAGCGCAGCAGCTCAACCGAACCGGGTGCCGGCTCGAGCTCGTCGATGTTGCGGTAAAGATCGGGTAATTGAGCTGCGGTGATAAGCTCCACCCGCTCGCGAATCTCGGCAAGCAGGCCGTTCTCGATCTGGCTGATAAAGTCAGGGATATCGCGGTAGTGCGAATAGAACGTGCGGCGCGTAAGGCCAGCGCGCTCGGTGAGCGACGCGACATTAATGCGCGAAAGGTCGCCGCTTTCGGCAAGCTCGCTGGCAAGTGCCTGGCGAAGGGCACGCTGCGAGCGAAGGGACCGGCGATCGCATTTCTCGAGCTGGGACAAGCGTCCTCCTTGTTACTCAACCTGTGCGCTATTGCACAGTGCGAGTATTATTGCACACCGTGTGCATCAACACGTAAAGGCAATATTTTGGATGTGACAAAGGGACTGTCCCTTTGTCACATTATTCGATGACAGTGCGGGAGTTTTGCTTGCGCATGGTGGCGAGCATGTGTTTGGGGACGGCGTGGACCATGCAGCTGCCGATGGTCGCGCTCGCGGCGGCCTTAGCTGCATCGCTTGCGTTTTTGGTCGCGTAGCTGTGGCGGAAACGTTTGAGCATGGCAATGTCGTTGCCGCCGTCGCCGTAAACCGCGACCTCGTCCTCGGCAATACCGTAGTAGCCCGCCAGCCAAGCCACGCTCTCGCCCTTGTTGCACGCCACGTCCGTGATCTCAAACATCACCGGATCAAACGGCGCGTTGACCACACGGTCCGAGCGCTCAGCCAAATATGCCTTAAGGTCGCACTCCAGCTCGGGCGAGGTCACGCGGCAGTTGATCTTGCAAACATCGTGGCGCAAGATGTCGCCGATCGACTGATCGAAATACTGCTCCTCGTGATACCCGCCACGCGCACGCATACCGCGCATCACGATGCGCTTGATAGGGCTGTCCTTCTTAAAGCCCGCCTGGTGCATCTCGAACGAACCGCTCGAGAACATTCCATCGGGCGTGGAGCAATCAAAACAGATATCCGGAAACTCCTTGAGCAGCTCCTCGGTAATCTGCGGATCAATGGTCCAGGTCTTGAGCACCTCGCCATGGCTGTCGCGCACGATGGACCCGTTGGAGCAGCAGGCGTCAAGCGCCAGGCCCGTAAAGCCATGCTCGCCGATCGGCAGCGTCGAGCGTCCGGTCGCGGGAACCACATGCAGGCCAGCCTCGGTCAGCTCGCGGATGGCACGGCGGATGGTCCCATCCGCCTCGTGCAGGGCGTTCAGCAGCGTTCCGTCTAAGTCGCTCGCAAACATCTTGATCATGGGCACGCCTCTCCTTCGTCTGCACGATATTGTAGACGAGAACGGGCGCGCCCCAAGAGAGGCGCGCCCGTCGGGCGAAAGATTGTCCTACACCGCAGAAGGGCCGTGTTCGCCGGTACGGATGCGGATAACTTCCTCGACCGGCTCGACCCAGATCTTGCCATCTCCAACGGCACCGGTGCGGGTGGCGTTGCAGACGATGTCGACAATGCCATCGACGTGCTCATCGGCGCAGATAAGGGTGAACTGCACTTTAGGGATCGTGTTGACAAGCAGCTCGTTGCCGCGCACGTATTCCTTCCAGCCATGCTGTGCACCGCAGCCCTGCACCTGGTTGATAGTCATACCGCGAACATCAGCAGCAAACAGCGCGTCTTTAAGAACCTCAAGCTTCTCGGCACGAACAATCGCCGTAATCTTCTTCATAGTGAATTCCTCTCTTCAATAAAAGAAATTGATTGTCCTTCACATGGCACGGGTTTTCCAGGTGCCACAGACCAACCTTGTAGATCAGATAAGTGCAACTAACAGGTCTTAGCAGGTTTCCCAAGTGCCGCAGATCGGCCTGAAAGAGGAGTGCCGCGTACTTAAGGTACGCAAACGACGATTGAAGGCCGAGGTGCGGTGCTTGGGGAAGCTGCTAATCGAGTCCGGAGAACGAGGGATACGCGCTCTCGCCGTGCTGACTCGCATCCAGGCCCAGCGCCTCGTCGGCCTCGTCCACACGCAGGCTGCCGTGGAACAGCGCCTTGACCACTGCGGCGATCACCAAATCGAGCACCAGCACAATAGCAACCGTCACCACAATGCCCAAAATCTGCGAGATGAGCAGCGACACGTCGCCCGTGTAGAACAGGCCGCCCTTACCGGTCCATGAGAGCTCCGGCACGCAGAACAGCCCCGTGAGCACGCCGCCCAAGATGCCGCCGATGCCGTGGCAACCGAACGCGTCGAGCGCATCGTCGTAGCCAAACTTGGTCTTGAGATGGCTGATGGCCAGGTAGCAGACAGGCGAGACGATCAGGCCCATGACCAGCGCCGCCCACGGCTCGACAAAACCCGCACCAGGCGTGACCACCACAAGGCCCGCAACCAGACCGGTGCTGGCACCCACCAGCGTGGGGCGGCCGGTATGCACGCGCTCGACGGCAAGCCACGAGACCATGCCCGCCGCGCTGGCCGTCACGGTGTTGAGGATGGCAAGCGCGGCCACGGCGTCGGCCTTAAACTCGCTGCCGCCGTTAAAGCCAAACCAGCCAAACCAAAGCAGCCCGGCGCCCAACGCCACAAACGGCACGTTATGCGGGCGATAGCTCACCATGCCAAAACCGCGACGACGGCCGAGCATTAAGCAGAGAATCAGGCCCGTGAGACCGGACGAAATGTGTACCACGTCGCCGCCGGCAAAGTCGAGTGCGCCGATGATGTCGCCGATAAAGGAGCCCTCGCCGCCCCAGACCATGTGGGCGAGCGGCGCATAGACCACAAGCAGCCAAATGCCCAGGAAAGCCGTCATGGCACCAAACTTAACGCGGCCGGCTAGGCTGCCCGTGACGATAGCGGCCGTGATCATGGCAAACGCCATCTGGAAGGCGATGTTGATGATCTGAGGGTAGACGGCACCATCCGTAGCATTGCCCTCGGCCGCCTGCAGCACCTGGTTGAGCACCGGTAGGCACAGCAACTGGTCAAGGCCTCCAATAAACGGGCTGGAACCGTCGCCGCCGTAGGCCAGCGACCAGCCGGCAACAATCCACAGCACACCAACCAGGCCAATGGCGCCAAAGCACATAAGCATGGTGTTGATGACATTTTTGCGCCTGGACAGGCCGCCATAGAAAAACGCCAGACCCGGTGTCATTAAAAACACGAGCATGGTGCAGATGAGCATAAACGTTGTCGATCCCGTATCGTACATTCGCTCCCCCTTGGTCGCATGAACGTTGTCGGCGCCCATCATGCGGCCGAGGGCCAACTGGTGTAGACCAGATACGGCGTT
>DXLY01000140.1 GCA_019414465.1 Collinsella sp.
GGCACCGGCTCGGCAAAGTCCACGCTCGTTAACCTCATCGCCCGCCTGTACGACGCCACCGAAGGCACCGTGCGCGTGGGCGGCATGGACGTGCGCGACTACGACCTGGACGCACTGCGCCACCAGGTCGCCATGGTGCTGCAGAAAAACGTGCTGTTTAGCGGCACCATCGCCGAGAATCTGCGTTGGGGCGACCCGAACGCCACCGACGAGGAAGTCCGCGAGGCGGCACATCTGGCCTGCGCCGATGAGTTTGTCGACGGCTTCCCCAAGGGCTACGACACCTGGATCGAACAGGGCGGCTCTAATGTTTCGGGCGGTCAGAAGCAGCGCCTGTGCATTGCACGCGCCCTGCTGCGTCGCCCCAAGATCTTGATCCTGGACGACTCCACCAGCGCCGTCGACACCAAGACCGACGCCAAGATCCGCGCAGGGTTGGCAAGCTATCTGCCCAACACGACCAAGCTCATCATCGCCCAGCGCATCAGCTCCGTACAGGACGCAGACCGCATCATCGTCATGGAGGGCGGCCGAATCGCGCAGATCGGCAACCATGACGAGCTGCTTAAGACGAGCGAGATCTACCGCGAGACCTTTACCTCGCAAAACAAGATGTCTGCCGAGGGCGAAGGGGCCGTCGAGGCCGACACCGAGACATCCGCAACGCAAGCTCAGACCCAGGAAGGAGGCGAGGCACATGAGTAAGGCAACGACCGCCGAGCGCGCGCTCAACCGTAAGGGCGGCACCATGTCGCGCCTCATCAAGACGCTCTTTGGCTTCTATCCCGTGCTTTTGCCCCTTGTCGTCGCCGGCGTGGTGCTCTGCGCCATCATCAACTCCATCGGCGCGACCTTCCTGCAGAGCGCCCTGCAAATTATTAGCGAATCGTGGCAGTCGGGCGATTGGGAAGCCGCACAGCCCAAGATTCTGCAGCTCGTGACCACCCTCGCCTGCATCTACGGCGTCGGCGTCCTGTCCTCGCTCTTCTGGAACCGCGCCATGGCTATCGTCACGCAGGGCTCGTTGGAGAAGCTGCGCGAGATGATGTTCAACCGCATGCAGGACCTGCCGATCCGCTACTTCGACACGCACCAGCGCGGCGATATCATGAGCCACTACACCAACGACATCGACACGCTGCGTCAGATGATCAGCCAGTCGCTGCCCAACCTGCTCATGACGATCATCATCATCGTCACGGTGTTCTTTATCATGCTGTACTACAGCGTGTGGATGTGCCTGGTCATCATCGCCGGCGTCGTCTTTATGACCTTTATGACCAAGCTGCTCGGCTCCAACTCCGCGCGCTTCTTCATTGCGCAGCAGACCGAGCTCGGCGTGGTCGAGGGCCATATCGAGGAGGTCATGAACGGTCAGAAGGTCGTCAAGGCGTTCTGCCACGAGTCTGCCGCCGAGGCCGATTTTGACGAGCGCAACGAAAAGCTCTTCGAGGTCTCACAGAAGGCCAACATGTACGCCAACATCCTCATGCCCATCCTTATGAACCTGGGCAACCTGCTCTACGTGCTGGTGGCCCTTGCCGGCGGCATTTTCCTGGCGCTGGGCGTGCCCAACCTGAGTATCTCGGGCATGGCGCTGTCCATCTCCGTCGTGGTGCCGTTCCTTAACATGACCAAGCAGTTCTGCGGACAGATCGGCCAGATCTCGCAGCAGATCAACGCCGTGGTCATGGGCCTCGCCGGCGCCGACCGTATCTTTGAGCTCATCGACGAGAAGCCCGAAGCCGACGAAGGCTATGTGACGCTCGTCAACGCGCAGGTCAACCCCGATACCTGGCAGCTCGAGGAGGCCGACCACCACACCGGCATGTGGGCATGGAAACATCCGCACCGCGCAACCGGCGAGATCGAGTACGTACCGCTGCGCGGCGACCTGGTCATGGACAACGTCGACTTTGGCTACACCCCCGACCACGAGGTCCTGCACGGCGTGTCCGTGTTTGCCAAGCCGGGTCAGAAGGTCGCGTTTGTCGGCGCCACCGGTGCCGGTAAGACGACCATCACCAACCTCATCAACCGCTTCTATGACATCGCCGACGGCAAGATTCGCTACGACGGCATCAACGTCAATAAGATCCGCAAGGCCGATCTGCGCCGCTCGCTGGGCGTCGTGCTGCAGGACGTGAACCTGTTCACCGGCACCGTGATGGACAACATCCGCTACGGCAACCTGGACGCCACCGACGAGGAGTGCATCGCAGCGGCCAAGCTCGCGGGCGCAGACGACTTTATCACCCGCCTGCCCGACGGCTACGACACCATGCTCACCGGCAACGGCGCACAGCTGTCGCAGGGCCAGCGTCAGCTAATTTCGATCGCCCGCGCCGCCGTCGCCGATCCGCCGGCGATGATTCTAGACGAGGCCACGAGCTCCATCGACACCCGCACCGAGGCCATCGTGCAGGCGGGCATGGATAAGCTCATGGAGGGCCGCACGACGTTTGTCATCGCACACCGCCTGTCCACCGTGCGTAACTCCGACGCGATCATCTGTCTGGACCACGGCCGTATCATCGAGCGCGGCAACCATGACGAGCTGATTGCTAAGCGCGGGTATTACTACCAGCTGTATACGGGTGCGTTTGAGCTCGAGTAGGCTTGGCCACTGACGGAGGGTGCCCCGGGGCGGGCG
>DXLY01000141.1 GCA_019414465.1 Collinsella sp.
ATGCTGACGGTAATGGCTCGGCTGGTGGCACTACCAACGACGGCTCTACCTCGAACGGCTCCAATTCGAACGGCTCTGCTGCGGGCGATTCGTCTTCAAGCTCTGCCGGCAATACGGACAGCGACGCTTCTGGTTCGACCGGCGCTGACACCTCTAACTCATCTACCGGCTCGAGCGATTCGTCCGTTGACACCGGCTCTAACAACGGCTCCGGCTCTGACGCAACCCCTGATTCCGATGCTTCCAAGGACGACTCGAATAAGGCGCCGGACGCTCCCGTTGCTTCGCCGGACAAGAAGCCTTCTTTCTCCGAGCAGCTTGGTTCTACGCTGGGCTCTTCGCTGATGGCTGGCGTCAATAATGGTTCGACTCAGAACAAGGACAACTCTGATCAGGCTTCCACGGAAAAGACCGAAGCCGTAAAGGGCGACTCCAAGGATAAGGCTTCCGAGAAGGTTGAATCCGATAAGGGTTCTAGCTCTGATGAGAAGGACGACAAGTCCGCTCAGAAGAAGGACGAGGACAAGAAGTCTGAATCTGAGGAGAAGGACAAGAACAAGGACAAGACCGAGGACGGAAAGCAGCAGGGCGAGGACAGCAGTAAGGGCAACACCGACAACCAGAACCAAGAGCAAAATGACTCCAAGACGGTGACCACTACAACCACCACTACAACGACTAAGACTTCGGGCGGTAACATGCCCAAGACGGGCGACCTTATCGTTATGGCGAGCCTTGCCAGCGCGAGCTTGGCCACGCTGGGCGCTACGTCTATCGTAAGTGGTAAGTATAAGCTCGATCAGCAGAAGAAGGCTTCTGGGGAGGACGACTCGGGGGAGTAGGCTCTTAGTTGCCAGATAACTAAATAGTCGGGACGGGGTCCGGTGCGAATGTATCGGGCCCCGTTTTGTTGTGCAACGATTAATTGTGCCCCCTCACACCTCTTGTTACTACCGTTGCCCGATATGTTTGCGCGGCGACATCGGTACATGCGATGCGGTCATTACAATTGGCATCGTGCTGCGATTTAGGGGGAACGTTTTGGTGTCTGAACAGGCAAATGTTGATTGTGCTGCTGGCTTTGGCGTGCGTTTGATCGGCTGTGCCGACGATGCGGCTTTGCCCATTGGCATGCACGACTATGCGGAGGCTCTTGGTTGCTGCACGCTGGTCGACAAGACCATGTTTATTGCCGATGCGTTGGACTGCGACGCGTCCGTTGTGGTGTGCTGTCGACCCGAGGGTTTTGGCAAAAGCATGAACTTGTCGATGCTCAGGGCTTTTCTGGAGCGTCCAGCGGTTGGTCGCGCTGATCAGCGTTTGTTTGCCAATGCTCAGATTTGGGATGCAGACGGTGGGCGCTATCGGGATGAGTATGCTTGCTATCCGGTGATATCGCTGGACTTTTCTGGCGCTGCGAGGCGTGGTGCCGCTATTGCCGACGTCGTGCGCGATGCCCTTTCGGGCGAGTGCGCTCGCTTGTTGGCGCTCTTGGAGGCTCCTGATTTAGCTCGAGATAAGGTGCGTCACATCGAACGCGTCGCGCGTGGCGTGGCGAGCGCGGACGAGGTTGACTCGGTGCTCGGTGTGCTCATTGAGCTGCTGGAGATGGCCTGCGATGAGCAGGTTGTATTGCTCGTTGATGGGTACGATGCGGCGTGGTCTCGCCGTGCGAGCGCGAGGGACGCTTCCGACGCCGATCCGGCAGGGCTATTCGATCGCGTGCTGTTCGACGCCATTGCCACTGCGCGCGATTCGTTGCGGCTGACGTGTCTGATGGGGGAGCGTCCCGGCCCTGCCGAAGCGGCGCTTCCTTTGCATGGCTGCTCGTATTGTCTGACGACGCCGCTTTCGACGTGGTGTGACCGTTGGTTCGGCTTTTCGGATGCCGAGGTCCGGGCTCTGTTGAATCATGCTGGGCGCGAGGAATACCTTGATGATGCGCGTGAATGGCTCGAGGGATATCGGTTTGGTAGGGCCTGTTGCTCGAGTCCAGCGCGTGTGATCGGTTTTCTGGACCGAGGCTGCACGGCGCCTGTGCGCGCCGATCTGTATGGGTATGCGGATTGCCTGAGTAGGGTAGTTGCCGGGTGGAATCTCGACCGCCTTTCGGTCTTGTTTGATTTGCTCGAGGCCTATGGGTGTGCTGAGGTCCCGCTTTGTTTGGGCACTGCAGAGCCAGGTGTCTCGCCTGACGATGGCATGTGGACAGCGCTGTATCTGTCCGGTTTTCTCACGACGGATATGACTGAGGAGCCAGAGCATGGCGATCGGCTCCGTGCTTTGCGATTGCCCAATAACGAGCTTCGCCAGGCCTTACGTCTAGTGATTGTTGAGTGGTTTGAGTGCGCTGCCGAAGACATTCGAGACGTCGATGCGTTTCGCGACGGGCTGTGCCGTGGGAACGAGGATACGGTGAGGCGGGCGCTAAGCCGCATCCTGGGGGATGCGGGAATCGGTGAGACCGACACAGATAAGCCGCTACCATATCA
>DXLY01000142.1 GCA_019414465.1 Collinsella sp.
CAGCCATCGTACTGCTGCTAAGCGCACGTCCAAGGCCAAGGCTGCCAAGAAGGGTGCGTCCGAGGATTCCGCCGAGACGACCGCCGATGCATCGATTGATGCCGCTGAGCCCCAGGACGTCGAACAGCCTGCGTCCGAAAAGCCCAAGCGTGGTCGTAAGAAGTCCGCTAAGGCCAAGGCGTCCGAGCAGCGGGCTGATGTCGAAGCGCAGGTCGATTCCGGCGCCGAGGCCAATGACGCCGCTGCGGCCAATGCCGACGCCGCCGCAACTGATGGTGCCGCGCCCGCCGAGGCCGAAGACGGCGCTCGCCCCAACCGTCGCCAGCACAAGCGTAACGACGAGCGCAACGACCGCAAGGACGAGCGCAACAACGACCGTCGCAACCGCCAGCGCGATCGCAAACAGCGCAACAAGGAGCGCAACGCCGCCCCCACCGAGCCCACGCTTTCGCGCGAGGAACTCGCGGCCATGAAGGTCGCCGAGCTGCGCGAGAAGGCCAAGGAGTTCGAGATCGAGACGACCGGCAAGAAGAAGGCCGAGCTCGTCGAGGAGATCTACACCACTGCCGCGAAGGCCGAGGGCTTCCGCGACATCAAGGGCATTCTGCAGATTCGCCCGGACAGCTCCGGCATCATCCACGCCCATGGCTACATGAAGTCCAACGACGACGCCTTCGTGCCCGCCTACCTCATCCGCTCCGCGCGTCTGCGCACGGGCGACGTCATCGAGGGCTCGCTGCGTCCTTCGCGCGGCGGCGACAAGCGCGCCGGCCTCGCCAAAATCACGACCGTCAACGGTCTGGACCCCGAGCAGATTCGCAACCGTCCTAAGTTCGGCGACCTCACCCCGGTCTATCCCAACGAGCCGCTGCGCATGGAGCACGGCAAGGACTCCATTACCGGTCGCGCCATCGACATCGTGTCGCCGATCGGCAAGGGTCAGCGTGGCCTGATCGTGTCCCCGCCCAAGGCCGGCAAGACCACGATCCTCAAGAAGATCTGCCAGTCTATCTCGATTAACAACCCCGAGGTGCACCTCATCTGCCTGCTCGTCGACGAGCGCCCCGAAGAGGTCACCGATATGCAGCGTTCCATCAAGGGCGAGGTTGTGGCGTCGACCTTCGATATGCCCGCCGACAACCACACTCGCGTGGCAGAGCTCGTCATCGAGCGCGCAAAACGCATCGTGGAGCTGGGCGGCGATGTTGTGGTGGTGCTCGACTCCATCACGCGTCTTGCCCGCGCCTACAACTTGGCGGCGCCCGCCTCAGGCCGCATCCTTTCGGGCGGCGTCGATTCGGCGGCACTGTATCCGCCCAAGCGCTTCCTGGGCGCAGCCCGCAATATCGAGAACGGCGGCTCGCTCACCATCCTGGCCTCTGCCCTCATCGACACCGGTTCCAAGATGGACGAGGTCATCTTTGAGGAGTTCAAGGGCACCGGCAACATGGAGCTCAAGCTCGACCGCGACCTGGCCGACCGCCGCATCTTCCCGGCTATCGACCCCGTTGCCTCCGGTACGCGTAACGAGGATCTGTTGGTTGACGAGCAGATGCGTCCGTTTGTCTTTGGCTTGCGTCGCATTCTTGCCGGCATGAACAACACCGAGCGCGCGGCCGCATCGTTTATCAAGGGTCTTAAGGGCACCAACACCAACCAGGAGTTCCTGGTGCGTTCGGCCAAAAAACACAGCGACTACGAGCAGACGTTCTAGGTTGTCATCTACACGCAGCGATAGTCATCAATGCAATAAAGGGTCGGGGCTTTGAGCCTCGGCCCTTTTCTATATCGCCGCTCCGCGCTTTTTTGACCATAAGACTGGCAAGCAGCAGGTTTCCCGTTTCAATCCGACATCGTCGCTTGCAATCGACAGGGCGGTTTCGCATAATAGCTTTTAAGCTTCGCGACGGAAAACGCAGATGAATCGAACCATATACCGTTGCTTTGGGGCATAGCCCCGCTTCATCTTCTCTCGCGCAGCCAACTGAATGATGCGATTTGGGTGCTGGAAGATGGGGAGAGCTCATGGCTTCTTCTGATGCAACACAACGAGCAGTCCTTGCCGGACTTTCGTGCGGGATCGGCCTTGCCGCTCCCGTGGTTATGTATGCCGCGACGCTGCCGTTTTCGTCGGTGAACGAGACGGTCGTGGCGGGTGCAGTTCCCTTCGCCGTGGGCGCGGTGGCGGGCGTGGGTATCTATGCCGCCTCGCTGGGTATCTCCGAGTATCGTGCGCAGCGTGAAGAGCGTCTGTTCCAGCCCGATGCCATGGGCGGTGCCGCCAATCTCAATCAGCATCAAAGCGAGTTCAAGACCGCCTCGATTCCAGCTCAGCAGCAGGATGCGACTCCTTACGCT
>DXLY01000143.1 GCA_019414465.1 Collinsella sp.
TGCCTTTGTACGACGTTCGCTCTAGCTGTTATGCCAGCTTTAGCAGGGTAAAGTGTCCCAAAGACCCTACAGAAACTGCAGGGCGGCCACGGGATCCCCCGTGGCCGCCCTGTGGCGTAGCTAGTTTTTAGCTTTGATTACCGTTTGGCATTAGGCGGCTGCGGAGGCCTTGTCGGTCGTTGCCTTGCCGTTGCTCTGCTGGCCCTCAAAATGCTTGTAGCACCAGCTGGTGACCAGCGGGGTCAAAATAGCCGTAACGATTGCGCAGGCAGCAACCTGTGCCGTGGCCGTCGCGAGCACCGCGCCGCCGTACATGGCCTCGTTGACGCTTGCCATGGCAGCGGGCGTGGCCACATTGGCTCCGGCGCAGCTCGAAATGGCCGCACCTGCGACACCCGTACCGCCCGTGAGCTTATCGACCGCGATAACGGGAATTGCAAAGACCACCGAGCAGATCACGCCGAGCAGGATGCCGGGGAGACCGCCATTAATGAGCTGGCCAAAGGTCATGGTCGAGCCCATGGCAAAGAAGACGAGCACGATGATGGCGGAAAGTGCCGGTGCCATCATCTTCTTAAAGCTCGGGAAGAGGTTGCCCAGAATAATGCCGACGACGATCGGCAGGATGGCGCCCACGAGCGACCAGCCGATCGGAGCCTGACCGGCAGCGCCGAGCACGATCATCGTGACCGGAGGGCCGACAACCAGCGTGGTGATGGCGACGGCGCCACGCTCGGCCTCATTGCCCATGGTGCCCATCAGACCAGCGTACATAGCGTTGTTGGCGCCGGTGCAAGCCGCCAGCATCACCATGGCAGAGATGCCAAACAGGTTGTCGTTGAACACATAAAGGATGAGCAGCGACACGGCAACGACCACGATCTGCTTGACGGCGATGATGATGGCGCCGCGTGCAGCGGCGGCAGGAGCACTCTTAAACGAAATCGTCGTACCGACGATGAGCAAAAAAGCGCCCACGAGCGGGCCTGCGCCCTGCTGGGTCATACCAAGCGTAAAGCTGCCGAGCGTTTTGAACAGGTCGGGGAATAGCGTGTTGAGCAGGCAGCCCAGCAAAAGCGGCACCAAAATATTGGCACCCGGGATGGAGGACATCTTAAAGAACGGCTCCTTTGCCGCCGGCGCCTCCACCGCAGTCGATTCACTCATATATATCTCCTTTGGATGCATGCGAATCGTAGCCGCACGCGCCTATATCAGAAAGAAGGCGACGGTCCCGAGTCGCAGGAGCCGTCGCCGAATAATCGTCGTGGGGTATTACCCGTCCAGGACGATGCCGCCGTCGCAGTCGCCGATCTCGCCGTTCACGAAGCTGGCGAGGTCGGAAGCGAAGAACAGCACCATCTGCGCAGGCTCGCTGGCCTGGGCAGCGCGGCCCAGAGGAATACCGTTGATGATGCGCTGAGAGTTCTCGTCAGAGAGAATCGAGGTCATATCGGTCAACGTGAGCGACGGGCACACGGCGTTGCAGCGAACGCCAAACTTGCCGCCCTCCTTGGCGACCGCCTTGGTAAGGCCGTTGACACCGGCCTTGGAGCTCGCGTAGGCAGCGGTGCCAAGCAGGCCGCCGCCGATCTTGCCAGCAACGGAGCTCACGTTGACGATAGTGCCGGCATGCGCCGCCTTAAAGTGCGGGTACACGGCGTTCATCATAGTGAAGGTACCGTTGAGGTTGATATCGATAGTGCGGCGCCACTCGGTGTCATCGATCTCGTCGAACTTCTTGGTGCTGATGACGCCAGCGCAGTTAATCAAGATGTTGGTTTGCGGCAGGTCCGTAAAAATCTGCTCGACGGTCTCGCGCGCCTTGGGCGCATCGGCGACATCGAGCTGATAGAACTTGTTGCCCTCGCCAAGCTCGGCCACTGCGGCCTCGCCCTTAGCAGCGTTCCTTGCGATGAGCGCGACATGTCCGCCGCCCGCGACGATGCCCTTGGCGATCTCGAGGCCAATGCCCTGAGTGCCGCCCGTGACAATCGCGGTCTTGCCCGTGAAGTCAAATGCCATGACTCCATCCCCCTTTATGTAAGGTGTCTCCTTGCGGGAAGTTGGAGCATCGCACGTGGCGATTATATGAGTCCCAGTCGTCATGGTGGTGACAACCCCTCGCCTAACCGCGGGCATAATAGTTCTTTAAAACGCTTCAGCAATTGAATTATTTTAAGTCTTAATGAGCTCTTAATATTGCCCACTGTATGAGGCCCGCGTATGGGGGTATCATCTTTCACCGAAAATAGTTTTTAGTGTTAGGGGTTTTCGGTGGAA
>DXLY01000144.1 GCA_019414465.1 Collinsella sp.
GCTTGCCCTGCTCGATGGTGAACTCAATATCGCACATATCGCGGTAATGGTCCTCGAGCGTCAGGAACACGCGCTCGAGCTCTTCACCAGCGGACTCGAGGCCCGGGGTGGTCTTGAGGTCGGCGATGGGCTCGGTGTTGCGGATGCCGGCGACGACGTCCTCGCCCTGGGCGTTGACCAGAAAGTCGCCGTAGAACTCTTTGGTGCCGTCGGCCGGGTTGCGCGTAAAGGCGACGCCAGTCGCCGAGGTCTCGCCCTTATTGCCAAACGCCATAGCCTGGACGTTGACGGCGGTTCCAAGGTCATCGGAAATGCCATGCTGCTTGCGGTAGATGCAGGCGCGCTCGTTCATCCAGCTGCCAAAGACGGCCTGGATAGCAAGGCGCAGCTGGAGCTCCGGATTGTGCGGAAAGACGGGCCTGCCGTCCACAACCTCGAGCTCGGGGTACAGGGCGGCCTCGACGTTGTCGGAGAAAATGCCCTTAAAGGTCCCGACGAGCTCCTGCAGGTCCTCGGCCGAAAGCTTGGAGTCGACGCGAACGCCGGCGGCAAGGCGGGCCTGGGTCAGGGCATTCTCGAACAGGTCGGCGTCAACACCCATGACGACGTTGGAGAACATCTGGATAAAGCGACGATAGCTGTCCCAGGCAAAGCGCGGGTTCTGCGTCTGGGCGATAAGACCCTGGACGGAATCGTCGTTGAGGCCCAGGTTGAGGACCGTGTCCATCATGCCGGGCATGGAGAACGGAGCACCCGAGCGTACCGAGACGAGCAGTGGGTCACGGGCGTTGCCAAGCTTCTTGCCGCAGCGGGCCTCGAGATCGGCCTCGGCGGCAACGATCTCATCGAGTGCGCCCTCCGGCCACACGTTGCCGGCACCAGAGTACTCAACGCAGGTCTGGCAGGTAATGGTAAAGCCACCGGGAACCGGCAGGCCGATACGGCTCATCTCGGCAAGGTTCGCGCCTTTGCCGCCAAGCACGAAGTTCATGGACTTGTCGCCCTCGGTGACACAGGTGCCCTGGGCATCGGTTCCAAAACGGTAAACCCTCTTGCAATCGCTCACGATACTTCCCCTTCCATGCGCTCTCGCGCACGACCGTGGTAACGAATCGACCCGCCGGATGCGGGCCGTGAGGGAACTATACGGCCGGTATTACACGCGCTTGCGTAGAGGGTGCGGGGTTTGGTAAACGTGGTAAAAGCAGCGGTAAACGGTAGGTAAAGGTGGTTACCTTATGAAGATACCACTAGAATATATTCGCAGGTAAAATGCAAGTTATTTGATAAATCGCTTTACCATTTATCAGCATTATTTCCGAGTATTCTCTTTGGTTAGCTAAAAGAGCCCCGTCCCAAATTAGCTACCCAAACAACCTTGTCCCAAGTGAGCTACTTTTGTTGAGCGCGGCGGGCGGCACGGCGGGCTCTTGCCTCTTGAATCTCTTCGAGGTGAGCAATGATCTCGGCAGCGCTTTCCTCGATGGCTTTGCCGTCGGTACGCACAACAAAGCAGCCTAAGCGCTTCATGAGGGCACGAGCTTCCTCAAGCTCGCTGCGCACGCTCTCAGGCTCGGCATAGGAGCCGGCAACGGCACGGGCGTAGTCATCGCCCAAGCGGCTATCGCGAATCTCAGAAATAACGTCGACGGTCGAAATCAGGCCGAACAGGTGCATCGGGTCAACCTCGTAAATCGACTTGGGCGGCTCCATACCGTGCGCCAGCGGAACATTGGCGACCTTGTAGCCCTGATAGGCTAAATACATCGACAGCGGCGTCTTGGATGTACGCGACACACCCAGCAGCACGATATCGGCACCCGACAGATCGTCGCAACCACGTCCGTCATCGTGCTCAACGAAATACTCCATGGCCTCGATGCGATGGAAATAACGGTCATCGGTCTTGTGAATCACGCCCGCAACGCCCTTGGGCGGCACACCGACGAGCGACGACAGCACGGCGAGCGTCGGACCGATCAGGTCGACCGAGCGAATGTGCAGCATGCCCAAGTAGTCGAGCACACGAGCACGAAGGGCCGGATCGACAATGGTGTGGAACACGGCGATATCGCGATGGTCGGCATCGACGCGCGGCCCCACAAATGACTTGACCTGCTCCACGGAGGTCACCTTGGGCAGGCGCAAAACGTGAAAAGCCCCTTCATCAAATTGCCCGGACGCCGCAAGCACCACCTCACAAGCGG
>DXLY01000145.1 GCA_019414465.1 Collinsella sp.
CTGGTGATCTCCGCCTTGAGAGGGCGGCGTCCTAAACCGCTAGACGAACGGGCCACATGACATCTGCACTGCCGTGCTGCGAGGAAATATATTACGGGACAAAAAACGTCAGCGCAAGAAGAAATTCCAAATTGCCGAAAAATTGTCGGCAGGTTATGGAATACGCAGGTAAACTTGGTAGCTAATTCAAGTTGAGATGAACCAAAAGAGCTTCGCGCTCGTTGGGAATATCGTCTTCGATCACGGCGTCGAGGGCGGAGTTGAGAAGCTGACCCAGTTCCGGCCCGGGCTTGACTCCGGCACGGATCAGGTCGCCGCCGTTGATGGCGAGCATCTTGAGCGTATAGGGCTCCCCTGCCTTCAGCAGCTCGTGCGCCAGCGCGCGCATCTCCTCAATCGTCTCAACATAATAGAAGCACGACGGGGCCTTGCCAAGTGTGTCGGCACGCTTAAGGTCCATGAGCTCGTCAATCAGGCGGGCCGTGTCGACGCCCTCACCCGAAAGCGCGCGCATCATATTGAGCAGGCAGGAGCGCTCGGGACGCAGCGGCTTGTCATGGTATTTGATGAGCAGGCACACGTCGCGCACCAAGTCGTGCGAGAGGGCCAGGCGATCCATAATGACGCGCGCCTTCTTGGCGCCGAGCTCGGGATGACCGTAGAAATGTCCGCTGCCGGCGTGATCGACCGTGAAGCACTCGGGCTTGGACACATCGTGCAAAAACGCCGCCCACATAAGGCTCGACGAGGGCGCGACGCCGTCACACAGCGCGAGCTCCCCCGCCACCGTCAGCACACGGGCGATATGCACGTAGACGTTAAACGCATGATAGACACTGCGCTGATCAAACCCGCGACCCGCTGCCAACTCGGGCACGGCGGCGCAGATGAGCTCGGGATAGCGGAGCATCGCGTCTCCCCCATGACCGGTCGAAAGAATGCCCTCGAGCTCAATACCCACACGCTCACGCGCCACGCCTTCGAGCAGCGGCGCGCACTCGGCAAGCGCACGCTTGGTCTCGGGCTCAATCATAAAGTCCAGACGGCAGGCAAAGCGCACCGCACGCAGCATGCGCAGGGCGTCCTCGTTAAAGCGACGCTTGGGATCGCCGACAGCGCGAATCAGCTTGCGCTCCAAGTCACCCTGGCCGTCGTAGCGGTCGACAAGCCCGCGCTCGGGATGCCAGGCCATGGCATTGACGGTAAAGTCGCGGCGCGCCAGATCGTCCTCGAGCGAGGCGGCGCGCTCCACACTCTGGGGATGCCGACCATCGGTGTAAAAGCCATCCAGACGGTACGTGGTGACCTCGATACGCTCGCCATCGCAAATAGCCGTAATGCCGCCAAATTTAATGCCCGACTCCACAACCGCGATGCCGGCGGCCTCGAGCGCCGCTTTGGACTCCTGCCACAGGCCGCTACAGCACATATCAACATCGTGGCTGGGGTACCTCATCAGGGCGTCGCGCACCCAACCGCCCACGTACCAAGCCTCAAGACCAGCCGCCTCAAGCGCGCGCAGGACGCGCAGGGACGCATCGGACGGTTGAGTACCGTTGAGCGAAACATTGCACATGCCTATGGCCTCCTGCGACTATCAAATTGGCTATCGATTGCGTCTGCAAGAAGTCTAGCAAGAAACAGCCTCCACTGCACACGCAAGTCCGATAAACAAAAACGCATCCGTCCTAGTCTAAGACGGATGCGAAATAATCAAACTATTCAGACAAGGTGCCGGAACTAGCAGACCTGGCGAACCTCGATGTGCTTCTTATATTCGTCCACCTTGGCAAAATCACCCAGACCGGGGCACTCGACCACGTTGGCGCCAGTGGCCATCGAAAGGCGCAGGGCGTCCTCGACGCGCTCGGGGGCGTCGTGCCACACGGACAGGAAGGCAGCGAGCGAGGAATCGCCGGCGCACACCGTCGACAGCAGCTTGACGTCGAAGGTGCGGTTGGCAAACCAAATGTGCTCGCCGTTGGAGAAGTACGCACCGGCGCCACCAAGGGTCAGCAGCACGTTCTTGGCGCCCTTGGCATGAAGCTCAGCCATTGCGCCCTTAACAGACTCATCGTCGCCACCGCTCCCCTTAATGC
>DXLY01000146.1 GCA_019414465.1 Collinsella sp.
GTCCATGCGCGTGCCGCGTGAGTTTTTGCTCGAGCTGGCAGAGCTGGCTCACCTGACTCCCTGTGGTGCCAATGCTCAGCGTCTTCGTTTTCATGTGGTGAGCGATGCCGAGGATTGCGCGCGCGTATTTGATGAGCTCGCGTGGGCCGGTGCGCTTAAGGATTGGCCGGGTCCTGCCGAGGGTGAGCGCCCGACCGGCTACATCGCGATTTTGGCCGAGCGCGCCGTTCCGGGCAAGCCCGCCGCTCCCATTACCGAGGTCGACACGGGCATTGCCGCGCAGACGATGATGCTCGCCGCCCGCAGCGCCACGCCCGAGGTGGCAGCCTGCATGTTCAAGGCCTTTACGCCCCACGCGATCGATGCCATGGGGCTCGATAACGACAAGTATGAGCTCAAGCTGATCATGGCGTTTGGCGTTCCGGCCGAGACACAGGTGATCGATGCGATCGATTCCAACCCCGACGGCTCCATCAATTATTGGCGCGACGAGGCGCGGGTGCACCACGTACCCAAGCGTCCGCTTGCCGACGTGCTGCTGTAGTTGTGCGTCGTTGCGGTGCAATCCGGCGGCAAAATCACCACAAAGGCTCCTGTCCTCTTTGTGGTGGTACGAGGGGAGGGTGTGTGGCAGATCTGTATTTGGTGCGGCATGGGCAGACTGAGCTCAATGTGCAGAGCATTTTGCAGGGCTGGCACGATTCGCCGCTTACGGCGCGCGGGCGCGAGCAGGCGCTGGCGACGCGCGCGGCGTTTGAGGCGCGCGGCGTGGCCTTTGACCATGTGTATTCCTCGCCGTTGGGCCGGGCGCGGCATACGGCCGAGCTTATCGTTGGCGAGGGCCGTTCCATTGAGCTGGTCGATGACCTGCGTGAGTGGCATTTTGGCTCGCTGGAGGGCACATCAAATCGCGAGATGCCGCCGCAGCCCTGGGGCGATTATCCGGTGGCCTTTGGCGGCGAGTCGGAAGTGCAGCTTCAGTCGCGCATGGTCGCGGCGCTGTCCCGCATCATGGCCAGGCCGCAGCACGACTGCGTGCTGGCGGTTTCCCATGGCTCAGCCTGCCAGGAGTTTCTTGAGTATGTGACTGGCGAGGGGGAGCTACCCGACAACGGTGCCGTGCTTCATTTTGGCTATTGCGACGGGGCGTTTTCGCTCTTGGGTTGGTAACGAACGAAAGGACCCCTATGAATAAAGATCTGTATCTGGTCCGTCATGGACAGACGATATTCAACCTTAAGCGTATCATTCAGGGGTGGAGTGACTCGCCGCTTACGCAGTTGGGTTGCGACCAGGCGGCGCGCGCCGGCATGTTTTTACGTGCGCGTGGCATTGAGCCCGATCATGCCTACACCTCCACGCTTCATCGCACCGAGCAGACTATCGCCAACTTGTGGCCGGGCTTGGCGTACGAGCGCCTGGACGGTCTGCGCGAGTGGTTCTTTGGCGACTTTGAGGCCGAGCGCGTGATGCTTATGCCCGAGCGCCCGTGGCGCGACTTCTATTGCCAGTTTGGCGGCGAGGGCCAGATGCAAGTGCGCGAGCGCATGGTGGCGACGCTGATCGAGCTTATGCAGCGTCCGGACCATACGTGCGTGCTCGCGGTAAGCCATGGCTCGGCCATCAAGGAGTTTATGGATCACGTGAAGGGTGCGGCGGCCGACGAGCGCGATCGCGTGCCGGGCAACTGCGCGGTGCTGCACTTTGCGTTTGACGACGAATCCGACACGTTTGAGCTGATTGAGATTTTTACGCAGGAGGATTACGCACGCGAGCTGGGGCTTGAACCGCTCGTGGCGGCAGCAGGCCCGCAGCGGGGATAACGTGAGCGTGGCGGCACGGGTCGCCGGCATAACTTCTCGACGCAAAAGGGGCGGAGATGCATGTACCTGCTGCATCTCCGCCCCCTGTTTGTTGAGCTGCCGATTTTTGTGCTGGACGGTCTGGTCTTGCTAGAACCGCGCGACTTGGTGCGTGAGCAGACCCGTCGGAACCTGCGGCGCGCCGCCGGCGACCTGTGCAGCGGGG
>DXLY01000147.1 GCA_019414465.1 Collinsella sp.
TGAAAAGCCCCTTCATCAAATTGCCCGGACGCCGCAAGCACCACCTCACAAGCGGTATCTCCAAGCGAGTCGGAGATAACGATAACGGTGGGACAAGCGGTGACCGGGCAATCCATGCGGGGCTCCTTTTGCGCTTATGCGCAGGCTAGCTTACTTTTTGCGGGCAAGCTCACCGATGTTGGCGATGCCGGAGAAAACGGCCTCAAAGCGGTTGAGCAGCTTAAGGCGATTATCGCGAAGCTGCTCGTCCTTGTCCATGACCATAACCTCATCGAAGAAGCGGTCGATGGGAGCACGCAGGGCGGCGAGGGCGGCAAATGCTGCCGGGTAATCCTCGGCGGCGAGGGCGGCATCGACAGCAGTCTGAGCAGCCTCAGAGGCATCGGCGAGCGCAAGCTCGACCTCGCCCATCAGGCTGCGGTCATACTCCGCACCCAGCTCGGGCTTGGAGATGTGCGCGGCGCGGGCATAGGCGGTAGCCAGGTTGTCGAAGGTCTCGGCATCGTTCTTGCGGGCCTCGTCGAGCGCGGCGCAGCGGGCGAAGAAGACGGACGGGGCGATGATGTGCACCGCGGAGACGGCAGCGACGGTATCGGCCGGAATCTTCTCGTCGCGGGCCATGCTCACCAGACGACCGTGGAAGAAGTCACGGACCTGCTGGGCAACCTCGGCGGCGTCGAACTCAATGCCCTGCTCACTGTAGAGCTCGAGCGCAAAGTCGATGAGCGACGTGGGGTCGATCGGCAGACGGTCGCGCAGGATGTTGATGATGCCGATAGCGGCACGACGCAGCGCGTAGGGGTCGGAGGAGCCGGTCGGGGGCTCGCCGATGGCAAAGATACCGGCGATGGTATCGAGCTTGTCGGCGCAGGCGACGATGCAGCCAGCGGTGCCCTCGGGCAGCTCGTCACCGGCAAAGCGGGGACGATAGTGATCGCGGATGGCGTGGGAGACCTCGTCGTTCTCCCCCATCGCGCAGGCGTAGTAACCGCCCATCACGCCCTGCTGGCTCGTGAACTCGACAACGGCGTTGGACACCAGGTCAGCCTTGCACAGGTGAGCGGCGCGAGCAGCGTCGGCGGCAAGATGGGCACCCAGGTGAGCCTCGCGGGCGATAGCGAGCGCGAGCTGCTCGATGCGCTCGGACTTGGCGAGCACGCTACCGAGCTTCTCCTGGAAGGCAACCTTGGCCAGACGCTCACGGAACTCGTCGAGGGAGATCTTCAGGTCCTCCTCGTAGAAGAACTTTGCGTCGTCCAGACGGGCGCGAACGACGCGCTCGTTGCCGTCGATCACGCGCTCGGCGTTCTCGGGCTTGCTGTTGGAGACGACCACGAACTCACGCGTGAGCTTGCCCTCGCCGTCATAGATCGGGAAGTAGCGCTGGTTGGTAAGCATGGACTCGCAGATGATCTCGTGTGGGACCTTGAGAAACTCCTCGTCGAAGGTACCGACAAGCACCGTCGGCCACTCGCAGAGATTGATGACCTCCTCAAAGACCTTTTTGGGCGTGTCAACATGACAGCCGGGGCGAGCGGCCTCGACCTCGGCGATACCGGCAAGGATGGCCTCACGACGACGCTCGGCAGAGAGCACGCCGGCGTCCTCGAGCACCTGCTCGTAGACGGCGGGGCTGGCGACCACATGGTCACCGGGGCCAAGTACGCGATGACCACGCGTGGTGTTGCCACTCGTCACGTCGGCAAACGACACAGGCACAACGTCCTCACCCAAAAGGCAGCAGATCCAACGGACCGGACGAACAAACGTAGCGTGCTCGTGGCCCCAGCGCTGGCTGCGGTAGTTGGGCCACTGCAGGCCGGCGATGGTCTTCTCGCACAGGGCCGTCAG
>DXLY01000148.1 GCA_019414465.1 Collinsella sp.
AATCCCCAGCTAACGTGGTTCAACTAAAAAAGGGTCCCTTTCGGAACCCTTCTTTAAAGTCTTACTGGCGGAGAGCTGGGGATGTCCGGGCATGCTGCGCATGCCCTCCGGCTTCAAAGCCTGGCGGCTTTTCGCCCACGGGCTACAAACGCTTTCGCGTTTGCTTAACGCCCGTGCCCTCTCGGGTTCGAATCCCCAGCTAACGTGGTTCAACTAAAAAAGGGTCCCTTTCGGAACCCTTCTTTCAAGTCATACTGGCGGAGAGCTGGGGATTCGAACCCCAGATGCCCTTTTGGGGCATACTCGCTTAGCAGGCGAGCACCTTCGGCCTCTCGGTCAGCTCTCCGTAACAGCCGTTCTATAGTAACCAAACAGCCAAGGATGAGCAAGAGGAAATTTTCTAATTGCCTAGCAGCCTTTCCTTCTTGAAGCTTCGCCTACCCCAGCGAGCGGTTGAGGGAGCCGAGCTCGTCGTTGCCCATGGTGCGCCACATTTGGAAGATACAACCGCGCGCCAGGAAAAAGAAACCGTTGTCGACCAGTTGCACAGCGGCATCTGCCAGCTGATTCGTCACGGCGGACACTGGCGGCAGCTCTAGTCCAGCCTTGTGGATGGTCTCGACCGCTTCCTCGAACGTCGGAGGCTCGCTGACGCCCATCTCGTTCATAAGGCCCTGCATTTCTTCCAGCGCGCTGCTGCCCGACTCCTCGCCGCGCGGCACCAGACGGTAACAAGCCAGCGCCAGGTCGAGCTGATCGCAATTCCAATAGGCAAACGCCAAGCGATAGAACAGGTAGCCGATTGCAGAACGATCGCTGGCAATACGTAGGCCGTGGCGCGCCACCTCGATAATCTCGTCAAAGCGCTCCAGACGCGCAAGCACGTTGATGAGCGCAAAGTGCGACTGCATGGACGAGCGCGCCAGATCGTAAAGATGGCGCACCTCGGGCAGTGCTCGTTCAAAGTCCTCTTGCTCGGCGTAAAAGCCGCAGATCTCGTGCTGGGCAAAGTACAGCGCATCGGGCGCACGAAGGATTCGCACAGAGCGGTCTTCTTCCAACACCGGTAGCACCATGCGCACCAGCTGGTTATCGCAAAACTGCGTTTGAACCGGACCTGTCGCCAAAAGCTCGGCGACGGCGCACTTGGCCTCCAACTCCTCGACAAGACGGGAAAAGCCTTCAAAAGCACCTGTACGGTCAACTTTTGCCTGCTCGCGCAATTCAACAACACGGGCCACGTATGGGTCGTCGTCCTCTTCCATGACCTCCAGCTCGTCAGCCGTATCGGCAAGCAGCAGATCGCGCAGCGCCGGCGGCAGCATGCGATGGTCATCACGCGGACGAGCATGAACCTCCGCCGGCTCAATCGTCTCCGGAGCGGTTGACTCATACGCCTCAAGCACACGCTTGCACGGCATATCGTCCATGTCCATGCTCTCAAGATCCTTGGCGACAGGCACGCAATCGGCCAGATAGGCCGCACGCCCAAAGAAATACGTTGCGACAACGCACTCGCCCTGCTCACTGTCGGGAGCAGCAATCTGCACATAGCAGCGCGTGATGCAGGTGCCCGCGGCAAAACACGCTGCCGCAAGCGTGAGCGCCACGCGCGCATCGTGCTCCGCGGCCCAGATCG
>DXLY01000149.1 GCA_019414465.1 Collinsella sp.
CACCAACACCCGCGTGGCGCGTGAGCTTGGCTATCTCAACATCGACGATGCCGATATCATCGATGCCTTCGATATCGATAACCTGCCCGACGATAAGATCGTCGTCATGTGCACCGGTTCTCAGGGCGAGCCGCTGTCGGCCCTGTCCCGCATGGCCAACGGCGAGCACAAGACGCTTTCTATCCACGAGGGCGATACCGTCATCCTCTCGGCAACTCCCGTTCCCGGCAACGAGAAGGCAGTTCAGCAGGTCGTCAACAGCCTGGCCAAGCTTGGCTGCGACGTCTGGGATAAGTCCCGTGCCCTCGTCCATGTCTCGGGCCATGGCAGCCAGGAGGAGCTCAAGCTTCTGATGGCCATGGCCAAGCCCACCTACTTTATGCCGGTTCACGGCGAAGCCGTGCATCTGCGCGCCCATGCCCAGCTTGCCCGTAAGATGGGCATCAAGGACGATCACATCTTTATCCTTGATAACGGCGACACGCTCGAGATGCGTGGCGGTATCGTCAAACGCGGTGCGCCCGTCGAGTCCGGCGTCGTTTATGTCGACGGTCTGCGCATCGGCGACACCGACCCCATCGTCCTTCGCGATCGCCAAAAGCTCGCCAACGACGGTATGGTCACGGCTGTTGCCATCGTCTCGCTCAAGCACAAGAAGATCGAGGCTATCGAGTTCTCGGGCCGCGGCGTTTCGTTTGCCATCGACGACCAGTTCTCCGAGGATGCCTCCGCAGCCATCATGAAGACGATCGAGAAGGGCAAGTTTAGCTTTACCAGTAGCGGCTCCGATGCCATTCGCAAGGCGGTGCGCGATTCGCTCTCCAACTTTATCTGGAGCCGTACGCGCACCCGTCCGATGATCATCCCGGTCGTCATGGAGGTTTAGTTTGGCGCGCGGATCTGCACAAAACGCCAAAGGCAACAAAGCCAACAACCAACCGGCATCTGCTAAGGGTGCCGGTTCCCATCTGCGTGCCAATAAGGGCCACGAGTCCGAGTTCGATGAGTTCGAGCCCCTGGTCGAGCCTTCGGCCAACCGCGATATCGCCGGTGTGGTCATTGCCGTTTTGGCGATTGCATCCTTCATTGCCGTGATTTCGCCGACAACGGCGCCCGTGACGGCTGCTGTCGCCGGTTTCTATCACCTCGGCTTTGGCCTGGGCGCCTACGTGCTGCCGATCGTCATCTTGCTGTTTGCCGCTACGCTCTTTTTGGGTGAGGACTCGCCGCTCAACATTCGCTCGGTTGCGGGCGGCGCCGTGGTCTTCGTGGCCATTGTTTCCATCCTGTCGCTGATGGTGCCGGGTACGACCGACTCGTGCGACCTCATGTTTACGCCGCAGAACCTTTCCGCGTCGGGCGGCTACATTGGCGCCTTTATCGCAAGTGCCTTGCAAAACGCCCTGGGTAAACCTATCGCTATGGTTGTCTTGCTGGGCCTTGTCGTCGTTGGTCTGGTCATCATTGGCTTTTCGGTGGGTGGCGTTTTGCGCTCCGCACGTGATCGCGCTGCCGATTTTGCCGAGCGCCGTCGTGCCGATGTCAACGCGAGCCCGTGGGGCGATGAAGAGGCCCTGTCGGTTCCCGGCGTTGCCCGTCCGCACCTGAGCATTCTGC
>DXLY01000015.1 GCA_019414465.1 Collinsella sp.
CCGCGTCGACCATCATCGCGACCGCGACGATAAAGGCGGACAACCGCACAATCAGCACCGGCAAATGGCCGAGCAAGCCCAACACCGCCGGTTCCACTACGCGGCAAATACACAACGCACCCAAGCCAAACGCGCAGGCCCAGTACAGGCAGATGCGCCCGTGCAGGTTAAACGGCAGATGCGAATAGTCCCAAAAGCAAGCGCCCGTTGTTTTTTCCAACAGCACGCCCACGCTGTACTCAATCACGCTGCATACGAGCGCTGCAGCGACAAACTGGCTCGACGCGTCAGGAATCCCGCGCAACAGCAGCCAGCAGGCAATGCCGCCCGCGCCATAGATGGGGCAGCACGGCCCCAGCAAAAAGCCACTGTTGGCAAATCGTCCGTGGTTGAGCATGGCGCAGACTGTCGACTCCCACACCCAGCCGCAAAAACCGTAGAAGGCAAACGAGAGCACCAGCGCCGAGAGCGGACAGGCGGCAAGCGTCGCGCCGCCAAACGCCATATCGATCGCGGTCCCCACCGTCTACTCACTCCTCTTTTCGCTCGAATCTTTGCTCGAGCCGTCACTCGAGCCCTCGTTCAAATCGTTCGCGCCGCCTTTGCGCGGCAGACGGCCGGCGACTGTCTCGCGCAGAGCACACCATTTATCTGCCAGGCATACAATCCATGCCTCACGACACGTCGGTGGAACCGGTACCAGCGGAAACATATGGCGCACGATGATATTCCGCTCGCGCGGCGTCAGCTCAAAATCCTCTTCGGCACGCGCCAAGGCAAAAAACGGGTGGCGAAAGCCATGCAGCCGATGGCTTGGGTCGGGATCGTGCCAGTCATAGAGAAAGTAATCATGCAGCAGGGCCCCGCGCAGCAGCGACAAGCGGTCGACCGAAATGCCAGCACGGCCCAGGCGCTCGGCAAAGGACAGACTTGCCCGCGCCACCGAGGTCACATGCGTATAGACCGTCACATCGCCATGCTGGATAAACTCGCGCGTCAGGTCCAAGCGGCCCGCCTGGGCAAGCTGACGGGCGGCATCGTCGACCTCGCGCGCGATTTTCTCGGCACGAACGGTATCGGACATGCGGCCTCCTTCCGGCGGCGCTCGGCGGCAAGCCGCGGCCTGCACGCAATGAATAAAATCATCATCGAATCTACCAGTATGGCATCGGACAAAACGTTTTGCCCCACCAGTTGGCGAATTACCGCGCCGCCGTCACATATCAAACGCCAAAATGTGCGAGACTGTCTTGTGCAATTGTGCCGGCCGAGGGAGTGCCGGCGCACGATTCGCATGGAGTAACCCACAACGATGCTGCTTACGCAAACGACAACGCCCGAGGACGTCAAGGCTCTCGATCGCGCCGAGCTTCCGCTGCTCTGCGGCGAGATCCGCCACGCCATCCTCGAAAGCTCCGCCGCCGTCGGCGGGCACGTTGCCCCCAACCTGGGCGTCGTTGAGCTCACGGTTGCGCTTCATCGCGTGTTTAACTCCCCCATCGACAAGATTGTCTTTGATGTTTCGCACCAGACCTACGCCCACAAGGCGCTGACTGGGCGCGCGTACACTTATATCGACCCGGCACGCTACGGCGAGGCCTCTGGTTTTGCCAATCCTGACGAGTCCGAGCACGACCTGTTCGCCATGGGCCACACCTCCACGTCGGTGAGCCTGGGCTGCGGCCTAGCGCACGCTCGCGACCTGGCGGGGGATACATACAACGTCATCACCATCATCGGCGACGGCTCGCTTTCGGGCGGTTTGGCGTTTGAGGGCTTTAACAATGCCGCCGAACTCGATAGCAACCTGATCATCATCGTCAACGATAACGACCAGTCCATCGCCGAGAACCACGGTGGCCTCTATCGCAATCTGGCCGAGCTGCGCGCCAGCAACGGCACCTGTGAGCGCAATGTTTTCCGCGCGATGGGGCTCGACTACCGCTATCTGGACGCCGGTAACGACGTGTTGGCCCTAGTCGACGCGCTGCAGGAACTACGCAATATCGATCATCCCATCGTGCTGCACGTCTCCACCGCCAAGGGCAAGGGCTTTGAGCCGGCCCAGAACGACCCCGAGCGCTGGCATCACGTAGGCCCCTTTGACATGGCGACCGGCCGAAAGCTCTGCCCGGGCCATCCGAGCGAGCCTGCGCCGCGCACCTACGCCGACATTACGGGCGAGGCGCTCAGCGCCGCCATCGAGCGCGATCCGCAGGTCGTGGGCATCACGGCCGCCACGCCCTACATTATGGGCTTTACACCCGAGCTTCGCGCTGCCGCCGGCAAACAGTTCGTCGATGTGGGCATTGCCGAGGAGCACGCTGTGACCTTTGCCACCGCGCTTGCACGCTCGGACGCCAAGCCAGTCTTTGGTGTGTACGGCACGTTTTTGCAGCGCGCCTACGACGAGCTGTGGCACGACCTGTGCCTCAACGACGCCCCGGCAACCATCCTGGTGTTTGGCGCGTCGATCTTTGGCACCACATCCGAGACGCACCTCTCGTTCTTCGAGATTTCCATGCTGGGCGCTCTTCCCAACATGCACTACTTGGCGCCGGCCTGCATGGAGGAATATCTGTCCATGCTGAGCTGGTCGCTCGACCACCGCGAGCATCCCGTGGCGATCCGCGTACCGGGCATTGGCCTGGTGAGCCGTCCCGACCTTGCGCCCGCCGAAGGCACCGACTACAGCGCCGTTCGCTACAACGTGGTGCGCCAGGGTCGCGACGTAGCAGTGCTCGCGCTCGGCGATTTCTTTGAGCTGGGCGAGCGCGTGGCAAACCGCTTGGCTGCCGAGTACGGTATCGAGGCCACGCTCGTCAACCCGCGCTTTGCAACCGAGCTTGACCGTGAGTTCCTCGACAGCCTTGTCGCTGAGCATCGCGTTGTCGTCACCCTCGAGGACGGCATCTTGGACGGTGGCTGGGGCGAGCGCGTGGCATGTTATCTGGCCTGCACGCCGCTGCGCACGCGCACCTTTGGCATCGCCAAGGGCTTCCCCGACCGCTACGACCCCAACGAGTTGCTCGCTCAGAACGGCATGACGGTCGAGAACATGGCCGCCGAAGCCGTAAGGCTACTCAACGAGTAAGAAAACCTCCGCAAGGGAAGCACCCCTGCGGAGGTTTTTGTTTTCACGACACGATTATCTCAATCTGTAACATCTAGGGCCCGAATTTCCGTCTACCTGTTACAGATTGAGATAAGACATCTTAGTCCCAGACCTTTGTCTCAATCTGTAACAGATAGGGACCTTTTGGCCGTCCAGATGTTACAGATTGAGACATTCGAATTCCCCTGAAGAGAAAATCTCGATCTGTAACAGTTACTCGGCAAAAACGGCTGCAGATGTTACAGATTGAGACAAAGCAGCGAGACAGGCCACCACATCTGCAAGAACCACCACAAAGGTGCCTGTCCCTTTTTGGTAGGTACCATAACCCATAAGGTAAGAATGTTTCTGAGTTATTTCGTGTTGACCCATTTGAGCGCGATAGGGTATAACTCTACTCAACCGCTAGGGATTTTATTGAGAAAGGTGTTCTACCATGAGCAAGAACCTCTCCCAGCAGGTCGTTCTCGACCGCCGCGGCTTCGTTGCCGCCACCTTCGCAACCGTCGCCGGCCTTGGTCTTGCCGGCTGCTCCGACACCAGCGCCGAGGCCGACAAGGGTTCCGCCACCGGCTCTTCCAAGAGCTCCAATGATACCGAGGCTTCCACCACACTCGACGCTAAGGCATTCGACAAGCTCGTCGACAACGGCCCCAAGGCCGATGGCGACGCCATCGCCGCCAGCACCTGGGCTACGGCCGTCAAGGATGCCGGCGTCTTTACGATCGGTGGCGTCCAGACCTCCACGCTCTTCTCCCTCCTCAACGAGAAGGACGGTCAGACCCGCGGCTTCGACGCCGGTATCGCACAGCTCCTGTCCAACTACATTCTGGGCGAGAACAAGGTCGAGATCACCCAGGTGACCTCTGACACGCGTGAGTCCGTCCTGCAGAACGGCCAGGTCGACGCCGTCTTTGCCACCTACACCATCACTGACGAGCGCAAGAAGCTCGTCTCCTTTGCCGGTCCCTATTACTACACGCAGCAGGCCATCCTGGTACTCGCCGATAACGACGACATCAAGAGCGTCGACGACCTGGCCGACAAGAACGTCGCCGTCCAGTCCGGCTCCAACGGCCCCGCCATCCTGGAGGAGCTCGCTCCCAAGGCCAGCCAGCAGGAGTTCAAGACCGACGAGGAGGCCCGCCAGGCACTCCAGCAGGGTCGCGTTGACGCCTACGTCATCGACAACAACATGCAGCAGAGCGCCCTAGTCCGCGAGCCCGGTAAGTATAAGATCGCCGGCAAGCCCTTCGGCAGCAAGGAGCCCTATGGCATCGGCCTGCCGCTCGATTCCGACGGCGTCGCCTTTGTCAACGACTTCCTTAAGAAGATTGAGGACGACGGCACCTGGACCGAGCTGTGGCAGATCTGTATCGGTGACCGCACGGGTGACACCAATGTTCCCGAGCTGCCCGAGATCGGCGCCTAGGCAACGCGCCTAGTAACGGCCGCAACGAAACCATACGGAAACGCACGGTGCACTTTATTGCGCTAAACTGTTTCCTTACTGAGTTGTCGGGGCTTCCGTACACACGGGAGCCCCTTTCCTTATCGGCGGGAGGTCCGCATGAGTCTCTCCGAGCTCTGGTCGCTCTATGGCCAGAACTACATTGACGCGCTGCTAGCAACCTGGGGCATGACGCTTGAGTCGTTTGCCATCGCCATGGTGCTGGCCGTCGCCGTCACCGTGATGCGCGTGTCGCCGCTCAAGCCGCTGCGCGTCTTTGGCGACCTGTATGTCCAGGTCTTCCGTAACATCCCCGGCATCGCGCTGCTCATTATCGTCGTCTACGCATTGCCGCCGCTCAAGGTCGTCCTGCCCTACCGCACCTGCGTTATCGTCGCCACGGTGTTGCTGGGCTCGGCCTTTGGCTCCGAGAACTTTATGAGCGGCATCAACACCGTCGGTGTCGGCCAGGTGGAAGCCGCCCGCTCGCTGGGCATGAGCTTCAGCCGTATCCTCGCCAAGATCGTGATTCCGCAGGCGCTGCGCTCGAGCGTGCTGCCCATGACCAACCTCTTTATCGCCGTCATGCTCACCACCGCGCTCGGCAGTCAGGTGCCGCTTAAACCGCAGGAGCTCACCGGCGTGGTGAGCTACATCAACACGCGCTCGCTCGGCGGCGTCGCCGCGTTCTTTATCTCGGCGCTCGGCTACCTGGGCACGGCCTTTGTGGTGAGCCACATTGGCAACTATATCGATAAGAAGGTGAGGATCCTCCGATGAGCAAGCACTCCACCTCCGCGCTCACCATGCGCGATGCGCTCTACGAGGCTCCCGGCCCCAAGATGCGCGCCAAGATTCGCGTCGGCACCGCCATCTCACTTGTTGCCGTGGCCGCGCTCATCGCTCTGGTACTGCAGCGCTTTTATGTGACCGGCCAGCTTTCGGTCCATTACTGGTACTTCTTTACGCACCTCACCACCTGGAAGTTCCTGCTTGCCGGTTTTGAGGGCACGGTAAAGGTCGCGCTCACCGCCGGCGCCATCGCGCTGGTACTGGGCTTAGCCCTCATGCTCGGCCGTACCAGCGACATCAAGCCGCTGCAGCTGGTCTGCCGCGTGCTCACCGATTTCTTCCGTGGCGTGCCGAGCCTGCTGTTCATCTACTTCTTCTTTTTGGTGCTGCCTCAGTACAAGATTTCACTGCCGTCGTTTTGGATGCTCACGCTTCCCGTCGCGCTCGCTGCAGCCGGCGTACTTGCCGAGATCTTCCGCGCCGGCGTCAACGCCGTGCCGCGTGGTCAGGTCGAGGCAGCCCAGGCGCTCGGTCTCTCCAAGGCCAAAATCACCTTTAAAATCGTATTGCCCCAGGCGATTCGCTTTATCATTCCGTCGTTGATTTCGCAGCTCGTGGTCGTAGTCAAAGACACCACCGTCGCCTACGTGGTGAGCTACCCCGACCTCATGCAAAATGCCCGCGTGCTCATTACCAACTACGACGCGCTCGTATCGGTCTATCTGGTGATCGCGGTCATCTACATCCTCATCAACGTCGCGATCAACAAGGCCGCTGTCTACGTTTCGCACAAGACCGGCGCGACCATCATCCGCTAACGCTTTTACCATTTCGAGTCATAAGGAGCCGAGCACCATGGCACAGAGCACCTCTTCCACCGGCAATCAGCCGCTGATCGAGCTCAGGCACGTCGATAAGCACTACGGCGACCTGCACGTTCTCAACGACATCAATCTCTCGGTCGACCGCGGCGAAGTCGTCGTGGTGATCGGCCCCTCGGGCTCGGGCAAGTCGACCATGTGCCGCACCATCAACCGCCTGGAAACCATCGACTCGGGCGAGATCCTCATCGAGGGCGAGCCCCTGCCGCAAGAAGGCAAGGACCTTGCCCGCATGCGTGCCGAGCTGGGCATGGTGTTCCAACAGTTCAACCTGTTTGCACATATGACCGTACTGCAGAACGTCATGCTAGGGCCGGTCGACGTGCTGGGCGTGTCCAAGGAGGAGGCTCGTGAGCGCGCCATGGACCTGCTGAGCCGCGTAGGCGTTGCCGAGCAGGCCGATAAGGTGCCCGCACAGCTTTCGGGCGGCCAGCAGCAGCGCGTGGCCATCGCCCGTTCTCTCGCCATGCAGCCCAAGGCCATGCTCTTCGATGAGCCCACAAGTGCCCTCGATCCCGAAATGATCAACGAGGTGCTCGAGGTCATGGTGCGCTTGGCGCAGCAGGGCATGACGATGATCGTCATTACGCATGAGATGAACTTTGCCCGCCGCGTGGCCGACCGTGTCGTGTTTATGGCCGACGGCCAGATCGTGGAAACCGGCACGCCCGACGAGTTCTTCGACCATCCCCAGACCAAGCGCGCCCAAGACTTCCTCAACTCCATCAAGGGCCACTAGCCCAATTGCCATATCTGCTCGCCATGACCATCCAAACTCGAAAGCAACACCTATGATCGGAACTCGCACTTCATCGTCATACACCCCGCACGTCGACGTCGATCCCGCCGACCGCCCGCTCATCCTCGTCGCGCCGCGCTGGGAAGAGGCGAAGCCCTATTTGAGCGAGACGCTCTCCCCCAACGAGGAAATCGCAAGTGTCTTTGTCGATGCCATCCTTGCCGCCGGCGGCCTGCCGCTGCAGATGTCCATCACCGAGGATATTGAGGTCATCCGCCATTACGTCGATATCGCCGACGGTATCGCTATTCCCGGCGGCCCGGATGTCAACCCCAAACGCTGGGGCGATGATCGACCCTACGACCCCACCCTCTGCTGCGAGATCCGCGATAGCTTTGAGTTTAAGCTGGTCGGCGAGGTGCTCCGCGCCAAAAAGCCGCTCTTTACCACTTGCCGTGGCACGCAGTTGCTCAACGTCGCCACTGGCGGCACCCTGTGCATGGACGTGCCGAGCCTGGGCGCTCGCGAGGGCCGCACGCAGTGGCGCCATACCCACGTGCTCAACGACCCCGTGCATCCCGTCGAGGTCGTGCCGGGTTCGCTGCTCGACCGCGCGGTTGGCGGACACAGGCTGATCCAAACCAACTCCGCACACCACTGCTGCGTCGATCGTCTGGGTAAGAGCACGCGTTTGGTCGCCAAGGCAACCGACGGCGTTCCCGAGTGCATCGAGGTCGAAGGCCAGCCATTCTGCTTGGGCGTGCAATGGCATCCCGAGTACACGTGGAAGACGCTCGAGACCGACTTTAACCTGTGGAAGTCGTTTGTCGAGGCAGCGGCAAAGGTTAAGCGAGCCCGCTAGCTCGCGAACCACACAACAGATAAGGGCGCCCCGCCGGCCGCATGGTACGGCGGGGCGCCCTTTTGTGACTACATCAGCAGACTTGGGACAACCCAAGGCTCGCAAGCTCTTATTCAGCCACCTCGCGCAGGGCCGACATCGTAGCCGCATATTGCTGCTGCAGCGCATGCATTCCCTCGCGAGCGCCGTCAACGGCATCGGCGCCGCGCAGCGCTTCCGTCACCACGACCGCCGGCTCGTACAGATTGTTGAATCCCAGGTTCTGGCTCACGCCCTTGAGCGTGTGCGCTGCCATAAACGCACTCTTGGCGTCTCCTGCCGCCATGGCAGCCTCCAGCTTGTCCATGCTCTCGTCATCCAAAAACTTGAGGGCAAAGCGGGCAAGCATTTCCTCGCCCATCAGCCGAGCGCACGCATCGTCATAATTAGCGCCGATCTTCTCATACGCCTCACGCATGGAAATCATGGATTAAAAACTCCTTTGGTCAAACTAAATCGTGGGAAACGCGACGACGTCGGCGGGGCGTGCCAACGTCTCGGCAATTTGGTCTTGCACCTCGAGCAGGCAATCGAGCAGCAGCGGGTTAAAGGTGCCGCACTTACCGTCCAGGATCATCTGGATTGCCTCCTCGTGCGGGATAGCGTCCTTGTACACGCGCACACTCGTCAGTGCATCGTACACGTCGGCCACCGAAACCACCTGCGCGGCGATGGGGATATCGTCGCCCTTGAGGCCATCGGGATAACCCTTGCCGTCCCAGCGCTCGTGATGCCAACGCGCAATCTGGTACGCATATTCCATAAGCGCATTGCCGGCGTGATGGCTACCCAGCTCAAGCAGCATATCGGCGCCGATCGTGGTATGCGTCTTCATGATCTCGAACTCCTCGGGCGTAAGGCGTCCGGGCTTGTTGAGAATCGCATCGTCAATCGACATCTTGCCGATATCGTGCAGCGCCGAAGCCAGGGCGATCGTGGAGCGTTCCTCATTGTCGAGGAAGATCGTGCCGCTACGCTGGACCAGACAGCCAAGCAGCAGCTCGGTCAGCTTCTCGATGTTCGTAACGTGCCTGCCGCTCTCGCCGTTGCGAAGCTCCATGACGCCAGCCATGATGTCGATGAGCATGCGACTGTTCTTGACGCGCTCGTTGTACTGCTGGGACAGCAGGCTCGTCAGGCGGCGCTGTTTGGCGTACAGGCGGATGGTGTTGTTTACGCGGCGGCGCACGATACGGGAGTCAAACGGGCGGTTGATATAGTCTGAGGCGCCCAGCTCGTACGCGCGCAGAACCATATCATCGGAATCTTCACTCGAAATCATGATGACAGGCAGATTGTCGATGCCCGATCGGCGCGACAGATCGGCCAGCACCTCAAAGCCGCTTATGCCCGGCATGACAATGTCCAGCAGCACGAGCGACAACTCATCGCCATAGCGGTCGACCATGTCGAGTGCCGTACGACCGTTGTCGGCCTCGAGGATGCAATACTCGTCCTTGAGCATCTCGTTGAGAATGACTCGGTTCATCTCGGAGTCATCGACAATAAGCACCAAAGGCTTTTCGCTTTGGAAAGCCTCGATGGAATCGGCGTCGGTCACGACCGTACCGGCTTTTGCCTTAGCGCGGCTCAATAACTGGACAGCGCGGCCAACGCCCTCATCGACCGTCTCGCCATGAATGCGAACACCACCAACACATGCCGTCAAGCTCACGTACTCATGGCCCGGAATAATCGTGGAACGAACGGCATCGGACACCTGATGCAGGCGACGGGTGAAGTCATCGGAGGGAATATTGGGCATGACAACCACAAACTTGTCGCAGCCATAGCGCACAAGCTCGTCAGTCGAACGGATTCCGCTGCGCATGGCTGTCGCCACAGCACCGAGCGCAAGGTCGCCGGCATGACGGCCACATGTATCGTTGAAGACCCTAAAATCATCAAGGTCGATCATCGCAACGCCGGCATTCATGCGGACGCTTCGGAGCTTTTCCTCGTAATATCGGCGATTGCGCACACTCGTCAGCACGTCGGTGTAGACAAGGTCCTCTTCTGCGGCCTCTTGCTCATCGATCGGACGCACCATCAGCAGGACATGAGGCTCGCCCTCGACCTTCAGAGGGCGCAGGCGAGCGCGGTACTCAGTACCATCATTGAGCAGCTGCTCCGACACCTCATCGGAGTCTGCCAAGGCCTCAAGACTCGACTGACGCAGACAAGGGCAGCGATCGCCGGCGAGCAAGCAGTTAGGCTCCCTCTTAATCTGATCGGCCGACAGCAAACGCACCACGGGGTAGGTCTTCGCGACACGGGCGACCTCAGCGGCAGCCTCCTCGTCGGTTAGATTGACCTCGTGATTATTGAGCATATGGGGCCCTTTCGATAGTTTCGCATGGTAGCGGTGGGTTCCAAATGCTACAAGGGTAACACCTTGTCGATGCAGGTAAGTACGTGAATGCCGTTACATTTTTATGAGTTGGCAGGCGGCGCGATTGAAGTCGCAGACGTGAGGTTTTGAGCACATTTGTTAACACGGCCGAAACGTTTGCGGGTGAAGCCTGCTTTGGCCATTGCGGGTGTTAGAGCCCCAGGATGCCACGGACAGCCCGGGCAGCCGCTGCCGGGCGATCGCGCAGACCGTTATGCGCGCCCGGGATCGTCACGAGAGGGCAATCGAGATATTCGGCAGCCGCTCGCGTGCCAGCCTCGCGGGGCGTGCCAATCGAGAGCTCGCCCAGGAGCACGGCGGCCACCGTTTTTGACGCGCGAACGCTATTCCAATCGGGAACGCAGGTCATAGTAATCCCGTATTCGTTCGCCATGAAACTGCGGCCGTTGCGCAGGGCATGCTTGGCTTCTGCTTCGGTCGTCCCAGGAGCCTCGGGATCCAAGTCGCCGAGGGCTCCCAAGAAAAGCCGGAGCGCCCTTGAAACCTTTCCAGCCGCAATCATATCGAGCAAAACCGGGGCTGCGCCCATGCCGACGCCTTCGGCCGACACAGCCGGCTCATGCAGAATCGCACGGGCGACGAGATGGGGTTCAGTGCGAAGAAGCTCCAGCGCCACCAACGTACCGGCGCTGTGCGCAAGCACATTTGTCGGAGCGCCAACGTACTCGATCACGGCTCGCAGGTCGGCGGCCTGAGCGGCAAGATCATAGCTGCCGTCTGCCGCTTCGCTGCTGCCACCACAGCCGCGGCGGTCGTAGGCAATTACGCGGTAGTTGCGGCTGAGCTCACAAGCGATGCCGTCGAAAAATGTGCCGTCAACACAAGCGCCGTGCACGCACACCAAGGCAGGAGTATCAGGCGACACATCCGGGCCGGCATATTCGCGACAGGCAATCGTGGTGCCCGCATTCTCGACCGTAAAATCCATGTTGTGCCCCCATCATCAATGCCCATCCAATTGCACGTCAGTACGGCTGAATGGTCCCGCATTGCCTTACGACTTGTTAACAGATTAACTGTACCCGACCCGAGGCTTTTCATGGCACGGCATCATGAGCGACGTGAAAAAACGAAACTTGTAAAGCAAGAGCCCGCACCTCGCTTTGGAGCCGATGCTATGCTTAGGCGCAATAGTCTTGAGGAGCATATGCCTATGTCTACATTTTTGAATGCCAGCCCCATCTTTGGACCCGTTCGCAGCCGTCGCCTTGGTCTCTCGCTCGGCGTCAACATGATGCCGGCCAGCGGCAAAATCTGCACGTTCGACTGCATTTACTGCGAAAACGGCCTCAACGCCGAGCGCCCCTGCCACGAGCCGTATAACACGGCTGCCGTGGTGCTCGATGCACTCGAGGCAAAGCTGCGCGAGATGGCAGCCGAGGGCGAGCTCCCCGATGTGATCACCTTCGCAGGCAACGGCGAGCCCACCGCCGCACCGGAGTTTCCGCAGGCCATCGCCGGTGCCGTCGCGCTTCGCGACCAGCTGGCCCCAAACACCAAGATTGCCGTGCTTTCCAACGGTACGCACGCCGACCGTCCCCAGGTGCACGATGCGCTCATGATGGTCGACGACAACATCCTCAAGCTCGATACGGTCGATCCGGCATTTATCCAGCTGCTCGACCAGCCCGTTGGCCCCTACGATGTAGAGCACCAGATCGAGACGTTCGCGAGCTTTGACGGTCACGTTATTATCCAGACAATCTTTTTGACCGGCGAGTACCAGGGCAAGCTCATCGACAACACCGGCGAGGAGTACGTTGCCCCCTGGCTCGCGGCGCTTGAGCGCATTCGCCCACAAGAAGCGACCATCTACACGGTGGCGCGCGAGACACCGGTCACCGGCCTTGCTAAAGCGGCGCCCGAGGTGCTCGACAAGATTGCCGCACGCGTGCGCGCCCTCGGCATCCCCTGCCAGGTGAGCTACTAGCAAAACCACGCAGCAGCTAGTGCCCGCCACCCCGCTCCATCAGTTGCGGTGATATAGTTCCTGTTTATGCTGTTAAACCGCTTAAATCGGAACTATATCACCGCAACTTTAATGGACGCGTGGGTGGGCTATACTAGCTGCGGATGAAAGGAAGTTAGCCATGTATGACAAAGGACCCGTGCCCGGCCGCAACGACGCCTGCTGGTGCGGCAGCGGCAAAAAATATAAGAAATGCCATAGCGCCTTTGATGAGCGCCTTGAGCGCCTGTGGGAAGAGGGCTGGGAGGTCCTGCCCCGCACGCTCTACAAGACGCCCACCGATATCGAGGGCATCAAGCGCTCGGCCGCTATCAACGTGGGCGTGCTCGATTACGTAGGCGAACACATCGCCGCGGGCATGACCACCAACCAGATTGACCAGATGATCTACGACTACACCGTCGAGCACGGTGGCACGCCGGCCGACCTCAACTACGAGGGCTATCCCAAGAGCGTGTGCGCCTCGATCAACGACGTGGTCTGCCACGGTATCCCCTGCGATACGGACGTGTTGCACGAGGGCGACATCATCAACGTGGACTGCTCCACGATCCTAGACGGCTACTTTAGCGACTCGAGCCGCATGTTCTGCATCGGCGAGGTATCTGCCGAACGCCAGCGCCTGGTCGACGTCACCCGCGCCAGCGTGGAAGCGGGCCTGGCTGCCGTCAAGCCGTGGCTACCGCTGTCCGTGATGGCCGAGGCCGTGCAAAAGACGGTCGAGGACGCCGGCTTTAGCGTGGTGCGCGAGTACGGCGGACACGGCATCGGTAAGGAGTTCCACGAGGACCCGTTTGTGGGCTTTACCACCGAGGCACCCGATGTGGACACCATCATGGCTCCGGGCATGGTCTTTACCATTGAGCCCATGGTCAACGCCGGAGCGCCCGACATCAAGATTAGCAAGGGTGACGGCTGGTGCGTGCGCACCAAGGACGGCAGCGACTCGGCCCAGTGCGAGGTACAGCTCGTGGTGACCGAGGACGGTTACGAGCTGCTGAGCTGGTAGCCGTGGATGCGCCGGATGCTGACGGGCACGCTCGTCTTGCATCCGGCGTTTTATTTGAACGTTTTGCCTGATAAAACCCGCCAAAATAAACCTGTCCCTTTTTGGCAGGTCGAGCGGAGAGGACTGCTTGTGAACATTCTGGTTTTGTTGCCCGTCAACGACCGTCATCGCGCAATTCTTGAGTCGAGCGCTCCGGGCGAGGACTTTATCTACACGAGCGCCGACGCCGCCACGCACGAGCAGGTCGCCGATGCCGACGTGATCCTTGGCAACATCGACCCTGGCATGCTCACGGCATGCGAGCATCTCCAGCTGTTGCAATTGCAGACCGCCGGCTATGACGATTACTTGGCCGCCGGCACCGTGCCGGCCGACGCTAAGCTTTCCTGCTCGGTGGGTGCCTACGGCCAGGCTGTGAGCGAGCACATGTTTGCCATGGTGCTGTCTATGATGAAGCGCCTGCCCGGCTACCAGGACCTGCAGCGTGAGCATCGCTGGGAGGACTTAGGGCCGGTCACCTCGCTCAAAAATGCCAACGTGCTGGTGCTGGGCGCGGGCGATATCGGCGGCCACTTTGCCACGCTCTGCCGCAGCATGGGCGCGCACGTCCGCGGCATCAAGCGCCATCCGCTCGTCTATCCCATTGTGTTTGAGGACATGGACGGCATGGACGCCCTGTCCGAGCGCCTGGCCGAGGCTGACATCGTCGCTTCCTTTATGCCCAGCACACCCGAGACCCGCGGCCTGGCGAACGCCGAGTTCTTCGCCGCGATGAAACCGGGCGCCTTCTTTGCCAACGGCGGCCGCGGCGACCTTGTGGTTGCCGACGATTTGGTTACCGCTCTTGAGTCCGGACATCTCGCCGGCGCCGCGGTCGACGTCACCGACCCCGAGCCGCTGCCCGCGACAAGCCCGCTGTGGGATGCACCCAACATGCTCATCACGCCGCACGTCTCCGGCTGGTTCCACCTGGCAGCCACGCTCAACAATGTGGTCGACATTGCCGCGGAGAACCTGCGTCACCTGCAAGTCGGCGAAACCCTGCGCTGTTGGATTGAACACTAATCTTGTTCCGCCGTTCTAACGAACGGCGGACCGGTCGACGCTGCGCGCCGCCCAGAGCGACAATTTGCCATTCAAAAGGCAAGGCATGACCAGAAGGTCTATGCCTTGCCTTTTTCATGCCAACTTGTTCGCTCTGGACATCGCTCGCTGACGTTTGCTCAACCTGCGGTGTCATAACAATTCTGTCCAGCTGTTGGCATTGCGGCATTTGCCCAAATAAAACCTGCCAAAGTAAACCTGTCCTCTTTTGACAGGTTTTAGAGCTCCGCGCTTTCGGCGCCGTTGATGGTTAGGTTGCGCTCGTAGAAGGCGGTGAGGGCGCGGATGGCGTACATCACGTCGCGCACGCCGCCGGTCTCGTAGCTCGAGTGCATGGCAAGCTGCGGCAGGCCCACGTCTACGGCGTGCATGCTCGCCTGCATGTTAGACAGGTTGCCCAGGGTGGAGCCGCCGGCCATATCACTCTTGTTGGCGAAGGCCTGCGTGGGTACGTCGGCGTCATCGCAAATAGCCTGGAACACCGCGCGGCTAAAGGCATCGGTGCAGTAGTGCTGGTTGGCGGCTTCCTTGATAACGATGCCGCCGTTGAGCACCACCTGGTTGCGGACATCGCACTTCTCGGCGTGGTTGGGATGCACGGCATGCGCATTATCGCAGCTCACGAGCATCGAGGCGGCAAGTGCGCGATGGTACGACTCGTCATCGAAGCCCAGCGATCCGTTAATGCGGCGCAGCGCATCGGCCAAGAACGTCGACATGGCTCCCTGCTTGGTCTCGGAGCCAACCTCCTCGTTATCAAAGCAGCAGAAGACCGAGATATCGCGCGCGTTCTCAGCACCCAAAAATGCCTGCAGCGAGGTATAGGCGCAGGCCAGGTCGTCGAGCTTGGGCGTCGAGATAAACTCGTCGGCCCAGCCCCAAATGCGCGCATCCTGACGATTGACCAGGAACAGATCGCGACCCAGAATCTGCTCGGGCTCAACGTCCAACTCGTCGGCGATCAGAGCATCAAAGTCGCCCTGCTTAAGATCACCGGCGCTGATGAGCGGGCACAGGTCGACGGCGCGGTTGGGCGCAAAGCCCTCGTTAACGCCGCGGTTCATATGGATGGCAAGGCTCGGAATGATAGCGGCCTCGCGCTCGGTGGCAAGCAGGCGGCTCTCAATACGGTCGCCTTCGCGCACCAACACGCGGCCCGCGAGCGCCAGCGGGCGATCGAACCAGGTGTAGTCGATCATGCCGCCGTAGGCCTCGGTGTTCAGGCGCAACGTCTCACCTGCGCCATCGAGCTCGGGCACAGCCTTGACCTTAAACGTCGGCGAATCGCTGTGCGACGCCGTGAGCTGAAAATGATAGTCACCGGCAACGCCGTCCTCGCCCCACGTCGCGGCCAGGTCCTCGCCCACCTTAAAGGCAACAACGCTCGAGGTGTTGCGCTGCGTGTAATAACGCCCGCCCGGCTCGATGTCCCACGCCGCGTTCTCGGGCAGGTAGGTAAAGCCCGCCTCGTCGAGCTCGGCCATAATGGTCGCCGCCGTATGGAACATGCTGGGGCATGCCTCGATAAAGTCGATAAGGTCGTTGGCGGCCTCGATATCGTCGGCCGTCACATGCGCGCGCTCGGGCGTTTCCTTATCCGTCATGCTCTCCCCTTTCGCTGGGTTGATGGTCCCTTCCAGCATACCCCGCCGCGCCAGCGCTGCACTCTTCATTCCGTGTTTAATCCCGCACCGCTCACCAAGTTGAGCTATCATGCCCGTGCACCTTTTGCGACAATTACGCTAACAGGACGAGAGGAGCCGCCATGAAGCCACGCAACATTGCCATCGCCTGCGGTGTCGCGGGAGTCGCCGTCGGCCTTGCCGCTGCCACCGGTATCGTTTATCACAAGCAAATCAAGTCCGCCGCGTCGCTCAAACGCTTGACCGGCTACGCGGATGGCTATGACCTGTACGCAATCGACATCGCCTACGACTACGATCTTGATCGCATCATCGCCGCTGGCGTGCGCGACGACCAGACCTACATCGATGTCGTGGTGGCGCAGGTGCTGCCCGGTGTGCCGGTACATGTCCAGGCGCCCCAGTTTGCCTGCAGCGCTTTTGTCGCCGTAGATGCCGAAGGCCGCGTGCGCACCGGTCGCAATTACGACTTTAAAGACGACACCTCGGCGCTGCTGGTGCACAATCACCCACGCGGCGGCTATGCCTCCATCGGGTTTGCCGCCCTTAACAACCTGGGCGCCAACACTCCACTTGACTCCGTCGCCGGACGCGCCGCCGCACTCATGGGCCCGTTTGCCCAGCTCGACGGTGTTAACGAATGCGGCGTGTCCATTGCCGTACTCACCCTGGACTCCAAGCCCTGTGACCAGGACACGCAACGCCCCGTCATCAATACCTCGCTCGCCATCCGCCTGGTGCTCGACCGCGCGGCTACCACACAGGAGGCCGTCGACCTGCTTTCTGCCTACGACATGCACGCCATGGCAGGACGCGATTACCACTTCTTTATAAACGACGCCGCCGGTGACGCGCGCGTAGTAGAGTGGGATCCGCGCGATCCGGACCGCGCTTTCAAAACGACTCCTGTAACCCAGGTTACGAACTTCTACGCTTGCTATGGCGACGAAGTGCTGCCCAACCAAAAGAATGGCGAGCTAGGCCATGGTAAAGAGCGCGCCGCCGCAATCGCCGATGTCCTCGACGCCCATACCGGCGCCCAAGACGAGGCAGTCGCTTGGAAGGCCCTACGCGCTGCAGCGCAAGAGCCCAATCCGAAAGACATCACCAGCAACACGCAGTGGTCGGTCGTCTTTGACAACACCGAGCCTGCTGCCGCCATCATGCTGCGCCGCCACTGGGGCGACATCGACGCCTTTGCGCTGTAAGGAGCCAGGCCCGTCGACCTTACGCTCGCCTGGCGTTGTTTACATTTCTATACGCTTGAGCTAACACGTTTTACCCCTGTATCAACAGTGTGCGGGGGTAAACTTATGCGCATGTTATAACTTGCCCGGAAGGATTCATCATGCTTAGGATCGGTCTTCTTACCAGTGGCGGCGACTGCCAAGCGCTCAACGCCACCATGCGCGGCATCGTCAAAACGCTTATGACCAATAGCGAAGAACCTATCGAGATCTATGGTTTTGAGGACGGCTACCAGGGCCTTATCTACAGCAGGTTCCGCGTCATGACGCCCGCCGATTTTAGCGGCATCCTCACCCGCGGCGGCACCATCCTGGGCACGAGCCGCACGCCGTTCAAGCGTCTGGATATTCCCGAGGCCGACGGCGTCGAGAAGGTACCCGCAATGGTCCACACCTATCATAAGCTGCAGCTCGACTGCCTGTTTATGCTGGGCGGTAACGGCTCCACCAAGACCGCCAACCGCCTGCGCGAAGAGGGCCTCAACGTTATCGCGCTGCCCAAGACCATCGATAACGACACCTGGGGCACCGAGCTGACGTTTGGCTTTACGAGCGCCATCGACGTCGCCACCAAGTGCATCGACGACATTCACACCACCGCTTCGAGCCACGGCCGCGTGTTCGTTATCGAGATCATGGGCCACAAGGTTGGCTGGATTCCACTGTACGCCGGCGTCGCGGGCGGCGCGGACGTCATCCTGATTCCAGAGATCCCCTACGACATGGATAACGTCATCAAGACCATCGAACATCGCATGGAGACCGGCAGCCGCTTTACCATCGTGGCCGTCGCCGAGGGCGCTATCTCCAAGGAGGACGCGGCTCTGTCCAAGAAAGAGTACAAGAAGAAGCTCGCCGAGCGCACGAGCCCGTCGATTGTCTACGACATCGCCAAGGAGATCGAAGCCAAGACCGGTCGCGAGACCCGCGTCGCCATCCCCGGTCACACGCAGCGCGGCGGTCAGCCCGACGCCCAGGACCGCATCTTTGCGACCCAGTGCGGCGTCGAGGCGGCTCTCGGCTGCCTACGCGGCGAGTTTGGCTACATGATTGCCCTGCGCGACGGCAAGATGTGCCACATGCCGCTCGAGGATGTCGCCGGCAAGCTCAAGTATGTCGATCCCCAGAGCGATCTGGTGCGCGAGGCCAAGGCGTTGGGCATCAGCTTCGGCGACGAATAGCCTCGGCCGAAACTGCTCTCATCGGAGGCCCCAGGGCTTACCTCCCAAATCGTCCTCGGACATGTCAGGATCCCGCCGTGTGCTTCGCGCGGCGGGATCCTTCCGTCCTGCGGAAAGATTTGGGAGGTAAGCCCTGGGGCCTCCTGCGGTAACTAGGGAGGCCGTGGCTATTCGTCTTCTTGCTGCGGGTGCCTGGGGTAGGATGCGGCGTGCATTTTTGGGAGTATTCAGCAGCCGAGGGTGCCTGCATACTGGATTTTGGGCGAAAGGCAGGCACCATGGGCCGCATCCTGTAAAAAAACGAGCGGCTCTAGAGGCGTTGGGGGACTCAGAATCGGGGCTTTCAGCGCGGTTTTGTGCACCCGCCCCCGCGCCCGCGGACCCCGGGATGCTGAATACTCCGGAATTTGCACGGCGCCCCCTGGGGTACCTGTGGGCAAAAAGCAACCGCCCCGTCAAAGTATGCATTTGGCGGAGCGGTTTATGCAAAAATACTGCTGCGGGCGCGTCGGCAGCTCGCTAGAACTTGAATCCCAGGACAGGTTACTCGGCGCTCTTGAGGGCGCCGACCATGTCGATCTTATTGAGAGTTCGGTTGGTGGCGAGGTTGACGATGATCGTAAAGCCGAAGGAAAGCACCACGGCAAGCACGTAGCTCAGCGGCTCGACTTCGACGTCAAAGTACAGCGACGGCATCTGCAGGATGTACGTAAAGCTCTCGGCAAGCAGGCCACCCAGCGGCACGCCCAGTGCGGTGCCAATCGCCGTGAGGATCAACGTCTCCTTGTTGACGTAATGGTGTACCTCGCCACGGCGGAAGCCCAGCACCTTGATGGTCGCCAGCTCGCGCTCGCGCTCGGAGATATTCGTGTTGGACAACGTAAACACCACCACAAACGACAGGCACGCCGCCATAAAGGTCACGAGCACCACGACAGAATTGATAATCGTAAAGTTCGCCTCGTAGTTCTGCCAATGTTCGGCCGTGCTCGAAATCGTAAGCCAACCGTCACTCTTAAGATTCTTGCTAAACGCAATCTGGTCGGCTGACGATCCCTTAAGCAGCACAAAGACGCCGTTAAGGCGCGCGCTTCGACCGAATGCGCGCTCATAGGTGCTCTGCGTCATGTAAAGCGTGTTGCCCAGATAGTTGAGCGAAATGTCGCTGACCTTGACCTTGGCAACATTGAGCGACGAATCCTGGACGTGTGCCGTATCGCCCGGCTTGATCCCCAGCACCAGCTGAGAGCTCTTGCTCAAATACACATCTCCGCCACGCAGGGCGAGCAGTTCTTTGGACTCGTCCTCGAGACACACGTAGTCGTCCAGGTCGTTCGCGCGGTCATCGGGCACCACGATCAGTTGCACGGTCTCGCTCTTGCCGCCAAATGTAAAGGTGACGTTGTCGGTCATAATCGGCAGCGTCGAAGTCACGGTCACGTCGGAATCCTTGGCTGCGCTTCGCTCGTCGAGCGCCGCGCACGTCTGCGAAAAATCGTCGGGATTGGCGACCGCCAGCAGGTCGTAGCGCGTGATATGCCCGTACTGCTTGGGCGAAAGCGCCACCGACGTATCGCGGATGCCCATACCGCAGATCACGAGCGCCGTGCAGCCAGCGATACCGAAGATGGTCATAAAGGCGCGCTTTTTGTAGCGGAACAGGTTGCGTGCAGCGACCTTGTTCAAAAAGCCCATGCGGTGCCAGATAAAGCCAATGCGCTCGAGCAGAATGCGCGAGCCGGCGCGCGGAGCCTTGGGGCGCATGAGCGAGGCAGGGGTCTCGGCCATCTCGTGGCGGCAGGCGATAATCGTGGCTCCCACCACGCCCACGGCAAACAGCGCCACCGAAACGATCGAGGACACGATGTCGTACGAAAGCAGCATCTGGGGCAGCGAGTACATGTCGTCGAACACCGTAAACAAGAACAGCGGCAGACCCACAAATCCGATGATATTGCCGAGCACGCCACCGATCAGACACGCCCACAGCGAGTAGTCCACATATTTGGACAGGATGCGCCCGCGTGAATAGCCGAGCGCCTTGTACAGGCCAATAAGCGTGCGCTCCTCCTCGACCATGCGGGTGGCGGTGGTGAGACTGATAAGCACGGCGACGATAAAGAAGATGAACGGGAACACCGTGGCGATGGCCTCGATCGAAGAACTATCGCTCTCGACGCTCGAGTAGCTTGCGATATTGCCGCGGTCCTGGATGTACCAGGTGCATTCGCCCAGGTCAGAGAGCTCGGCGCGGGCATCGGCAAACTGCTGGTCGGCGGCGGCACGGCGCTGGTCCAGGTCGGCTTGCGCCTGCGCACGCTCGTCGCTGCCCTCGGCCATGCGATTGATGTTGTCCTGCTCGATCCCAAAGACCATATTCGCCTGACGCTCAGCTGCGTCCAAGCTCGCCGGTGTGTCGACCGTCAGCTCCTGGGCGCGCGCCTTCTCACGCTCCTCGCGGATCTTCTCGATATTGCCCTTGACCTCATTGATCTTTGCCGAGTAGGCATCCGAATAGGAGTTGAGGCTCTTGGCTCCCTCGACGACCACGTGGACAGCGGAGTAGGAAGAAGATGTCGCGGCATCCTCGCTCACGTAGAACTTGTAGTCCGCAGTCGAAGCAGCGCGAAAGGCGTTGACTGTCGAGTCGGAGCTCACGTCGGTAGGATCGAGAACCTCGGCCGTGATGGTGTAGTCCCCATCGGCAAACTGGTCCTTGGCGCTTTGGTTCGACGAGCTCGCATCGTTGGCGGCAAAGCTCACCGTATCGCCGATTTTCTTGCCCGAAGCCTTCAAAAAACGTGAGGTCACTGCCACTTCGCCCGAAGTCTCGGGCAGCTCGCCGCGCACTAGCACCGGTTGGTCAATATTCTCTTTGGAGAGGCTCTGTACGACGACACGCTCGCGCGTCGTACCCACGGCGGTATAGGCGGTCTCGGTATAGATGCCCTCGGCCGTCTCGACGCCATCGACCTCTTGGATCGCGGCAATATCGTCACCGGTCAGACCATAGGTCGACTGCACGTTGATGTCATAGACATTCTGCTGGTCAAAATAGGCGTCGACCGAATCACACAGGTCCTCGCAGCCCGCCTTAAGGCCGCACATCACGCTCACGCCAAGCGCGGTGATCACAACGATAGACAAGAAGCGTTTGAGGCTGCCGCGAATCGTGCGGTAGATGCCACGGCGAAAAACCGTCGGCACCATATCGTTTGAGCTTTGGGCGGTACGGTAGGTCGTAAAATCCTGCTCGCGCTCCGTGTTCTGCGCGTCGCGGCGTTGACTGTTTTGGCGGTCCTGATTCATGGGCGCTACCACTCGATCGTCTCGATAGGCACAGGATTTTGCTGGATCGTCTCGCTCTCCACGCGGCCGCTCTTAAAGCGGATCAGGCGATCGGCCATGGGCGCCAGCGCAGAGTTGTGGGTGATGATGATGACCGTAATGCCTTGCTTGCGGCAAGTGTCCTGTAGCAGCTGCAAGATCTGCTTGCCGGTTTTGTAGTCGAGTGCACCCGTAGGCTCGTCGCACAAAAGCAGCTTGGGGTTCTTAGCCAGCGCGCGGGCGATGGATACGCGCTGCTGCTCGCCGCCCGAAAGCTGCGCCGGAAAGTTAGCGAGGCGGTCGCCCAGGCCAACCTGGCGAAGCGTTTGCTCGGCATCGAGCGAATCGGGGCAGATCTGCGCCGCGAGTTCGACGTTCTCAAGCGCCGTCAGGTTAGGGACCAGATTGTAGAACTGAAAGACAAAGCCAACATCGGCGCGACGGTATTCCACAAGCTGAGCCTCGTTGGCAGAGCTCACGTCACGCCCGTCCACCGTCACGGTGCCAGAAGTTGCCGTGTCCATGCCGCCCAGAATGTTGAGGGCCGTGGTCTTGCCGGCACCCGAAGCACCCAAAATGATGGCGAGCTCGCCGCGCTCGACCGTAAAGCTCGCGCCGTCGAGTGCGTGAATGCGGGCGTCGCCCTCGCCGTATGCCTTGATGACGTCTTTGAATTCGATATAGGCCATCGATTAATTCCCATCTGGTCGGATAACTCTTTAGTATTACCCATTTCGCACCGACCAAAAAGGGACAGGTTCATTTTGGCAGGTTTTAGAGGCGGACGGTGAAGGTGATCTGGTTGCCGTGGCCGCAGACAGAAGCGCTCCCACCATGGGCTTCGGCGATGTCACGCACCACGGATAGGCCCACGCCCGAGCCGCCCGTCTTGGAGCTGCGCGACACGTCCGCACGATAGAAGCGGTCGAACAATCGATCTAGGTCGCCTTCGGGCAGCTCGTCCACGGCGTTCGAAACGACAAGCTCGGCCGAACCTTTGCCTGCACCGCGTGAGACGGCACGCAGACTCAACTCAATTACACTGCCCTCACTCGCATAGCGCGTGGCGTTATCCAGCAGCAGCTCAACCACCTGCGCCACCGCTGCAGCATCGGCATGGGCCCGCACGCCACTCGCAATCGACGTCGACAGACGCTTGCCACGCGAAACCGCCACCGACTCAAACGGCGACGCCGCCTTGTCCACTGCCTCCGAAAGATCGATCGATATCATGGTAAAGCCCGCCGAGCCCTCGTCCATGCGAGCCAAAAACACCAGACGCTCCGTGAGCGCCGTCAGCCGCGCGACCTGCTCGTGAATGCTCTGCGTCCACTCACTCTCGCCGCTCTCGATCTCTTGCACCTCATTGGCGGCGTCAATTACAGCCAGCGGCGTCTTGATCTCGTGGCTCGCATCGGTAATAAAGCGCTTTTGCTTGCTGTAGCTCTCGACCATCGGTCGAATCACCGCGCCCGAGGCACCCGCCACAATTGCCAGCACCGCCAGCCAGCCAATGCAACTGATCGCCACGCTCGCGCTCAAAAACGAATGAAAGCTTGCAAGCTCGCGCGAGCAGTCCACGAACACATAGGTGGTCTCATCGTCTTGAACGTCAGTCGTATAGCGATAATTGCCAGAAAAACCCGAGGTCCAACCCTTGGAATATAGTCCTGCAGCGATGCGTGCAGCACGCTTGGCACCCACCGCGGCAATGCGGGCCGTGTTGACATCGGTCACCTGCCCACCGGCAATCGACACCGTAAAGTAGCGCGTGTCGAAGGGAGACTCCGCCGTCATACCTTCGAAGTGCCCGGTGCGCATGACCACCCTGTCACCGGCAGCGGTCTTACCGGCGCCCACATCCTGGCCGGGGTCGGTCTTAGGCTCATCCGTCCAATCAATGCCGTTCTTGCCCGCCAAGATATAGTCCAGGCGAGCATCGGCCATCTTGCAGATATGCGAGTAGTTGACGACGTTGATGCCGGCAATGATGAGCGTAAGCACGACGGTCACGGCACCCATGGCAACCAGGATGAACTTGCGACGCAGACGACGTCCCATTGCACTGGCAGCATCGACGCGCCCCGGATTACCCGAGTCCGCTCCCATGCCGAGCTTTGTCGCCATGCGCTTCCACCACGCGCTCGCGCTCACGCTTATTCGCCCTCCTCGACAACCTCAAGCGAATATCCCTGATTGCGCGATGCGCGGATGGCCACGTTGGCACCCAGCGCCGTCAGCTTTTTGCGCAGGTACGAGATATAGACCCACACTACGTTGGCGCCTTCGGGCGCATCCTCACCCCAAACCTCGAGCATCAGACGTTCGGTGGGCATACGCGTGCCGGCGTTGCGCATAAAGAGCTCCATAAGCTGAAACTCACGATTGGCCAGGTGCTCCTCGCCCAAGGGACCCACAAGCGTGCACGATGCCGTGTCGAGGCGCATATTGCCCACACTGAGCGTCGTGGCGTCAATTGCCGTCGCGGCACGCGTCATGGCACGAATGCGAGCGAGCAGTTCCTTGGCGGCAAACGGCTTGGTCAGATAATCGTTGGCACCGGCATCCAGGCCCTCGACCTTATCGGACACCTCGCTTTTTGCCGTGAGCATGATGATGGGCAGTCGCTTACCGGCGGCACGTGTGCGCTTGAGCACCTCAATTCCATCCATGCCGGGCATCATGATGTCCAGGATTGCGGCGTCATAGTCGTTGGCGAGCAGATATTCGAGCGCCGTCAGACCGTCGAGCGCGGTGTCGACCTCGTAGTCGCTATGTTGAAGAATCGCGGTAAGGGCGCGGGAGAGGCCGGGTTCGTCCTCGGCAAGCATCAGTTTCATGGTTGCTCCTTTGGCGCACGGCTATACAAGTTTCGATACTGCCGATGATAGCGCACCGTCAGCCTCCTTAGCGCAGCCTTAGCTGCTCAACCTGCGCGTTTTCAAATACGCAGGATATGGCTTAGCCAAACTTAAGGCGCAGACGCCGAGCGCCTGGACGCATGCCAGCCGCGAAAAGACAGCGACTCGTCCTTTCGCGGCGTCCTAGTTATGCAAAGTGTTCGAGCGTTACTCCTCGTACGCGCCCTCAAGCCGCAGCAGCCACTCCTTGCGATCAAGCCCGCCGGCATATCCGTTGAGCGATCCGTCGGCCGCCACCACGCGATGGCACGGCACGATAATCGAAACAGGATTGCGAGCGACCGCGGCCCCCACGGCACGGGGAGACACAACGGGCGCCTCGTTTCCCGGTACACGATGTCGAGCCGCAACACGCTGGGAGATCTCACCATACGTAGCGACCTCGCCACGCGGAATAGAAAGCAGCTCGTACCAAACTTCACGCTGAAACGCCGTGCCAATCATATGCAACGGCGGCGTAAACCGAGGCTCCTGCCCTGCAAAATAAGCATTCAGCCAAGCCCAGGAACGCTCAAGCACCGAAGAGGCCGCACCATTTGCCGGACTCACCGACGACATGCCACCAATACCGGAAACCGCGTCGGCGCCTTCAACATGTTCGGAGTCTTCCCGGAGAAGCGTGGAACCAAAGTGCTCCTGTCCCTCAAACCAAAGCCCCGTCAGACCGCGGCCATCAGCGGCAAGCAGGATTTCGCCCAAAGGCGAAGTAAACGTCGTCGTGACCACCAGCGGCTCCTTTCAAAACTCCGCAACATGATACCGCGAATTGCGCAGACAACCTACGCAACCCCAAAGTGCCCCTAGGCAGCAGGCGCGAACGCGCCGCAGCTGCCGGCCGCGCTCCGCAGTCCCCAAAGGCGGCAGGCGCGAAGCGCCGGGGTCGCCGCCGGGACTAGGGCCCGCAACAGCCACGTGCCCCCACATCAGCCCAGCGGCCCCAACCAACAACGGCCCCATCGCAGGCCGCTCGCAACAGCGTCACCGCAGGCGGGGGCCGGGCTTAGTTTTCAGAACACTCCGCAGACCAGTGTGGCGCCTTGTCCGCGGCTCCGAAGGAGCAGGACAAGGCGCCACACATGGTCGAGGACGTTCTGAAAACTAAGCCCGGCCCCCGCCGGACAGGTCACACTACTCGCAGAGCAGCTTAGCGATCTGGACGGCGTTGGTTGCCGCGCCCTTACGGATTTGGTCGCCGCAGCACCAGAAGGTGATGCCGCGCGCGGCCTCGGGATTCGAGATGTCGCGGCGCACGCGGCCGACCCAGATCAGGTCCTGGTCGGAGGTATCCATCGGCATGGGGAAGCGATCGTGCGTATCCTCGGCGCTCATATCGTCAACCAGCTTGACGCCGGGAGCGGCAGCCAGCGCAGCACGGGCCTCCTCAACCGTAATATCACGCTCGAACTCGAGCGTAATGCTCTCGGAGTGCGAGCGCAGCACAGGCACGCGCACGCAGGTGCAGTTCACGCGCAGCTCGGGCAGGTGCATGATCTTGCGGCCCTCGTTTTGCAGCTTCATCTCCTCGGAGGTAAAGCCCTCCTCCTTGACGCCACCGATCTGCGGAATCAAGTTGCTCGCCAGCTGGGCGGCAAATGCGCGCGGCTCGGGAATCTCCTCGCCACGACCCAGGGCGGCAAGCTGCGCTTCGAGCTCGGCCATACCGGGAGCGCCGGCACCCGAAGCCGCCTGATACGTCGAGACGATCATACGCTTCACGCCGGCGAGCTGATGCAACGGCCATGTGGGAACCAGGCCGATGATGGTCGCACAGTTGGGGTTGGCGATAAGGCCGTGATGCCACTTAATATCGTCGGCATTGATCTCGGGCACGACCAGCGGCACCTCGGGATCCATGCGGAAGGCGTGGCTGTTGTCGACCACGACGGCGCCGCGCTTGACGGCCTCGGGCAGTAGCTCCTTCGCGATGTCGTCGCCGGCGGCTCCAAGCACAATGTCACAACCCTCAAAGGCCTCGGGACAAGCCTCTTCGATCACGATCTGCTCGCCGCGGAACTCGACGGTCTTGCCCGCAGAACGCGCGCTCGCCAGCAGCTTGAGCTTGCCAACCGGGAACTCCTGCTCGTTTAGGCACTCGAGCATCTGGGTGCCCACGGCTCCCGTCGCGCCCAAAATAGCAACCGTGTACTGTTTCATGCTTCCCCCTTTAAAGGTTATGGCTTTTGCCCGCACGCCGAGCAGGCCGATTATTGTTGCCAGTGTATACAAGAACGGGGCGGACACGAAACCCGCCCCGTCGAAACGAAACCGAAATGAAACGCCCCGCCGTAGATTTTTGAGACATGACCCCAAAATCTACCGAGCAGTCGCTACTTTTTGAGCGCAGCCAGAGCGGGATCGACCGGCGCGGGAGCCTCCAAGTCGGAGACCTTCACAATGCCGTTCTCATCGGAGAAGGCACGGTAAATGGTCTGAATCGCCAGGTCGAAGTCTTTCTCCTCGACACCGATAATGATGTTGATCTCGTCGCAGCTCTGCGAAATCATACGCACGCTCACGCCGGCCTGGCCAAGCATGCCAAACAAATGGCCCGAGATACCCGCGCGACCGCGCAGGTTACGGCCGACGGTCGCGATGAGCGCCAAGCCCTCGACAACCTCGATCTCGAGCGGCTCGACCTCCTGCTGGATGTCGCCCACGAGTGAGTACAGCGAATCGTGCACATCCTGCTCCTGCACCACGGCGCCAAAGCGGTCGACGCCGGTGGGCATGTGCTCGACGGAAACGTCATAACGCTCGAAGACCGAAAGCGCGCGGCGCATAAAGCCGACACGGGGCTTGGTGCGGTCGCGGGCCACGTTGATGGCGACAAAGCCACGCTTGCCGGTCACGCCGGTAATGATGGGCTCCGCCTCGCCCTCATCAGCCGTCTCGCTAATGATGGTGCCGGGGTCCTGCGGCGCATTGGTGTTCTTGATGACCAGCGGAATGCCCGCCTCACGCACGGGGAACACGGCTTCCTCGTGCAGAACGCTTGCGCCCATGTACGAAAGCTCGCGCAGCTCCTCATAGGTAACGCGCGCAATGGGCTGAGCCTCGGGAACAATACGCGGATCGGCAGAATAGAAGCCCGAGACGTCGGTCCAGTTCTCGTACAGGTCGGCGCCTAGGCACTTAGCCAGGATCGAGCCCGAGATATCGCCGCCGCCACGATCGAGCAGCTTGATCTGGCCCTCTCGCGTCGCGCCGTAGAAGCCGGGCATAACAAAGCCGCCCTGCTGGCCGTACTCCTGCACCAGCTCGGAGGTGCGGTTCATGCTGAGCGTACCGTCGTGATGGAATGCCACAACCGTTGCGGCGTCCAGGAACGGCAGGCCCAGGTACTCGGCCATCAGGCGAGCGGTGAAGTACTCGCCGCGGCTCACAAGCTCCTCGGTGGAGTAGCCGCCCGAGCGGGCGCGCTCGGCAAAGGCCGCGAACTCCTCGCGGATGGGATAGGTGAGCTCCAGCTCGTCGGCAATATCAAAGTAGCGCTGGCCGATATCCTCGAGCAGCTCCTCACACGACACGTGGTACTTAACGTGAGCATTAACCAGGTAGAGCAGGTCGGTCACCTTGGTGTCGCCCTTAAAGCGGCGACCGC
>DXLY01000150.1 GCA_019414465.1 Collinsella sp.
CCGTTGGTGAGCGTGCCGGTCTTGTCAAAGACGACGGTGTCCACATCGGCGAGCGTCTCGAGGTAGTTAGAACCCTTGATGAGAACGCCCAGCTTGGATGCGCCGCCGATGCCGCCAAAGAAACTGAGCGGCACGCTGATCACCAACGCGCACGGGCAGCTGACGACCAAGAAGGTCAGGCCGCGCAGAATCCAGTCGGACCAGGCACCGGTGACCAGGCCACCGCCGAGCGCGAGCACCGCGGCAGCGCCGGTGACGGCGGGCGTGTAGATGCGGGCAAAGCGCGTGATGAAGTTCTCGGTGCGTGCCTTCTTTTCGCTGGCATTCTCCATGAGCTCCAGGACGCGTGCGACGGTGGACTCGCCAAAGGGCTTGGTGGTGCGCACGTGGATGAGCCCCGTCATGTTGATGCAGCCGCTGATGATATCGTCTCCGGTTTTGGCCGGGCGGGGGACCGACTCGCCGGTAAGGGCGGCGGTGTCGAGCTGGGTTTCGCCCTCGACGATGACGCCGTCGATAGGCACGCGCTCGCCGGGCTTGACCACGATCACGGTGCCGACCGCGATGTCATCGGGGAAGACCTGTTCGAGTGAGCCGTCGGGTTGCTCGACGTTGGCGTAGTCGGGTGCGATGTCCATCATGGCGCTGATCGATTTACGGCTCTTGCCCACGGCGTATGCCTGGAACAGCTCGCCGACCTGGTAGAACAGCATGACGGCGGCGCCTTCGGCCATGTGCGGGTCGGTATCGGGGAAGAGCACCATGGCAAACGCGCCGATGGTCGCGACGGCCATAAGGAAACTCTCGTCGAAGGCCTTGCCGCGGCGGATGTTATTGAATGCCTTTTGCAGCACGTCGTAGCCGGCAATCAAAAACGGTATGAGGAACAGCATAAAGCTGGCGTAGATGTCGCCCGGGGTACCGAATGCGGCGGTGAGGGTGCCGAACTCATCGAGGGCGTACACCACGGCAAAAATGCCCAGCGCTACCACGATGCGGTTGCGCTTATGCTCAAGGGACTCTTTCTTCTTACGCTTCTTCTTTTTCTTTTTGGGATCGGCGGTGGTCATGACTCGTATCCTCCCATTTGAATGAATGAACACTCGCTCATATAATTTCGCGAGCAAAGGCCGCGGCAAGCGCGGCCTTGCAGGTTGGCGTAAACCCGGGCTAGAGAATGATCTCGCAGTCCGGCTCGGCGTCGGCCGTAAACTCTACAACGCGGTTGAGTACCTCGTCGAACTCGGCGTCATCGGCTTCGAGCGTCAATTTTTGGGTCATGAAGTTGACGGACACGGATTTGACGCCCTCGAGCTTGGCCAGCTCGTCCTGAAGCTCGCGCGCACAGTTGGCGCAGTCGATTTCGTCGAGCTTGAACTGCTTTTTCATGGGGGTTCCTTTCTCTGTATTTGCGGCTTGGGTGCAGGCCGCGCTGGTACCGTGGTTGGTCGCTATTCGCAGATGTGGCTCATGCCTTGGTTGAGCATGGTGTAGACGTGGTCGTCGGCGAGCGAGTAGAGGATATTGCGCCCGTCGCGCCGGAATTTAACCAGGTGCGACTGCTTGAGTGTGCGCAGCTGGTGCGACACCGCGGACTGCGAGGT
>DXLY01000151.1 GCA_019414465.1 Collinsella sp.
ACTCGACATCGAAGTACTCGTCATTCTTATAGATCATGTAGTGGAAGCTCACCGTGTCGAGCTTCCACTACATGATCTATAAGAATGACGAGTACTTCGATGTCGAGTGGCGCCGCAAGAAGGGTGCCGGCCCGATTCTGGTCAACCTGGTGCACGACGTCGACCTGCTCCGTTACCTGCTGGGCGAGCCCGTTGCCGTCCAAGGTATGCAGTCCAGCGCCGCCCGCGGTTTTGAGACCGAGGACTCCGCCGTGGTCAACGTCCGTTTTGCCGATGGCGCGCTCGCAAGCATGACCATCTCCGATGCCACCGCCAGCCCCTGGAACTGGGAGGCGACTGCTCGCGAGGACCCGCAGTACCGTCCCTTCGACGCTGACGCTTACTTTATCGGCGGCACCAAGGGCGCCCTTTCGCTGCCCCGCCTGCACCAGTTCTCCTACGACGGCGCCTCTAACTGGCACAAGCCGCTGCAGATGGAGATCCCGGCCGTGGACCCGGCGCTGCCGCACAAGATGCAGCTCAAGCACTTTGTGAAGGTTGTCCGCCGCGAGGTCGAGCCCGTCGTGACCCCCGCCGATAACGTCAAGACGCTCACGCTTCTCAACGCCATCAAAGAGGCCGCCGAAACCGGCCAGCTCGTCGAGCTGTAACGCCTTAGGGCAGACCGCGGCAGAAGCCCCATGCGAACCCTTCGGTCCGCCACCAACAAGCCCCTCTTCTTTGCCCCGCGAGCAGCCTCCTGCCCGCGGGGCATTTTGCTACGTTTCCAATGATTTTCTGAGACGGGGGCCTTTTTGCACCTCAGCTTGATTCGTTCGCCACGGAATGAGCCTATCTACTACGTTTAACCGATCACCCTCAACCATACCGAATTTCGCGAAATAAAAACCGCAGGTAGACAGGTTGCGCGTTCTCGGAAAACCGGGGATGGTCGACCCATACGGTTCAAACGTAGTAGATAGGCCGTTTTCATGGCGCGGCCCCAAAACAGTCTTTTGGGACGGGTGGTATCCTTGGTAGCCCTGTGCCGCAAACGCACCTCAAACGCAAGGAGTTTCATGGATCTTATCGCCCAGCTCGCCCGCGAGCTCAACCTTAAGGCCGCCAACATCGAGGCGGCCGTCAAGCTCATCGACGAGGGCAACACCATCCCCTTTATCTCGCGCTACCGCAAGGAAGCCACAGGCGGCATGGATGACGTCGCCCTGCGTGCACTCGACGAGCGCCTGTCCTACCTGCGCAATCTCGAGCAACGCAAAGAGGATGTCATCCTACTCATCGATGCCCAAGGCAAGCTCACGCCCGAGCTCGAGCAGCAGATCCGCGAGGCCACGCAGCTCCAGCGCGTCGAGGACCTCTACAAGCCCTACCGCAAAAAGCGCATGACCCGCGCGCAGAAGGCCCGCGAGGCGGGACTCGAGCCGCTCGCCAATATGATCATCATGCAGGCCTCGGCCAAGGGCAGCGCACTCGACGCCGCCGCGGCATACGTCAACGAGGAGGCCGGCTTCGACACGCCCGAGAAGGCGCTCGCGGGTGCGGCGGACATCGTGGCCGAGACGGTGGCCGAGGACCCCGAGAACGTCGCCGACCTGCGAGCC
>DXLY01000016.1:0-13634 GCA_019414465.1 Collinsella sp.
AACTTCAAGGGCGCGACCAGAAGGTCAGCGCCCTTTCGTTTCACGTCACCTTGTCACAAATGCGACCCGCTCGCTGACTTATGCTCAACCTGCGGCGCCATTTTTCTTGAAGGCACCTTGCTCGCTCTGGCGGGCTTTCGCTGTCCGTCCTCTATCTGCGGTGTTGCCCTGGTTGGCACTTAGGGACGTTCCTTTTCTGCCGGCACTTGGGGACAGTCCTTGTCGAGTTACTGGTAGTCATTGGGGACGTTATTAAACGACTACCCACGGCTATTGCGCACATGGCTCGCATGACAGCCGTCTCTTTTATGTTTCCTTTAGCCGTTGCTGCCTAGGATGGGGGTTAGTCGGTAGGAAGGGAGCGTCTATATGGACGACGCGAGCGAGCGTTCAATCGAAGAGGACATGCTCGATCAGTTCAATTACTTTGATGATGAGGACGAGGAGCTGATCGACCGTCGCGAGCCAGCGCCGCTTGATTCCTTTGATCTGGTCGATGAAGAGACTGATGAGGTTGAGGACGAATCAACGGAGCCCCCACAGCCTTCGCGCCTTGACTCGCTGCTTTCGAGAGCCCCCATGCACCACGGCGTTCGTGCCGGCGCGCTCCATATGAAAACTGACTGGCACCAGATCGTGACGGCAGGCGATGAGCTTGCCGTCGATGCGCCGCTCACCGATAAATCATCCATCATCTGCCGCACCGGCATGCTTATGCTGGCAAGCGGAACGGGTGCCTGGCGCGTGCGCGATACCATGAATCGTGTTGCCGCCGTACTCGGTGTCACCATCCACGTTGACTTAAGTCTTCTGTCGTTTGAGTGCACCTGCATCGAAGATGGCCACTGCTTTAACGAGGTTGTCAGCCTGCCCACAACGGGAGTCAATACCCATCGCATTTGGATGATGGAGAGCTTCTTAAAGGAAATCGAGACGTATGGGCGCCGGTTTACCGTGCACGAATACCACGAGATGCTCAAGACCGTTGAGAGTTCAAAACCCGATTACTCTCCCTGGCAACAGGGCCTTGCGGCAGCTTGTGCTTGCGGCGCCTTCGTCTTTTTGCTCGGCGGCGGCCCTATCGAGATGGCCTGCGCGTTTGTGGGCGCGGGTGTCGGCAACTTTGCCCGCTCCCATATTCTCAAGCAAGGCCTTGGTCAGTTCAGCGCGCTGACGACCGGCGTTGCGCTCGCTTGCGTTTCGTATCTGCTGGCATTGCTCGGCCTTGGCCAGGTCATACCGGGGGCAATGTCGCACCAAGAAGGCTATATCGGCGCCATGCTCTTTGTGATTCCCGGCTTTCCGCTCATTACGGCGGGCCTCGACATCGCCAAGCTCGACATGCGAAGCGGTATCGAGCGCCTTTCATATGCCGTATCGATTATTGTGATGGCGACGCTCGTAGGTTGGATGGTTGCCGAGTGTGTTGGCCTGGCGCCGGACGACTTTGCCCCACTGGGCCTTTCGCCGCTTGCCCTTACGCTCCTGCGCGTGGTGATGAGCTTCGTTGGCGTATTCGGCTTCTCGGTGATGTTCAACAGCCCGGTAAAGATGGCCGCGGCAGCTGGGTTGATCGGCGCCGTGTCCAATACCCTGCGTCTGACCCTTGTCGATGCGCCGACGATGATTCCCTTCCTGGGCCTCAGCACGGGAATGCCTCCCGAGGCAGCAGCGTTTATCGGCGCGCTGGTATCGGGTCTGCTGGCAAGCTTGGCCGAAGTCAAGCTCACCTACCCGCGCATCGCCCTCACGGTGCCTTCGATTGTCATTATGGTGCCCGGTCTGTATCTCTATCGCTCTATGTATTACATGTGCACCTTCGACACGGTCAACATGCTCGGCTGGTTTGTGCGCGCAGTGCTCATCGTGGCGTTTCTGCCCGTTGGCTTGGGCGTGGCGAGAACCCTCACCGACCCTCGCTGGCGCCATACCAGCTAATTGGTGCAAGGGGGACAGGTTACTTTGCACCAAATGAGTTGCGGTGAAATAGGGACTGAATTGTTGCTTAAAGGGTCAAAACAGTCCGTATTCCACCGCAACTTATGGGGTCGGGGGTTTTGGTGCCCTGCATCTCCACAAACTCAACGCTTACGAAGCGCGCGCCGTTCGTGTTAGGGTAGTTCCACCACATAAGTAGTCGCAGACGCGCGTAACACGGGCGGGCGAGATGAAGTCCCAACAGCTCCATCTTGCCCGCCCGTTTTTGTTGCGTGGTGCCGCGGCGTAACACAGAAAGGAATCTGCCCTTCATGCCTATCAACAAACGAGAGAGCCTGCTGTTCACCTTTATCATGTGCTTTTGCATGGTGCTCTGGATGAGCATCTACAACGTTGCCCTGCAGCACGGGGCCATCAACGGCGAGGTCGTTGCCGCTGCGTGGCTCGGCTTCCCCGTTGCCTACATTTTTGCCATGTGCTGCGACTGGTTCGTCGCCAGCCCGCTCGCCAAGGGTTTCGCCTTTAAGTACTTGGTCACGCCGGGCAAGAGCTCGCCGCTCGCCATGACGCTCGCCGTCAGCTCCTGCATGGTCGTTCCCATGGTCATCATCATGTCGCTGTACGGTGCCTGCGAGGGTCTGACGCACATGCCCGGCGGCATCCTTGCGAACCTGTATTCCGTGCCCGCGATCTGGATGATCAACATCCCGCATAATTTTGTGATGGCGCTGCCGTGGAACCTTTTGGTAGCCGGTCCGATTTCCCACTTCGTCTTCCGTCGCGCCTTCCCTGTGGGGACGGTTTTCGAGGAGGAGCATGCCGAGCTCTTGGAGCAGGCTATGGCTCCTGAGTGCGAGTAGCTCGCTTAGGGATCTGCTGAGCGCGGGCGACTTGCTTGGTTGGAGCCCTAAGCGTGGATAGCTCTCTCGGCGACATCGCGGGCGTGAGCGGTGCGCATGACCGGAGGGCCCGTGCTGCTCCGTTGCCCGACGTGCTAGCGCGCAGAACAATCTGTTGGTGCATTCGGCGGCTGCTGAAGCGTTTCGGCAGCCGCTTTTTATACGGAGTTTAAATACAACAGTCTGTTGTATTACGTAGAGTGGTATATCTCTAGCAGGAAAAATGCGAGAGACGGAGCATTATGGCGTTGCTAGTAGGACTGGACGTAGGGTCGACGACGACCAAAGTTTACGCGATGCACGAGGATATGACCGAGGCGTGGTGGGGATATCGCCGCCACGGGGCGTGTCAGACAGCGAGCGTGCGCGCCATGCTCGGCGAGCTCGCCGAGCGCTTTCCCCATGAGTCGCTGCGCGTTGCGGTGACCGGCTCGGGTGCGCGCGATATCGCGACCGCGCTGGGCGCCTCGTACGTTCAGGAGGTGGTCGCCAACGCGCTCGCGATCAGCAGGTTCTATCCGCAGACGCGCTGCGCCATCGAGCTGGGCGGCCAAGACGCCAAGATGATCTTCTTCCGCACCAACGATAAGGGAGACATCGAGGTTGCCGACATGCGCATGAACGGCTCGTGCGCAGGCGGTACCGGTGCATTTATCGACGAGATGGCAAAGCTCATGGGGGTCGGCACCGAATCGGGCGAGTTCGAGCAGCTCGCAAGCCGGGGAACGACCGTCCACGAGGTCTCGGGCCGCTGCGGCGTGTACGCAAAGACCGATATCCAGCCGCTGCTCAACGAGGGCATTCCTACCACCGACCTGGCGCTTTCGGCGCTTCACGCGGTCGCCCGCCAAACGATTGGCGGTCTGGCCCAGGGTATCGACATCGAGCCGCCGGTAATCTTCGAGGGCGGTACGCTCGCCTACAACCCCACGCTGGTCCGCGTGTTCCGGGAGCAACTGAATCTATCGGACGATCAGGTTATCGTCCCGCGCGATCCGCAGATCATGGTCGCGCGCGGTGCCGCCCTGTCGCTGACCGACATGTTCGCATCGTCCCAACCGATCGACCTTCCCGACGCTTTTGTCCGGCTGGATAAGCTCGAGACGGTCGCGCCCGCAAGCGGGGAGGGACGTCTTGCCCAGCCCTTTTTTGCCACACCTGCCGAGCAGGCGGATTTTACGGCACGCCATGGCAAAGAGACGCCGGCAAAGGGTCCGGATGCGTATGCGCCCGGAGAGACGGTGCGTGTGGCGCTCGGTATCGATTCGGGGAGCACGACGACCAAGTTCGCCCTGGTCGATGAGGCGGGTGAGCTTGTCGATTCGTTCTACGCGTCTAATAACGGCAGACCGCTCGACGTCGCCCAACAGGGTCTTGTCAGCTTGAAGAACCGCTGGGAGACAGCGGGAGTCACGCTTGCGATCGATGCCGTGGGCACCACGGGATACGGCGAGGAGCTTTTCGCGCGCGCGTTCCACGCCGACTACCATACGGTCGAGACGGTCGCGCACGCCCGCGCCGCGTGCGCATTCGTTCCCGATGCGACCTTCGTGCTCGACATCGGCGGACAGGATATGAAGGCCATCTGGCTCAACCACGGCGTGCTGACCGATATCGTCGTCAACGAGGCGTGCTCTGCGGGCTGCGGCTCGTTCCTCGAGGGTTTTGCCAAAAACCTCGGAATAGCCGTTGAGGATATCGCGACCGAGGCATTTTCGTCCAAAGCCCCCGCCGTTCTCGGCAGCCGCTGCACGGTGTTCATGAACAGCAGCGTCGTTTCCGAGCAGCGGCGCGGTAAGGGTCCGGGCGACATCATGGCCGGTCTCTGCCGTTCGATTATCGAGAACGTGTTCACCAAGGTCATTCGCGTTTCAAATCTCAACCGTCTGGGCGACAAAGTCGTCGTCCAGGGCGGCACGTTCCGAAACGACGCGGTGCTGCGCGCATTCGAGCAATATCTGGGCAAACCCGTCACGCGTGCGCCCCACCCGGGGCTGATGGGCGCTATCGGTATCGCCCTGCTCGCGCGCGAGGAATGCCGCAAGGGCGACGCCGGCACGTCGTTTATCGGGCTCGATGCCGTGGAGCGCTTCGAGCATCGCGAGTTCGGCGGCGTTACCTGCCGTCGGTGCAACAACCGCTGCCAGCGCGCGGTCGTGGCATTTGGCGACGGCTCGCTTTACGTCACGGGCAATCGCTGCCCGCGCGGCGGCGCCATCTCATGGGATGAGCTCGTGCGCGAGGTTCCCGCGGCGGAGGAGCTGCGTCCGCAGGGTGCTTGCGAGGCACAGGCACCCGGCACGGGGCGCGACCGGACCGCGGCTGCCCCCAATCTCTTTGTCGACCGCGAGAAGCTGCTGTTCGAGTCGTACCCCACGGTTCCCGTCTGCGGGGGGCGCGATGTCACGATCGGCATTCCCCGTGTGCTCGAGTTCTGGGACACCATGCCGTTCTGGTCGACGTTCTTCAGCACGCTCGGCTTTAAGGTGCGCGTCTCGGGACGCAGCACCAAGGCGATGTACGAGCGCGGTCTGGCGCACGTCACATCCGACACCGTGTGCTTCCCGGCCAAGCTCGTCCACGGGCACATCCGCAATCTCGTCGACGCCGGCGTCGACCGCATCTTCATGCCCATCATCACGACGGTGCCCACCGAAAACACCGCCTCTACCAGCGAGTGGATGTGCGCCGTCGTAAAGGGATACCCCTACGTGATGCGCAATTCCGATAACCCGGAGGAGCGTTTCGGCGTTCCGTTCGATACGCCGCTGTTCCACTGGTACGACGAGGGCGACCGAAACCGCCAGCTCAAGGCGTGGTGCAAGGAGACCTTCGATATCGATGCCGACCTGGTTGCCAAGGCGACCGAGCAGGCGGACCGCGCGCAGGAGACGTTTGAGAACCAGCTGCAGCTGCGCGGCAGGCAGGTGCTCGAGAACGTGCGCGAGGACGGCGGCTACGCGGTGGTGATCGCTTCGCGCCCGTACCACAACGACCCGCTGGTCAACCACGGGCTGCCCAAGCTCTTCTCTGAGCGCGGCATCCCCGTGCTGACGCCCGATGCGGTGCCGGGGGTCTGCAACGTCGATCTTTCCAACAGCCGCATCGACATCGTGAACAACTACCATGCGCGCATGCTGTCGTGCGCGGTCATCGTCGCATCGACGCCCGAGCTCGAGCTCGTGCAGATGGGCAGCTTCGGCTGCGGCCACGATGCGTATCTCACCGACGAGATCGCGCGCATGATGGGCGAGATGGGCTCCAAGGTTCCGATGATGATCAAGCTCGATGAGAGCGACGTCGCCGGTCCCATGGGCATTCGCGTGCGTTCGTTTATCGAGTCGGTCAACCGTCGTCGCGCGGAGGAGCGTGCCGAGGGCGCCCGGGTGCACGCGGTCCATCCGCTCGACGACCCGTATAAGGTCAAGTACACCAAGCGCGACCGGCACGACAAGATCGCGCTGGTCCCCAACACCTCCCATGCGTTCTGCAGGCTCATGACCGCGGCGATGCGCAATCAGGGCGTGCGCGCCGAGGCCCTTGATATCGGGCGCGAGGATGCCATCCGCCTGGGCAAACGCTATGTGCACAACGACATCTGCTTCCCCGCGCAAATCGTGATCGGCGAGGCGCTCGCGGCACTCGAGAGCGGTAAGTACGACCCGCACGACGTCGCCGTGGTGACTGGCAAGTATATCGGCGACTGCCGCCTGACGCACTACATGCCCCTGCTGCGCCGCGCGCTCGACGACGCGGGATACGACTATGTCCCGGTGCTCACCAACGACGACGTCGATGCCCACAATGCGCATCCGGGCTTCAAGCTCGGCCTTGGCCCGAGCATCCAGATCGCCTACGGTCTTCCCATGATCGATGCCCTCGAGGCCATGCTTAGGCGCATCCGTCCCTACGAGCTCGAGAAGGGCGCGGCGGACGCTGCGTTCGACCGCGCGCTCGATGAGGTTATCGAGGGCATGGAGCGCTCCGGGCTGAGAGGCCAGGCGACGGGCTTCAAACGCGCGCTTGCGATCATGGACGCCGTTCCGTACGACCGCTCGAACCCGCATCCGACCGTTCTCATCGTGGGCGAGTACCTGCTCAATTTCCATCTCGGCGCCAACCACGAGATCGAGCGCTACCTCGAGGACAACGGGCTCGAGGTCATCGAGGCGCGCATGACCGACGTGATCCGCAAGACCTATTTCTACAAGCATGCGCAGTCGCGCGAGTTCCACGTCGACCTGTCGCTGCCCGAAAAGGCCTGGTACGTCACGGCGGACAACCTGTTCGAGCTCGCGCACGACCGTTGCGACCGCCTGGGCGCGGCGAGCCCGCTCTACGAGCCGCCGACGCGCATGCCCGAGCTCGTGCGCGCGAGCGATAAGATCCTGCACCATACGTTCGATGCGGGCGAGGGCGTGCTGATTCCGGCGGAGATCCTCGAGCACGCCAAGCGCGGCTGCCGCAACTTCGTGATCCTGCAGCCGTTCGGGTGTCTGCCCAACCATGTCGTGGGGCGCGGGCTCATCCATGCGCTCAAGGAGCAGTATCCCACGGCGCAGTTCCTGCCGCTCGACTACGATCCCGACGTGAGCTTCGCCAACGTGGAGAACCGTCTTCAGATGCTCATCATGAACGCCAAGGCGCAGGGGTGCGGTGAGGCGCATGGCGAGACCGCGTAAGGACGCCGATGCGCCCGATGCACGCACCCGTATCATCGAGGCGTTTTGGGAGCTCATCGAGAACAACAGCATCTTCGAGCTGTCGGTTGGCGAGGTGACCCGCGCCGCCCAGTGCAATCGCGGAACGTTTTACTACTATTTTCACGATTTCGATGAACTCGTCGCCATCGCCATAGCCCAGCTGCTGCAGGATAACGAGCTCATCACCGATGCCCTCTGGCATTTTTCGAGCGAGGGCGACCTTTCGGCGTTCGACCGGCGCGACGTCCGCTGCCTGCTGCGGCGCATCGTCATCACCATGAGGGCGGGTGCCGCCGAGCAGGTCGTGCAGGGCATCCATACGATCATCATCGACCGCGTGAGAGAGATCGTCCACCCCGACGGAGAAGAGCTCAAGACAGATTCGAGCTTTGCGGTGGGCTTTCTGGTCTCGGGCATCATGGGCTTTGTGATGGCGGTCGGCTTTGCCCGGGAGGGCGGCGAGGAGATAGACCTCGAGCAGCCGGGGGACAGCGCGTGCGCGTACCTGAGGGCGGTCGCCATGCAGACGGTGGAAACGGTCGCGCAAGTCGAGGGCGTCGATACATCCGAGCTGCTCGAACGCGTCTCCAAGGAGGCCGATGCCTATCGCGCATCGCGTGCGACGAGTCCCGACGTGGTGAAAGACGCCTAGGGTTTCTCTTGCGGGGCGCCTGTCGCGCATCGCGCGGTGAGTCCCGCGATGCGGTCATAACCTGCATTCATGTGAGCCGGGTTTATAGATATTCCTCCAGCTGTTAACATAGACAACCTGTGGGTAAAGAGACAAAAGCGCCGCCGACGGGCGGGCGTTTTGATTTCGATGAACTCATGTAAGGAAACGAGCATGTTAGATAGATTTACCGATCGAGCGCGCAAGGTCATGTCGATGGCCAAACAGGAGGCGCTCGATCTGCACTCAAATAAGGTGGGCACCGAGCACCTGCTGCTCGCACTCGCCAAGGAGGACGAGGGCATCGCTGCCGAGGCGCTGCGCTCGCTCGACATCTCCTACGATGACATCATGGATACTCTCAAAGAGGTCCAGACCACGGTTCCCGAGCCCAGTGAGGAGACCGAGGCGGCCAAGCTCGCCTTTACGCCGCTCGTCATTAGTGTGATGGAGCGTTCATTCCGCGTGGCGCGTGAGAACAACCAGACCTACGTGTCGACCGAGCACTTGCTGATCGGAATCGTCGAAGAGGGCAACGGCATGGCCATGGACATCCTCATGCGCCTGGGTGTGTCGTCCGCCTCCATCAAAAAGGCTATCGAGAAACTCACCGCCAAGGACCAGGACAAGAAGCGTCCGCTCGCCGGCGCCGGTGCCGGTCGTCCCGGTGCGGGCCTGCCGTTCTTTAGCGGCTCGGATGCCTCTCAGCAAAAGGGGAGTGGCACCGATACGCTTAAGCAGTTCGCGACCAACCTCACGCAGAAGGCGCGCGACGGCGAGCTCGACCCTGTAATTGGTCGCGAAAAGGAAGTCCAGCGTATGATGGAGATCCTTTCGCGTCGCACCAAGAACAATCCGCTTATCTTGGGCGACCCCGGCGTGGGCAAGACGGCCATCGTCGAGGGTCTGGCTCAGCAGATTGCAGCTGGCAACGTGCCCGAGAACCTTATGAACCAGAACATCTGGACGCTCGACCTGCCGGGCCTCGTTGCGGGCGCCAAGTATCGCGGTGAGTTTGAGGAGCGCCTCAAGAACGTGATCCAGGAGGCCACCGAAGCTGACGACGTCATCCTGTTTATTGACGAGATGCACACCATCATCGGTGCCGGCTCTGCCGAGGGCTCCATCGACGCGAGCTCCATGCTCAAGCCCGTGCTCGCGCGCGGTGCCTTCCAGATTATTGGCGCCACCACGGCCGAGGAATTCCGCAAGTACCTCACCAAGGACCCGGCCTTCGAGCGTCGCTTCCAGACCATCGATGTCGAGGAGCCGAGCGTCGAGGACACGGTCAAGATCCTGACCGCGCTCAAGCCGCGCTACGAGGAGCACCACCATGTGCGCTATACGCAGGGTGCTATCGAGGCCGCCGCGAACCTCTCCGACCGCTACATCCAGGATCGCTTCCTGCCCGATAAGGCCATCGACCTCATTGACGAGGCCGGCGCCCGCGCCTGCATCGCCGCCAACCGCGCGCCCGAGCCGGTGCGCGAGGCCGAGCATCGCGTGGAGGAGCTTAAGGCCGCCGCGCAGGAGGCCACCGAGAGCGACGACATGAACAAGGCCGCCGAGATCACCGAGCAGCAAAAGGCTGCCGAGATTGAGCTCGCCGAGGCCAAGGCTGCCTGGACGGCCGAGCTCGACGCCAGCCCGCTCACCATCGATGTCTCCCAGATTGCCGACATCGTGTCCGTGACCTCGGGCGTGCCGGTGTCCTCGCTCACCGAGAGCGAGAGCCGCCGCCTGCTGCAGGCCGAAAGCGTGCTCAAGACGCGCATCATCGGTCAGGACGAGGCCGTCGAGGCCGTTGCCAAGGCCGTGCGCCGCAGCCGCTCGCCGCTCAAGGACCCGCGTCGCCCCGGCGGCAGCTTTATCTTCCTGGGCCCCACCGGCACGGGCAAAACCGAGCTCGCCAAGACGCTCGCCGAGTATCTCTTTGGCAGCAAGGACGCGCTCATCAGCTTCGATATGTCGGAGTTTGGCAGTGAGTTCGAGGTCTCCAAGCTCATCGGTAGCCCCCCGGGCTATGTGGGCCACGACGAGGGCGGCCAGCTCACCAAGGCTGTTCGCCGTCACCCGTACTCGGTCGTGCTGTTCGACGAGATCGAGAAGGCGCACCCCGACATCTTCAATATCCTGCTGCAGGTGTTGGAGGAGGGCCGTCTGACCGATAGCCAGGGCAAGACGGTCGACTTCCGCAATACGGTGATCATCATGACGTCAAACGTGGGCGCCCGCGAGATCGCGCAGGATGCGAGCGTGGGCTTTGGCACCACCGGTGAGCAGGGTCTCACGTCGAGCGAGATCAAGGGTCGTGCGATGGGCGAGCTCAAGCGCCTGTTCCGCCCCGAGCTGCTCAACCGTATCGACGACATCGTGGTGTTCCAGAAGCTCTCGGGCGAGAACCTGACCAAGATTGCGCACCTGCTGGTGGACGATCTGCGCCAGCGCCTGATCGCAAACGGCATGAACATCAAGCTTACCGATGCGGCCTACGACAAGATTGTGGCGGAGGGTACCGACCTCACCAACGGCGCGCGTCCGCTGCGTCGTGCCATCCAAAAGCTCATCGAGGATCCGCTGTCCGAGGAACTGCTGGCTGGCGAGTGGGGCGAGGGCGATACCGTCCTGTGCGACGTGGCCGATGGCAAGTTTGTCTTTAGCCGCGGCACGGGCGAGATCCCGGCACCGCGTCCGGCGGGCACGCTTGGTGGCGATACCGCCCCGGCGGTACCGCACACCGGCAACGCCGCGCCCGTGAGCGGCGGCGTGACCTCGGGCCCCGGCGGCATGATGCAAGCCGGTTCCGGCGCGCTGTAGGGCGTGGCGACAATTTGATACGCGCAATCGAGGCGCTCCGGAAAGGGCGCCTCGATTTGTAGAGCTGCGGAAGTTGTGACCGTTACGCTATACGGTCCACCGTTAGCCGATGATGCGAGGGCGCTCGGCGTTTTCGACTGGTTTATGCACGCAAAGTCTGGGAATATACAAGTCGCATGTCTTACTGTCTAACCAGTTGCGCCAAGGAGGCACCATGGACTACAAGATTACCGGCTACGAGCCCGCCCAGCTGTTCCATTTCTTTGAGGAGGTCAGCGCGATCCCCCGTGGGTCTGGCAACGAGAAGGGCATCAGCGATTTCCTGGTTGCGTTTGCCAAGGAGCGCGGTCTCGATGTGTACCAGGACGAGGTCTACAACGTCATCATTCGCAAGCCCGCATCTGCCGGTGCCGAGAATGCCCCGACCGTGATGCTGCAGGGCCACATCGATATGGTGTGCGACAAGTTGGGCTCCGTTGAGCACGACTTTACGACCGATGGTATCGATCTGGTCGTCAAGGACGGCGTCCTCACCGCTAACGGCACCACTCTGGGCGCCGACAACGGTATTGCCGTCGCGCTTATGCTTACCGTGCTCAACGACGATTCGATTACCCATCCGGCCCTCGAGTGCGTGTTCACCACCGACGAGGAGACTGGCCTGGTCGGCGCCGAGACGCTCGACAAGTCCCAGATTAGCGCCCGCACCATGATCAACCTTGACTCCGAGGAAGAGGGCGTTGCCACCGTCAGCTGTGCCGGCGGCGTCGTCGTTACCTACACCTGCCCGATCGCGCGCGAGCACAAGACCGGTAGCACCCTCACGCTCGACATCTCCGGCCTGCTGGGCGGCCACTCCGGCAGCGATATCAACCTGGAGCGCGGCAACGGCAACCTCATCATGGCCCGCATCATCGACCGCCTGATGGTTGCCGGCGAGCCCGCCATCGTTAGCTTTAACGGCGGCACCAAGGACAACGCCATCAACCGTGAGTGCAAGGCTGTTCTGGTCTACGCCGACCACGCTGCCGCCGAGGCCGCGGCCCAGATCGCAAAGGGCATCATCGCCGACGTCACTGCCGAGCTCGAGGTCTTCGACCCCGGCTTTACTTGCACCGTCGAGATTGCCGACGACGCCGAGGTTGAGGCCATGGACCAGAAGTCCGCGCTTGCCCTCATCCGCGCCCTGCGCCTTGCCCCTAACGGCGTGATTCGCCGCAACGTCGCCACCGACGGCTCCGTCGAGGTTTCCTCCAACATCGGCGTGGTCGCCACCTCCGATGACGAGGTCAAGATTATGCTGTCCCCGCGCTCTTCGATCACCTCGCTGCAGAACGAGTTCAAGGACCGTCTGCAGACGCTGGCCGATGTCCTGGGCTTCGACGCCAAGTTTGAGTTTGAGTATCCCGGCTGGAGCTATGCCGAGCATTCGCCGGTCCGCGAAGTCTTTGTCGAGAGCTATCGAGAGCTCTTTGGCTCCGAGCTGCGCATCGAGTCCATTCACGCCGGCCTTGAGTGCGGCCTGTTTGCCGAGGCTCTGCACGGCCTGGACGCCATCGCCGTGGGCCCGACGCTCTCCGATGTCCATACCCCGGACGAGAGCATGGAGCTCGCTTCTGCCGAGCGCTTCTACGAGCTGCTCATCGACGTCCTCAAGCGCCTCGCTGCGTAAAGGTTGCGCTAGCAGCAGTCCGAGTCACGTGCTAGCGGATTGCAAATGACATTATGAGAGGGGGCACCCGGTCTTTTGCGACGGGTGCCCCCTCTCTTTTGTTTGATAATTGCGAAATTACGGCCACCTAGTCCATTTCTGCCCTGATGAGGTCGAGGGCGCGCTGGCAGTTTTCGCGGACGGGGCCGAGCATATGCTCGCGCAGGTCCGCCATGCCGGGCAGGTCGGCGTATTCGTCCATGACCTCTTCCATGCAAATGGGTACCTCGTAGGCGAGGTCCATCATGGTCGCAAAGCAAAACTTCTCGGATAGCCCGGCATCGGTGAGCGTCGCCTCCAGCGTGGGGTCGCCCATACCGTGGTATCGGCGGATAGCGCCTGGACCGATGCACCCCACACGATTTTCGCCGCCAACGCTCATGGCAAGGCGCGCCCGGCGGCGCATGCGCTCATACGCCAAACCCGACGCGACATCGTACATTCGAGCCATCATGGCTGCGCCGTCGTTTCCAAGGAGCAGGGAATAGTTTTTCGCGTGCGCATCCGGTGCGCCGATGATGGCGTTAAAGAAAAGTATCTGCGTAAACAGATACAGGTTAAGTTGATGGTGGCTCGTATTTACGAGGAGCTCTTGAATGTCGCGTGTGGTCGGGCCGCCGTCTGCCGTGTACTTTTGGGCGGGCATCACCCCAAGTGCCTGACAGAGGTCTTCTTGATGTAGGCGCCTGATCGTTCCGTCTTTGACTTTCACGCGGTCATAGCGCTCAACAATGAGGGCAGGTTCGTCCTCAAACATACGATATTCGACGTTTGCCGTTGCGATGCCGGCGCGCTGGGCGCTTTTCATGCAGACAAACTCATTGAGAGCCTCGAGTTTAAATCCGATAACGCCATTTTTGAAAATATGCGTCGTGGGCGAGGAGCCCATGCATTCG
>DXLY01000016.1:13644-28189 GCA_019414465.1 Collinsella sp.
CATTCGCACCAGCGGTCGTTTATGAACGCGAGCGCGAACTTGCCCTGGTTGCCTCCAAGTGACCAACTTTCATCTAGACCCATCCACGATGCATCGCGGTCATCTCTGATCGACTTGAGACGAAGAGCAATTTCGTGGTCGTCTATAGGGCGGTATTCGCCAGCGCGATGCAGGACGGCGTCGGCATCTTCTTCGGCACAAAACTGCACTCCGCCCGGACAGTCGAGTCCGATATGGCTGAGCAACGCAACGGGATTGTTGGGCCTAACGTCGAATTCGGCGGCAATCGCTTTTCGTTGGTCCTCGCTGTCGGGTAGAAGGCCAAACAGGTACGGATTCATGACCTGTTGTCCGTATGTGCGATTCGATACGGGTATGTTGGTCGATAGGGCTGGCCCGTCATAGTCATGATCGTAGGTAAAGCTGATAAGACCGTTCTCATCTTGCGCGAGCGTTCCAGCAGGCACGCCGCAAATAATGGTCCGAAGTGATGTTCTGGCCATTGGCTATTTCCCTTCGGGCATGGTTTGGCTAGATGCGTTTGCGGCAATCGAGACTCCGAGATTGGACATGGCGAAATCGGCGAAGGCCCTGTCGTAGAGCTCGGACGTAAGGGGGGTATCTGCAAGAGCCGGAATGGTTGTGCTGCGACGGTTGCGATGATGAAGACGTTGAGCGTGATGGCGTCTGGAGGTGCTGCAAGGTTGATCAGCATGCGGGGCGTCGACTGGGTGCTCATTTTTCGTTTCGCTTATATCCCCTTGTGCTGCGAGCGCCAGTTCAAGAGCGTCGAAAATCGCCAGCAGCTTGTCGAGTCGAATGCCGGTGGCGTCTCCTAGCTCGAGCGATGCAAGCAGGCGCTCCGAAACACCGGCCTTTTTGGCGAGGGTGGCACGGGTGAGACCCTGAGTCTCGCGTGCCTGGCGCACGTAGATGCCAGCTTGGCGTGGTGTGGTGATGGGAAGGGTATCCACGGCTATCTCCTAACGTGCAGGCTTTTGCATCCTAGTATGACATGCAAAAGTCTGCATGAAAAGGCCTCATGCAAAACTCTGCATGAGGCCTTATACGGACGTTTAGTTTTGAAGGGTGTTTTACAGCACTAAAATCCCTAGGTGCTCCAGCAAAATCTTGAGGCCGATGAGGATGAGCACAACGCCGCCCACGATGGTGGCGGGCTTTTCGTAGCGCGCGCCAAAGATGCGGCCAATCGCCACGCCGGCAACGGAGAAGATGAAGGTCGTGATGCCTATGAGCGACACGGCGGGAACGATGTCGACGGAAAGCGCGGCGAACGAGATGCCCACGGCCAGGGCGTCAATCGAGGTGGCGATGGCGAGGATCAGGTACTCGCCCAGGTCAATCTTTTCGGCATCCTTGCCGTCGCCTTCATCCTCGTCTTCGGTAAAGGCCTCCCACAACATTTTGCCGCCGATAAAGGCGAGCAGGATAAAGGCGATCCAATGGTCGATGGGTCCGATGATGCCCATGAATTGACTGCCGAGCGCCCATCCGATTACGGGCATGCCGGCCTGAAAGCCGCCAAAGAACAAGCCGAGCACTACGGCGACCTTAAGGTTGATCTTCTTCATGCCAAGGCCCTTGCAGATGGAAACGGCAAAGGCGTCCATCGAAAGGCCAACGGCGAGCAATACGAGCTCTGCGAGTCCCATAGTCTGGCTCCCTCTCTGCGGGCGGGCCCGCGTGTACCTCTTGGGGGAGTAACAAAAAAGACCCGTGGCGTACGCGTTGCGCGCACAGCCACGAGTCTCGTTCATTAAGGCAAGCCAGGCCGCATCGGCCAGTGTGTTGACTTGCCGCGCCACCGGAGGCGAACCCGATCACGCGACTACTCCCTCATTTATGCGAATCCCGATGCTACCACATAAGCAGCTCATTTGGATTGGGGCTCTCAGCTGTGTTCGCTCATTCTGTAAGCATCGGATTTTGCGGGCGTCACAGGGGCAAACCGTGAGAAACTTATTGACGTTTATGGAGCGTATACGATGGGAGCGATGCCTTGGATAAGAACGAGCTGCAAAAGCGTATGGAACAGGCCATTCGCCTGACGGCACCTGGCCAGCCGATCCGCACCGCCCTCGACATGATCATTGCTGGTCACCTGGGCGCCCTTATCTGTGTCGGCGACACCGAAAACGTGCTCGCCGCCGGTAACGACGGCTTCCCGCTCAACATTTCGTTTACCTCGAACCGCCTGTTCGAGCTTTCCAAGATGGACGGCGCCATCGTTATCGATGGCGACCTCACCCAGATCCTGCGCGCCAACTTCCACCTCAATCCCGATCCCTCGCTCGCCACGAGTGAGACGGGCATGCGTCACCGTACTGCCGCTCGCATGTCGGTGCTCACCGATGCCATCGTGATCTCGGTTTCGGCTCGCCGTGCCGTCGTTAACGTGTACGTTCACGGCAAGAGCTACGAGATTCAGCCCGTCACCACCATCATGAGCTCGGTCAACCAGCTCGTCGCCACGCTTCAGACCACCCGTCAGTCGCTCGATCGCTCCTTGCTGCGCCTGACGGCCCTTGAGCTCGACGACTACGTTACGCTCGCCGACATCACCGGCATCTTCTCGAGTTTCGAGATCATGCAACAGGCAAAGACCGAGCTTAAGGATTGCATCGTCAAGCTGGGTAACCAGGGCAAGCTCGTGCAGATGCAGCTCGAGCAGCTCGCGGGCTCCAGCATGGATACCGAGTATGACCTGATGATCCGCGACTACGCAAGCGATTCCTCCGAGGCAAACGCCGAGAAGATCCGCGCCGAGCTGAGCCGCATGACGCCTAAGGACCTGTCCGACCCGCAGCACGTGGCGGCAGTTCTGGGTTACGACGACCTGGACGAGGACTCCGTCATGACGCCGCTGGGCCTGCGCACGCTTTCGCGCGTGTCCGTCGTGCGCGACGGCGTGGCCGAGAAGATCGTCGACGAGTACGGCTCGCTGCAGGAGCTCATGGACGACATCAGCGAGGATCCGGAGCGCTTGGGCGACTTTGGCGTCAACAACCCTGCCATTCTTGCGGACTCGCTGTACCGCATGAAGGGCACCAAACAGGGGAACGCATAATGGCGCCCGTATGCGCCGTGGTCGTTGCCGGCGGCAGCGGCCAGCGCTTTGGAAATCCCGGCGGCAAGCAGCTCGTTAATGTGGCGGGCCGTCCGCTCATGAGCTGGTCCATCCGCGCGTTCGATCGTAGCGATAAGGTCGGCCATATCGTCGTGGTTTGCCCTGCCGAGCGCCGTGCCGAGATGCGCCGCCTGGCCATCGACCCGTTTGACTATGACACGCCCATCAGCTTTGCCGATGCCGGCGATACCCGTCAGGATTCCACCCGTGCCGGCGTGCATGCGGTTCCGGCGGGTTTCGAATATGTCGCCATCCACGACGGCGCTCGTCCGCTCATTACGACCGAGGCCATCGACCACGCTATCGACGTGCTCGTGAGCGACCGTGCCCTCGACGGTGTCGTGTGCGGTCAGCCCGCGATCGACACGCTCAAGATCGTTGACGGCGATAATATCGTCGAGACGCCGCCGCGTGAGCTCTACTGGGCAGCGCAGACGCCGCAGATCTTTAGCGTCGATGCTATGAAGCGCGCCCACGCTGCAGCCATTGCCGAGGGCTTTATCGGTACCGATGATTCGTCGCTGGTCGAGCGCATGGGTGGGCGCGTCCGCTGCGTCCAGAGCCCACGCGATAACCTTAAGGTGACGGTGCCCGAGGACCTGCGTCCCGTAACCGCGATTCTGCTTGGCCGCATGGCCGAGGGAGAGGACCTTCCCCATGTTCAGTAACCTGCGCATTGGCCATGGCTACGACGTTCACCGTCTGGTGGAGGGGCGTCGATGTATCATCGGCGGTGTCGACATTCCCTACGAGCGCGGCCTGCTGGGCCACTCGGATGCTGATGTGCTCGCGCACGCCTTGGCCGACGCCATTCTGGGCGCCTGCCGCGGGGGAGACATCGGCAAGCTATTCCCCGATACCGACCCTGCCTACGAGGGCGCCGACTCGATGGTGCTGCTTGCCCGCGTAATGGACTATGCGCGTGAGCTGGGCTTTGAGTTTGTCGATGCCGACTGCACCATTGCCTGCCAGCAGCCTAAGATCACCCCGCATCGCGATGCCATGCGCGCCAACCTTGCCCATGCCCTGGGCGTTGACGTCGAAAACGTGGGCGTCGCCGCCACTACGACCGAAAAGCTCGGTTGGGAAGGCCAGGGCGAGGGAATCGGCGCCTGGGCCGTTTGCCTGCTACAGAAAACCGTTAAGGAGTAACGAATGCGTATCTACAACAGCGCTACCCATAAAAAGGAAGAGTTCCAGCCCATCGAGTCCGGCAAGGTCCGCATGTATGTGTGCGGCCCCACGGTCTACGACAACATCCACATCGGCAATGCCCGCACGTTCATCAGCTTTGACGTGATTCGTCGCTGGCTCATCGCGAGCGGCTACGAGGTCACGTTCGCCCAGAACCTCACCGATGTCGATGACAAGATCATCAAGCGCGCCAACGAGCAGGGCCGCACTGCCGCCGAGGTCGCGACGGAGTTCTCCGACAAGTTCATCGGCGTCATGCGCGCCGCCAACGTGCTCGATCCCGATGTGCGCCCCCGCGCCACCAAGGAGATCGGTCCCATGATCGCCATGATCAAGACGCTCATCGAGCAGGGCCACGCTTACGCCGCCGATAACGGCGACGTGTACTTTGCCGTGCGCAGCGATCCCAACTATGGTCAGGTCTCGGGCCGCAACATCGATGACCTTATGGTGGGTGCGCGCATCGAGGAGAACGAGGACAAGAACGACCCGCTCGACTTTGCCCTGTGGAAGGCCGCCAAGCCCGGCGAGCCCAGCTGGCCGAGCCCCTGGGGCGAGGGCCGTCCCGGTTGGCACACCGAGTGCGCCGCCATGGTACACCGCTACCTGGGCACCCCGATTGACATCCACGGCGGCGGCTCCGACCTTGCCTTCCCGCATCACGAGAACGAGTGCGCCCAGGCCACCTGCGCCTGGCACCAGGGCTTCTCCAACACCTGGATGCACACGGGCATGCTGCTGGTTGACGGCGAGAAGATGTCCAAGTCGCTCGGAAACTTCTTTACGCTGGCCGAGGTGCTCGAGCAGCACTCTGCCGCGGCCCTGCGCCTGTTGATGCTGCAGACGAGCTATCGCTCGCCGCTCGACTTCTCCTGGGAGCGCCTGGAGGGTGCCGAGAACTCACTCACGCGTATTGCCGGTACGGTCGAGAACCTTCGTTGGGCTGCGAACCATGCGACGGCCGATGCCGATGCGGGTGCCGCCGAGGCGTTTTCCGCCAAGGCCGCCGAGACCCGCGCCGCCTTTAAGGAGTGCATGGACGACGACTTTAACACCGCCGGTGCCATGGGTGCTGTCTTTGGCTTTGTCACCGAGTGCAATCAGTATCTGGAGCAGGCGGGCGATGCTGCCGACAAGGCCGCAGCCCTGGCTGCCGCCGATACGCTGGCCGAGCTGCTCGATACGTTTGGCGTTGAGCTTCCCGAGCCCAAGGTCGAGTTGCCGCTGGGCCTGCTGGGCGTTGCCGCCGGTTTGGTTGCCTACACGGTCGACGACGTGGACGAGGCCGCTGCCAAGATTCTCGAGGCTCGTGCCGAGGCTCGTGCCGCCAAGAACTGGGATCTGGCCGACGCCATCCGCGACCAGCTCAAGGACCTCGGGCTGACGATCGAGGATACCGCCGCCGGCACTCGTATTAAGAGTCTCTAGTATTTGTCGACCGTTCGAGGTGCGGCAGATTGCCTTGAAAGAGGAGGGCATAGACCTGGTGGTCATGCCCGACGATTGAAAGGCAAGGTGCCGTGGCTCGGACGGTCGATTCTTGTTCGTTATCTTTTTAAGGAGGCCGTTTTATGGCCGACAATCGCAAGCGTGCACCGCGTGGAGGCAAGCAGGCTGCTTCTGGCTCGCGTCCGATTCGCCGCAACGACCGCGCTGCCGCTCCCAAGGGCCAGCGCGAGCGCTCCCAAGCCCAGGCTGCACGTCCGCAGCGAGATCGCAACCGCGACAACGTTCAGGCTCCCAAGGGCGAGTTTATCGAAGGTCGCCGTGCTGCCGCCGAGGCGCTACGCACTGGTTTTCCCATCAAGTGTGCGCTCATTGCCGAGGGCGGGGAGCGCGATGCCGCCTTGTCGCGCCTGATCGATGACCTCAATGCCGCGGGCGTCCGCATTAAGTATGTGCCGCGCGCGCAGCTCGATGCGCTGTCGAGCCATGGCGCTCACCAGGGTATTGCGCTCGAGGTTGGCAACTTCCCCTATGCCGACGTCGCCGACATCCTCGGCCGCGCGGGTGACGGACCGGCGCTCGTCGTCGTGCTCGATCATGTGACCGACGACGGTAACTTTGGTGCCATTGTGCGCTCTGCCGAGGTCGTGGGCGCGGCGGGCGTCATCATTGCCAACAAGCGCGCCGCCGGCGTGACCGTTGGCAGCTACAAGACTTCTGCCGGTGCTGTCATGCACCTGCCTATCGCACAGGTTCCCAATATCGCCCGTGCGCTCGATGACCTCAAGGCCGCTGGCTTTTGGGTGGGCGGTGCCTCCGAGCACGCCGAGGGCAGCTGCTGGGATGCTCCCTTCGAGGGCCGCGTGGCGCTCGTCATGGGCTCCGAGGGCGACGGCATCTCGCGCCTGGTGCTTGAGAAATGCGACTTTTTGACCAAGCTTCCCCAGCGCGGCATGACCGAGAGCCTCAATGTTGCCCAGGCGACAACGGCGCTGTGCTTTGAGTGGCTGCGCCGCAATGCCGGCGAGCTCATGGGGGAGGAGTAGCGCATGTCCAAGAAGAACCGCGCCAAGTCCAAGGCCAAGCGCTTTGGCGAGGGCTCGGCCAAGCCGATTGTTTCGGCTGCGACCTATGGCGTGGGCGGCAATGCGTTTGCGCAGGCTATCGCCGACCCAGTCTCGACGGTGCACTCCAACAAGCCCGAGCTGCTGGTGGTCGACGGTTACAACGTGATCCACTGCACGCCGCGCTACGAAAAGCTCGTGTACGACCATTCCGACGATCCGTATTCCAGCGACGTTCACGATATGGCGCGCACGGCGCTCATTAATGACGTAGCTGCGTTTGCCCAGGGCCGCTACGAGGCCGTGATCGTATTTGACGGCGCGGGCAATATCTCCAGCGAGCGCCCCAATCTGCCGGCCCGTGGCGTGCGCATCGAGTTTTCGCCGACGGGCGTCTCTGCCGATACCGTGGTGCAGAAGCTCTGTATCGAGGCACGCGAGGAAGGCCGCGCGTGCTCCGTGGTATCGAGTGACGGCACGATCCAGGCCGTCGTCATGGGCAAGGGCGTTACGCGCATCTCGAGCCGTATGCTGGTGGACGAGATCAAACAGATCGATAACGACGTTCACGAGGCAGAGGAAGCTCCGCAGATCAAGATGACCCTGGGCAGCCGCCTGAGCCCCGATGCCCTGGCCAAGCTCAAGGCCCTGCGCGGACGGTAGGGGAGCTGACGGCGCGACGCTGTCTCGCTAACTCCATTCAGCGATGTCGATCATTCTACGGAGGCGCCATGTAAGCGCCTCTTTTAGATATGGCAGCCTTGCCGTGAGCGCGTCGTTTCTGGACAGAATCTCGATTGCCTCGTCAACGAAGCCTTCGAGTTTGTCGCCGTCAAACCAGCCCATGTCCTCGACGAGCAACATTTGTTTGGCGGGGCTTGAATGAAATTGTGCGCTGGTAAAACTGTGTTCTCCCGCCCTAAGCTCTTCTAGTGATATGTTGCACCAGAGTGATGAGCCCGAATCGAAGATGGGGGCTGGTCTGCAGGCTAGCGTGTTTACGTTTCGCACAAGGCCAAAGTTACGCCAATGGCGGTCATAGTTGGCGATGATGTCGTCGCACACGATCATGCGGTCAAGGGCGTCTTTTATATCTGTCGCTCCAAGCTCTTCGCAGTTTGCTACATACCGTTCGTAATCGGTTAGTCGCTCGTCTGCATTTGCATGCTGGTTTACATAGAACGCAGGGACATATTCTTCTTCGTCAGTTAAGAAGACATTGCATGTGCTCAAGGCGGAAGTACCCGCGCCTTCGAGCGAGTAAGGCACATAATCGCAGGCGTTTAGGATGCGACGGTGGAGTGCGGTCGCCACCATCTCGTTATAGGGTTCCTGGTTTAGATGCGCACCTGCCTTGTGGAGGATTCGACGGTCACCCTCGCATGTCCAGTACTTTTGAAGATTGCCGTCCGAGGTGTTGTCGGGCTTGGCAGCAGCTGCCTTGCCCTCTGGGGCGAAGGGTGCAATGGTTAGCGAGACGTCATCAAAAGCATTATTGAAGAAATTGATATCTTTCCACGCGAGACCGGAGTCTTGGGGCCTAATCCAATACTGGTCGGATAAGGAGAGGCCAAGATTTCGCTGTACGAGTTCATCGGGAACATCAACTGCGGCTTCTGCAAGCAGGGAGGCTAGCCCAATGCGTGCGAGCGGGATACCGCGGCCACGCCACCAAGTGCGGAAAGAGTCGAGCGATATGGGGCTATTAGGGCCAAATACTCCAATAGGGGCGTGGGCGTAATCGATGTCGGCGCCGATATGGGTAAAGTCTTTTCGCGATGTGCTGTAGACCAGCTGAGCGACTTCGTGCGTGCGATTCATGAGGGTGAACGCGATCTCGCTCTTACCGTGGCCGCGGCGGGGACGTCCCCCCGTTTTGGTCACGGAACGGAGTCGCGTGTCGACGCTGTCTTTGTCGATGAGCCATACACCAGAAGCCTTGCGGGCATCAAGTGCTCCGTTTTTTATGAGCTCCTGCACCCTGCGCGGAGTGATGCCGAGCAGCTCGGCGGCTTCCTTGGTAGTAAGCATCACGAAACCCTTCGTCAAAACGAATAGTTTTATATATAGCAATTGTAATTAAAACTATTCGTTCTGACGAATGGTTTTGAGATTGAGGGCGAACCGACAGAAATGAACGGGCCTGGTACCTGTTGTTGCTGGATTTTGCATATTTGTATAACGCCGTGTGGCCTGTTGCGCCCCGTCCGTAATTCCTTTATTCTTAACAGGCTTCGCGTGAAAGCGCCAAGTGTGCCAGTGTGGCGCAACGGTAGCGCAACTGATTTGTAATCAGTGGGTTGCAGGTTCGATTCCTGTCACTGGCTCCATGAGAGTTTCGGGCTCTGTCTCTATATGGGACAGAGCCCGTTTCTATTTAGGTGGTGCGCCATCGGGTTAGCGCCCATCCCGTTTTTGGTTTGTCTCGTCCTCCAGTTTGTCTAAATCTGTAACACCAAGACCGATATTTGGCATCTAACTGTTACAGATTGAGATGAAACTTAGGGTGTTTTAGGAATATCTTGATCTGTAACATGTAGAAGCGGAATAGGCCTCTTGCTGTTACAGATCGAGACAAGGGCGGGTGCGGACCTGGATGTTCTGCTCGAGCGTGGATTTCTGGACACGCGAGAGAAGAAAATCTTCCGACCGGAGAACGAGCGTGGATAATTAACTTGGATAGGGAGCTAAGGTAAACACCGATTGTCTATCGAAGGCTTTAGAAACAACGACCCCGATTTCATTGTGGAATCGGGGTCGTTTGTGCCTGAGGAATCCGAATGGATTAATCGAGCTCCTAAGGGACTTCTTGGGTTCTTGCTAATGGTCTGCCGAGGATGTCCCCAATGCAAGCAGCGGGCATCTACTCAATATAGTTGGGATTCTTCTTGATGATCACGCGTGCAGCGATGAACGAGACAACGATGGCGATGACGGCGACAACGCACGCCAGTACGAAGTTGCCCATGGATCCATCGGGAGCGATAAAGATCAGCGCAGAAAGAAGACCGGGGCATGCTCCCGCAACATACTCCTTCAGGACGAAGATGCCTGCAGGGAGTCCCGCGCAGAGGGCGCCGATTGCTGTGCCGACAAGCAGGCGGGGACGCTCGATGAGGCAGCCGTAAAATGCGGGCTCAGTTACGCCACAGAGTGCGGTGACGGCAACCGTGGTGACCATACCTCTCTTCTCCTTGTTGCCTTTCATTGCAGTTGCCAAGGCGAGACTCGTGCCGCCAATGCAGAGGTTTGAGATGAAGCCAAAGATGATGGGCGCCCAGCCGAGCTGCGCCAAGCTCGTAACTTCGATCGCGATGTAGGCCTTATCAAGACCGAGCATGACAAAATAGGGGTTAAGGGCTGCAAGGATTGGAGTAGCGATAAATGCCACGTTATCCATGAGCCACGTGGCGGCATCACTCAGCGCGTAGCCCATCATGCTGCCGGCGGGGCCGAGGATAATCAGCTCAACAGGCACGACGATGAACATGGTGAGCAGCGGCTTCAAGAACAGTTTGGTAATGTCGGGGATGATTTTCTGAAGACCGCGATCAACAAAGTACATGAACACAACGCCCAGTACGATTGGCACCACCGTGCTCGAGTAGTCATTCGTCGGGATGGGGATGCCAAGAAAGTCGAGACCCTCAGCACCGCTAATAGACGAGCTAATCATGATTGCGCCCAGCAGTGCGCCCATGATAGGCTGCATCTTCATGACGGCGGCGAGCTGATAGCCGAGGTAAACGGGCAGGAAGCTAAATGAGGCGCTGAAGATCGCCAGCAGAACCTGGGCGGTTCCGCTATCGGTGCTCAATCCACAATAATTGACCAGGAGATTCTTGATCGAAAGAATGAGTCCGCCAACGATGAGCGCCGGGACGATGGGCATGAATACCTGTGCAGAGACGTTCCCGAATTTCTCAATCAAGCCCATGGCGGTGTTACCGCTTTTAATGCCTTCTGCAAGGTCTTTGGCGGTTTGGGCATCGTCGGCAACCGTGCCACCGCTGACTACTGCCCCGAGCGCCTGGTCGGCCGATTTGGCGAGCTGGAGATCGATGATCGAGGTGTCTCGTGCGTCGATGCGAAGGCGCGTCGCACAATGAGTTACCGATGTAATGTTCTCTTTGCCGCCAACAGCCTTTAGGACTGTTTCGGACATTGCCTGATATTTCATCTCTTTCTCCTAACCTTCCTGCTCCTGATACTTCGAGATAAGGTCTCGGTACCAATACCAGCTCTTTTTGGGGGTGCGCTCCAGATTGTTCTCGAAGTCGATATGGACAAGTCCGTATCGTTTTTCGTAGCCGTTGATCCAGCTATACAGATCCATCGTCGACCAGAGGTAGTAGCCCTCAACGCGCGCGCCGTCGCGCTTAGCCCTCATCATGTGCTCGATGAACTGGCCCAGAAGCTCGATGCGGTCATCATCGTGGATCATTCCGTCTGCGTCTGGTTGCTCATAGGCGCCATGTCCGTTTTCCGTAATAAAGATGCGGGGCGCGTCATAGCGCTCGTGGACATCCATGATGGTTGAATACATGCAACTTGGGAGTATTTCGCGGCCCCATTTATTGCGGGGAACATTGCTGTCGCGGGCGCTTTCAAACAAGGGCGCAATGCATTTTCCTTCGACCTTTTTGCTCGAACCGCCCTTATTGTTCGCCGAAACGGCAAGCTCTCCACCGTGCCAGTCGGTTACATACTCTCGGCAATACACGTTGAGTCCAATAAAATCGACTTTACCGTCGCTGAATTCTTCTACGTCATTTGGGGATCGATAGAGCGAGACGCCAAGTTTTTCAAGGATTTCGTCCATTTCTGGCGGCAGTTGACCCTGAAGCGCTGGTGCCAGAATCATGCGATTGGCGAAAAAGTCTGCGTATCGAAATACGTCATCGGGGTGCTCGGTTGCCGGGTCGAGTTCGACAACGCCGCCATCGTGGACGGCGCCGATGATGCCGTCGTAGCCCATTTGACGATATGCTCGGACTGCGAGTGCGCTTGCGCGCATCAGGTTGTACTGAAACTGCATGTACGACTGAACATCGAGCGATCGATTGGGGGGATAGTTGCCCAACATGTTTACGCAGTAGCTGTAGAAATGCGGCTCGTTAACGGTAGCCCAGATTTTGACGCGGTCTCCAAAGCGCTCAAAGCAAATCTTGGCGTATTTGCAGAACCACTCTGCCATGTCGTTGTTCAGCCATCCGCCTTTGCAAGCAAGCGTGAATGGCAGATCGTAATGGAACAGCGTAACGTTGGGCTCTATGCCATTTTCGAGGCAGCAATCAATGACCCGATTATAAAAATCGATACCCTCTTCATTCACTTTGGCGATACCGGTGGGGATGATTCGACTCCATGAAAGAGAGAAGCGATAGGTGTTTTGTCCGCCTTCTTTCATCATGCGGATATCTTCTTCATAGCGATGGTAGAAGTCGCAAGATACATCACCGTCAACATGGTTGATGTTCTTATTGCTTGTGTGGCTAAAGAAATCCCACTCACCAAGGCCTTTGCCGTCTTCGTTCCAGGCACCCTCGCACTGATAAGACGCCGTGGCGGAACCCCAGAGAAACGGCATGTTGTTCACGTTGCCCATGAATCCCCTTTCCATCATTCAACACGGTGGATACGTGTGGCGGAATTATGATTAAGATGACGTCAACTGATTTGAATCATAGGAGAACGACCAAAGCTGTTTGATTCAATAAATGAATCATGATTTCGAGGAGAGCGGAAAGAGGGATCACGTGAATATCAATGACTTCGATGTGCTCAATCGCATTAGCTCCATCATCAACAGCGAGTTTGGGTCAAACGATGCCGCCATCGCTCGATATCTCATCGCTCACATTAGGCGTTCGAGCGAAATCAATGTTGCCGCAATAACCCGCGATGCATTCGTGACCCGTTCCGCTGTTCGTCGTTTCTGCAATCGATTGGGCTACCAGTCTCTTAGCGATTTGAAAGAATCATTTACTCAGTCAGTCTTTCCAAGCGACTTAAGCCATCGAGAGGAGGAATTTGGCTACGAGGAGTACAGGGCAGAGTTCGACGTTCGCATGATCGAGATGTTCGCTGAGGTTGAAAGCGGCGTGTCCGATATCGCTATTAAGCATCTTGTCGACGAAATTGATGGCCATAAAAACGTTGAAATCTGGTGCACCAATAATGTGAGCGCCAATCTCGTACGATTTCAGCAGGAAATGTTTTATGCGGGCAAGATAGTTCGCATAGTTGCTGGGGCTAACGTCGCGGAATTGAAAAACATGGGAGACGCTTCGCAGTCATTGATAATTCTCGTATCGGTCTCCGGGCTATTTGCGTCACAGGCGCGTGAGTATCTTGATTGCCGTTCGGGCAGGAAGATTCTAATTACTGCGTTTAGCAACGATGACAAATCGAGGTCTTTTGACCGTGTATATCGTCTTGGTAATGCGGGAAACGGAATTGACCGACTCGGCGTTTATTCGAAATACGCCATGACTTATTTCTTCGACTTGCTATCGTCGTGTTACTTGAGTCGCTACCCCTGCACCAAGGGGGAGCCGCTCTATGGGTCTACTTTGGCCTGGCCCGAGTAGTTGCGGCTTTACAGTTCTCTCGCCTGGAGAATGAACGTGGATAATCTGCCACTTTGGCCTTAGAGCCGCGCTAAAAGTGGGAGATAATCCACGCTCGATCGTGGCGTGGAAGCCCGATCTCGACCTATATATAGGTGCAAATAAGCTGGTATCGAAGTTCGATCCTGAAGGTGTACTCTACTACACCAAAGTATTACCTCGGGAAACGTCAGCTCAGTATCCAAATCCACCGTCCTTCATATCAAAACTCAACAAAACCGCAGGTCAAAGGTATATAGATACGCCCGGGGCCGTGTATCTAGAGGTTTTCGTTGACAGCCCCCAAGGTTGCATCGTATTATCTTTTTCGTTCGCGGGGGCGGCGGTCCAAAAGACCAAAGGACCTGCGGATACTTGAACGATTGGGAGTTTGCCCGAGTGGTTAATGGGGACGGGCTGTAAACCCGTTGGCTCTGCCTACATAGGTTCGAATCCTATAGCTCCCACCCGTCAAGTGCCTGTATAGCTCAGTCGGTAGAGCACTTCGTTGGTAACGAAGAGGTCACCAGTTCAAGTCTGGTTGCAGGCTCCATCCGGCGGTGTAGCTCAGTTGGTTAGAGCACACGGTTCATACCCGTGGCGTCACTGGTTCGAATCCAGTCACCGCTACCATAGGTAACACGGTGGCTTCTCAATAGTATGTTGAGAGGCCACTATGGTATAAAGGCAAAGTCCCGTCCGGGGACGACCTGTTAAGAGGAGGGCTTTATGGCCAAAGAGAAGTTTGAGCGCACTAAGCCGCATGTTAACATCGGCACCATTGGTCACGTCGACCACGGCAAGACCACGCTGACCGCTGCCATCACCAAGGTTCTCTCCGAGACCGAGGGCTGCAAGGCTGACTTCACTGCGTTCGAGAACATCGACAAGGCTCCCGAGGAGCGCGAGCGCGGCATTACGATTTCCGTCTCCCACGTTGAGTACGAGACCGCTGCCCGTCACTACGCTCACGTTGACTGCCCGGGCCACGCTGACTACGTCAAGAACATGATCTCCGGCGCTGCTCAGATGGACGGCGCTATCCTGGTCATCGCTGCCACCGACGGCCCCATGGCTCAGAC
>DXLY01000017.1:0-3353 GCA_019414465.1 Collinsella sp.
CACGGACTAAAGTCCATGAATAAAAACGAGGAAGGCCACGTCCGGCCTCCCTCGCAAAGGGTCTCTGATTACTCCCACTCATTGGGGACAGACTTAAATGAGTGCTCTTGAAATGCCGGCGCCTGGGGACGTTCTTTTTCTGTCTGCAGTTTGGAACGTTCCTTTTCTGTCGGCAGTTTGGGACGGTCCTTAGAGCTGCAGCGCGCCATGAGCGAAGGCGAAGCGGATCATCCTGTCTTTTGAGTTCTAAGCATAAGCCCCTGTCTCTGAGCAATGACCGGTTCGCATTTGTGTGTATTTGCGTGCGTGGGATTGCGTGAATATGCGTATAGATGCGCCGTTTACGGGACAAAAATGACCGTTTAGCGGTGAGATACGCAAAAACGCGCACAGACGCGCGTGTTTGTGCGAATATAGAGCTATCCGAAATGCAAGACGTTCTATGACACAGGAGGCACATATGGTAGATTCCAAGCAGGCTCCACTCGACTCCGCGGCAGCCGCAAAAGCAGCGTTCGCTTCGGTCCAGGACAAGCCATTCCCCGATGATATCTTTACGGCTCCCGAGCTTCGTTGGGCTGTGATCGGGTGCGGCGTTATCGCCAACCAGATGGCCCAGTCTCTCGCTCTTGCCGGCCGCAAGCTTGCGGGCGTCGCCAACCGTACGCTGTCCAAGGCTCAGGCTTTTGCTGAGCAGTATGGCATCGAGAAGGTCTATGAATCGGTTGAGGACCTCTACGCCGATCCGGGCATCGACGCCGTCTATATCACCACGCCGCACAACACGCATATCACCTATCTGCGCGCTGCCCTGGCAGCCGGCAAGCACGTGCTCTGCGAGAAAGCCATTACCCTCAATTCCGCTGAGCTCGACGAGGCGCGTGCCATCGCCGACGAGCACAACGTCGTCCTCATGGACGCCACCACGGTGCTCCACATGCCTTTGTATCAGGAGCTGCGTCGTCGCATGGATGTCGGTGAGTTCGGCCGCATGAATCTCGCTCAGCTCAACTTTGGCAGCTACAAGGAGTACGGCGATCTGACCAATCGCTTCTACAACCGCAACCTTGCTGGCGGTGCCATGCTCGATATTGGCGTGTATGCCCTGTCCGTCATGCGTCTCTTTATGGCCAGCCAGCCCGCTGAGGTCGTTTCACTGGGCAACACCTGTGAGACTGGCGTTGACGTTGCGGGCGGCATCGTCTGCCGCAATGCCGAGCAGCAGCTGGGCGTCGTGAGCCTTACGCTTCACTCCAAGCAGCCCAAGCGCTCGGTCATCAGCTTTGACAAGTGCTACATCGAGGTCAACGAATATCCGCGTGCCGATCACGCGACCATCGTGTGGACTGCCGACGGCTACCGCGAGGAGGTCCACGCTGGCACCGAGGCCTACGCACTGTGCTACGAGATGGCCGATCTTGAGAAGGCCGTTGCCGGCGACGACTCCAAGCGCGAGCTGCTGGATTATGCTTCTGATGTTATGGAGCTTATGACCAAGCTTCGCGCCGACTGGGGAGTCGTGTACCCCGAGGAGGAGTAAGCGATGCTTGCGGAAGATAGGCTCAACGCAATCGTATCGATGGTGCAACAGACGGGCTCGGTTACCGTACCGGAGCTTGCTGAGGCCCTGGGCGTGACGGCGTCTACCATTCGGCGCGACCTGCAGACGCTCAATCGCGCACACCGTATCGCCAAGGTGCACGGTGGGGCGACGAGCCTTGAGCGCGCGCACGTGACGCGCGACCTAACGCTTAATGAGCGCAGCGATCTCCATAACGACGACAAGGAACGTATCTGCGCCCGTGCGGCGGCGCTGGTAGAGCCCGAGAGCTTTGTGTACATCGATTCGGGTTCGACGACGCTCAGGCTCATCGAGCATCTTCCGCATCTCGAAGGGGTCACCTATGTGACTGATTCCGTGCTCCATGCTCAGCATCTCGCTTTGCGCGGCATGCGTACCGTGGTGCTGGGCGGCGAGCTCAAACCCGAGACCGAGGCGCTCGTTGGCCCCGATGCCTTGGCAACTCTAGACCGCTACAACTTCAACTGCGGCTTTTGGGGTTCCAACGGCATTGCCGCCGAGCAGGGCTTTACGACGCCCGATATCGAGGAGGCACAGGTCAAGCGCATCTCGATGCGCCATACGGCCAAACGCTTCGTAATCTCGGATGCCAGCAAATTTGGCATGGTGGCGCCCGTCAAGTTCGCGGACTTCCGCGAAGCAACGATTATTACCGCAGGCGAGGTCCCCGCCAAGTACCGGGCAATGGACAACGTCATCACGGTCTAGCGACGGGAAGGCCAAAACCACCACAAAGGGGACAGGCACCTTTGTGGTGGGTCAATGGAAAAGCGGCAACGACCATCCCGGGCGCTGCCGCTTTTGTTGTCTACCGGTTTATCTAAATCTGTAACAACCAGACCGTTAAAAGCAGGCTAGATGTTACAGATCGAGATACTTACGAACCGCGCCGCCCCTTTGTCTCAATCTGTAACATCTGGGACTGATTTTGCCGAGTTACTGTTACAGATTGAGACTATTCCCTTGAGGGAATTCGAATGTCTCGATCTGTAACAGATAGACCGCAAAATGGGCTTCAGCTGTTACAGATCGAGATGTTTGGGAATCCGGCAGGGCCATCGCGGCAAAACCACCACAAAGGTGCCTGTCCCCTTTGTGGTGGTTTAGGGCTCCCAGGGGCAGGGGGCTTCGATGTGGATGTGCTCGCCGGTTACGGGATGCGTAAAGGACACGCTGTGGGCATGGAGCATGAGGCCGCAGGGGCGCGGCGTTCCGTACAGGTCGTCGCCAACCAGGGGATGATGCTCGCTTGCCAGGTGCACGCGATTCTGATGCTTGCGGCCGGTGAGCAGCTCGACATCAATATACGAGCGCGTGGGCAGGCCTCGACGGCTCTTAAGACGCTTGAGCACCTTTACGCGTGTTTGAGACGGCTTGCCGCTGGCGCCGACGCGCATCTTTCGACTGTCGTGACGGTCGCGGGCGATGGGCTTGTCGATGAGCTTTTCGTTCCAGTCGATCTTGCCCTCGGCCAGCGCCAGGTAGTGCTTTTCGAACGCGTGGTCGATGATCATCTGATCAAAGGCGGGCTGCGTCTGCTTGTCGAGTGAGAACAGCACCACGCCGGTGGTGTCGCGGTCCAAGCGGTTGAGCGGCTGCATGTCGGTCGCGGCAAAGCCGTCGCCCATCGCCAGCAGCAGGTCGCTGGCGTAGTCGGTGAGCGTGCGCTCGCCGGTGCCGTCGCCGTGGACGATCATGCCGGCGGGCTTGTCGATGGCCATGAGCCAGGCGTCGCAGTAGAGGACTTGAGGTTCTTCGTTCACGTGTAAGC
>DXLY01000017.1:3363-6322 GCA_019414465.1 Collinsella sp.
CCTTTCGGTTAGCTGATTCCCACAAACATGCAGCCCGAGGTGGCACCGCGCAGGCGGGCGGCGGGCTTGCGGCCGGCTTGCGCTGCCTCGACGGCGCGGCGGACGCGAGCGGTGGCGCGGCCCACCTCATCCGTCTCGAGCAGTGTGCCGTCCACCATAAGACGACGGACGCCGGCGTCGAGCAGCTGTGGTACCTGCGGCGTGAGGTCGATGGGGTAGGCGTCGTACAAGCGTGAGCGGCCGTGGATGTCGGTACGCACCGGCATGACCTTTCCGTCGATATTCTTGAGCGAGAGCTTACGGGCACGCAGGCGGCAGCTGGCACAATCGTGGATGCAACCGTTGGCAACCTGCAGAATGCAATGCTCGCTTGTCATGACGCGCGGGCGGCCAAAGACGGTGATGCCTAGAGCCGCGGGCGCGGCGGCGCCGAGCGAGACAATCTCGTCGAGCGTGATCTCGGGCGAGAGCCAAAACGCACCGGCTCCGCGCTCGGCAAGCGCCTCCATGCAGGGCGTGTTGTGCACCGGCAGGCAAGAGCGAATCTCGGCCGTGGCGCCAACCTGGGCGGCCAGGGCAAGCTCAGAGATGTTGCCAATAGCGACCGTGGCGCCGGCAACAACCCATGGGTCAACGCGGACGTGGTCAACGGCGCGGCAGACCTCGTCGAGTGCGGGCACAATACCCTGCTCAAATGCATCGGCGGGGGAGAGCTTGGCCGCATCGAGCGCGTCGGTGGTCATGTAGATGCGCGTTGCACCCTCCGCGCGAGCGGCCTCGGCGGCCTCGAGCGAGGTGACGGTAGCGCAGATCTGCGGCTCATCGCGGTAGTGCTCGGGCGCGGGGCGGGAATCATTGGTGACAATCGCCGGTAGCTCGAGCGTGCGGGCGCGCTCCTCGTACGGTGCCAGAATGGCCTCTTCCAGCGCCTTACAAGCGGCGGCGCGCACCTTGTGCACGGCGGAAAAGCCCATGCCGCAACTCTCGTCGAGGGCCACGTCAAAGCTCGCGGCCTCAAAGGGAGAGGAGCCCATGCGCCCGACGTGCTCAACCAGATCGGATGCCTCGACGGCGCGGGTCTTGGCGGCCTCGACGGTGAAGCCCGTGGCGGTGGCGGTGAGCGCGGGGTCGTCACAGCAGGTGAGCGTGACAGTAAACGGCTTGCCCAGGCGCGCCACGACGGATACATCAACAGCTCGGCGGCGCAGCACATCGCGCTTGAGCGCGGCGCTGGCAGCGTCGATGGCACGCTGGCTGCGAATCACGCGGACGCGGCAGCCCTCGGGCATGCTACGGGGCACGCGACACTCGATAACATCGCCGGCAGCGGCATCATCGGCGGCAATGGTGGTCAGGAACTGGTCAAACTCGTTATCGTGGCGAAGCTCCAGCAGGTCGCCCTTGCCCACGGGCTCAAACAGCTCAATGCGGGCGATGGCGGCGCGGCGACGGCGGTCGTCGGGCTTGAGGCCGCGCACATCGCGGCTGGCCGGGCGGCTGCCCAGCACCGTGCCCACGATCTGTCCGCGGTTGTTGGAACGCTCATAGCTCATCATCTCGTCGCCCGAGGTGCCGTCCTGATAGGCGTGCGTAAAGTCGCGGTTAAAGCAGCGCTTGAGCTGGCGCTGACGGGCGGCTTCCTCGTCCTTAGAGGTCGAAACATCGGCCAGCATATCGTCAATCTGATGACGATACACATCGACGATGGAGTACACGTAATCGGGCGCCTTCATGCGGCCCTCGAGCTTGAGCGACGCGGCGCCGGCGTCATACAGGCGGCGAACAAGTTGTGAGGTGTTGGTGTCACGCGGGCACAGCGCGCGCTCGCGACCGGCAGGGGAGAGCGAGCGACCGTTCTCGTCGATCAGCTCGTAAGGCAGGCGACAGGGTTGAGCGCACATGCCGCGGTTGGCCGAGCGGCCCGCCATGGCAAAGCTCGAAAGCAGGCACAGGCCCGAGTAGCAAAAGCAGATGGCGCCATGGCTAAAGACCTCAAGGTCCACATCGGGCGCGGCATCGTGAATGGCGGCAATCTCGTCGATGGAGAGCTCGCGCGAGAGGGTCACGCGGTCGGCACCCTGCTCGCGGCACCAGATGGTTCCGCGGTCGTCATGGATGTTCGCCTGGGTCGAGATGTGTGTCTCGATGCCGGGCATCGCGCGCTTGACCTCAAAGAACAGGCCCCAGTCTTGGATGATAAAGGCGTCGGCGCCCAGCGTGGAGCAGCGATGGATGAGTTGCAGTGCATCGCTCATTTCGGATTCCTTGATGACGATGTTGACCGTGACGTAGACGCGCGAGCCGGCCAGGTGTGCAGCGCGGCAGGCTTGCTCAAAGGCCTCGTCGGTAAAGTTCGTTGCCTTGCGGCGTGCGTTGAAGCTGCCCATGCCGCAGTAGATGGCGTCTGCCCCGGCGGCGAGTGCGGCGGCAAAGGGCTCGGGCCCTCCGGCGGGCGCCAAAAGCTCGGGTCTGCGGTTGGTGGTTCGACTGGCGGTTGCGGTCATATCCTGCCTTTCAAAATGCTCAGATAATCAAAAGTATAGTGGTGCCGTCGCGGCAGGCGATGCCCGTGCTCTAAGCGGGATAAAGTCTTCAGCAGCTTGGACTGGCTGCTTCACATGAGAACCGTTCAGCGGTCCGGGGAAACCGTTGGGCGATAAAATATTCTCGCAACGTGATAATAATCTTGCATCGCGCGGAAACCTTGAGTACTATCCCAATCAAGCGCGGTGTTCAGACCGAACTGTGCCTCCCGGTGTGAACGCCGCGCTCCCGTTCCCTTTTACTTGTAAGGAGAAAAACATGAGCAAGACCGTCGTGTCTTCCGATAACGCACCCGCAGCCATCGGCCCGTATTCCCCTGGTATCCAGACCGGCAACATGGTGTTCCTGTCCGGCCAGCTGGGCATCGATCCCGCAACTGGCAAGATGCCCGAGGGCGTCGAGGCCCAGGCCAAGC
>DXLY01000017.1:6332-12433 GCA_019414465.1 Collinsella sp.
GCCCTGCTGACCGCTGCCGGCGCCACCTTTGCCGATGTCGTCAAGACCACAGTCTACCTGGCTGACATTGCCGACTTCGCTGCCGTAAACGAGATCTACGCCTCCAAGTACGAGGCCCCGTTCCCCGCGCGCAGCGCTTTCCAGGTTGCCGCTCTTCCGGCTGGCGGTCTGGTCGAAATCGAGGTCGTCGCCGCTCTCTAAGGCGTTGACCACAACTAAACATGACATGCAAAAAGACCCTGCAGCGCGTGCGAGCTGCAGGGTCTTTTGTCAAGTGACGAATCGCTTGTGGAGCCGCGCTCCATTTTGCTCGTTAGCCCTCCTTGCGGACTTTTTGCAGGTAGCGGTACACGCTGGGCTCCGAGATGCCCAACGCGGTGGCGGCGCAAGCCACGGCGCCCTTGAGCATAAACACCCCGTTGCCGTTGAGGTGGCGAATGACGTCCACGCGGTCGCTCTGGCCAAGCGACGCTACATCCAGCCCGCGCGCGCTCAGCAACTCGGCAATGCTGCGGTCGATGAGCTCCTGTGTGGACTCCGAAAGGCTTTCGACCTCGATAGGGGCGGGCTCCGTGCGCGTCGGCGCTGCGTCGAAGCACGCCATGAGCTGCTGCGCCATGGCGTTTATGGAGCGTACGGTCGAGAGGTCGGTGTTGACGCAGAGCATACCGACGATCTCGTCATCCTCGCGGATAAAGAACGTCGCGGACTCCAGCGTCTTGCCTCCGGCGCCGCGGCCCTCGTAGCCCGTAATAAACGGCAGGTCGCGATACTTGGGGTCGTGCATGATCTTGAGCGCCAGATCGGTGGCGGGACCGCCGACCTTGCGGCCACTCACGATGCCGTTGCGAATATCGACGATGGCGTGGTCGGGATCCGAGAAATCGTGCAGCACGATCTCGCTGTTCTTACCGAGTATCTGCTCCAGGAAATCGACCATCGGCAAAAAGCGGCGTACGGTCTCGTTCACGGGCAACTCCTTTGGGTGAAATCGGAAATGTTCATAACAATTTTTTCTCATGGTAACACGGTGTCTATTGACTCGCATATTCGCAGGTACATTGCGTAATACAGACGAGCGGTAGGATTTTGGCGGTAAACGGTTGACCAAAAGAAAAGTTAGATGTTATTTTGACCGGACACTTTCCTGACCTGCGGAAATGCATTGTCTCAGCTTAAGAATAGTCTGATAACAAAAAATTATTATTGAGAATGAGAACCATCTTTAATACGATATCCAACGAAGGCACAACCTCAACCCCGCACTGCGTCACAATAGAGCGTTAGATGCGAAAACAACTATTTCGAGGATTGGTGGTCAAATGACCCAGGAGACGGTTACGAACGGCACTGAAGCCCTGTTCACTCGTGAAGGCATGCCTCCCGTTAAGGAAATGATCCCGTGTGCCCTTCAGCACGTACTGGCTTCGTTTGCCGGTATCATCACCCCGGCTGTCATCATGGCCGGCGTCTACGGCTTTAATAGCCAGCAGAGCACCGACATCATTCAGGTCGCGCTCATTCTTTCGGCGATCGACACGGCCCTTCAGGCCTTCGCTCCCTTCCGTCGCATCGGCGGCGGCCTGCCCATCGTCATGGGCGTTTCGTTCGCGTTCCTGCCGGCTCTGCAGGCCATGGGTGCCTCGGGCTTTAGCTTTGGTGCGCTGCTGGGCGGCGAGATCGTCGGCGGCGCCGTCGCGGTCCTCTTTGGTCTGGCCTACAGCAAGATCAAGTGGCTGTTCCCGCCCGTCGTGACCGGTACGGTCATCTTCTCCATTGGCGTCTCTCTCTATCCCACGGCCGTCAAGTACATGGCCGGTGGCATGGGCACGCCGCTGTGGGGCACTCCGCAGGCCTGGTGCGTCGCTCTTATCACCTTCGCCGTGGTCTTTGCGCTCGCCAACTTTGGCAAGGGCACGCTCAAGCTGGGATCCGTGTTCTTTGGCATGATCGTTGGCATGATCGTCTCCATCCCCTTTGGCATGATCGACTTCTCCAGCGTCGCCACCGCTCAGGTCTTCGCCCTTCCCAAGCTCATGCCCTACGCGCTCGAGTTTGATCCCGAGGTCTGCATTACCCTCGCCGTCGTGTTCCCCATGGTTGCCATCCAGGTTATCGGTGACGTCTCCGCCGCCTGCCTGGGCTCCATCGACCGTATGCCCACCGAGCGCGAGCTTTCCGGCGCTATCGTGTCCCAGGGCCTCACTTCTATGGTCGGCGGCCTGCTGGGCGGTCTTCCCACCAGCGCCCTTGGCCAGAACGTGGGCATCATCTGCTCCAACAAGGTCGTCAACAAGTGGGTCTTTGTGATCATTGCGGCCGTCTTTGCCATCGCCGGTCTGTTCCCGCAGCTCTCTGCCGTCCTTTCCGCTATCCCGCAGCCCGTCATCGGCGGTGCTACCGTGGGCGTGTTTGGCACCATCACCATGAACGGCGTGCGCATGTTCACCCGCGAGGGCCTCACGCAGCGCACTACCACCATCGTCGGTACCTCCGTCGTCTTTGGCCTGGGTATCTGGATGGCCAGCGGTTGCCTTGCCGGCGAGGGTATGCCCGCCTGGGTGTCCACCGTCATCGGCTCCAATGCCGTAACCCCCACCGCCATCATGGCCATCGTCCTTAACCTGATTCTTCCGCAGACGCCGGTCGTGGCTCAGCACATCGATGCTGCCAAGGACGCTGCCGTGGATCTGGTCTTGCCCGAGAGCAAGAAGTAGCCAATTCGGTGCTATTCGTCGGCGGGCGCATCGCCTCGTCCGCCGACGTCATGCGGCGCCAAGCCGCACTTCAAAGGGTTTGTCCCTTTGGTGAAGCGTTGACGGGAGAGGGCCCGTTTCCGGTGTAGGCCGGCGCTTCGCACTCCGCCATGTCAGAGGTGTCAAACCCCGCCCCTGATGTTGAAGGGAGCATCCATGCTTCTGGTCGCTAACGGTTCTGTCTTTACCCGCAATGCTCAGACCCCGTTCATTCCAAACGGTGCGGTCGCCATTGACGGAGATACGATCGTCGAAGTGGGCCCCGAGTGCGAGCTCAAGGCCAAGTACCCGGATGCCGAGTACGTCGACGCCCAGGGCAACCTCATCATGCCCGGACTCATCAACTGCCACACCCACATCTACTCGGGTTTGGCCCGCGGCCTTGCCATTAAGGGCTGTAACCCTACCAACTTCCTGGAGAATCTTGAGCAGCAGTGGTGGAAGATCGACGACAACCTGACGCTCGACGGCACCAAGGCCAGCGCCTATGCCACGATTCTTGACTCCATCCGCGATGGCGTCACCACGATCTTCGATCATCATGCGAGCTTCTGCGAAATCCCGGGAAGCCTCTTTACCATTAAGGATGCCGCTCAGGAGCTGGGCATGCGTTCGTGCCTGTGCTACGAGGTCTCCGATCGCCGCGGCCAGGAAAAATGCGACCAGGCCATTGCCGAGAACGCCGAGTTTGCCCAGTGGGCCGCCAAGGAGCGTCGCGATAACGACAACCACATGATCGCCGCCATGTTTGGCGGACATGCCACTTTTACGCTGTCGGACGAGACCATGGATAAGATGGCCGAGGCCAACAACGGCCTGACCGGCTTCCACATCCATGTGTGCGAGGGCATGAATGACGTGTGGGACTCCCGCCTCAACCGCGGTGGCATCAGCCCCGTCGAGCGCCTGCTGCAGCACAATCTGCTGGGTCCCGACACCATGCTCGGCCACTGCATCCACGTGACGCCTGCCGAGATGGATATCGTCAAGGAGTCCGGTACCTGGCTCGTCAACAACCCCGAATCCAATATGGGCAACGCCGTGGGCTGCGCCCCCGTGCTCGAGTTCTTCCGCCGCGGTATCCCCGTGTGCATGGGCACCGACGCCTACACCCACGATATGCTCGAGAGCCTTAAGGTCTTCCTGATCATTCAGCGCCACAACGCCGCCATGCCCAACGTGGGCTGGTGCGAGGCCATGACCATGCTGTTCGAGAACAACGCCAAGATGGCGAGCAAGTACTTCGATCGCAAGCTCGGCGTGCTCGAGGCCGGCGCTGCCGCCGATGTCATCGTCATGGACTACAAACCCTTTACGCCGCTGAGCGAGGAGAATATCGACGGCCACATGCTCTTTGGCATGATGGGCAAAAACTGCCGCACCACCATCATCAACGGCCGCGTCCTGTACAAGGATCGTGAGTTCGTTGGGATTGATGAGGACAAGATCAACGCGTGGACCATGGCCGAGTCCAAGAAGCTCTGGAGCACGCTCAACGATCGCGTGTACTAATTCCAATTGGAGATTCGCGCGCGTCGGATGTTTCGCCGCATCCGACGCGCGCATAGGCGGCCTCCGCGGGGTCGCCGGCGCTGTGCTAGCGCTACACCGTATTTGCGCCCGCCGCGCGGTCTCGCCGGGCGTTACAGAGAGGAGCTCACTATGAGCGACATCATGAGGCCGATCCCGTTTTCGCAGCTGATGAACTGGATCATCGAGGAGCACAAGACCCAGGACGCCATCTTTGGCGTGCGTAAGATGGTCACGACCAACCAGGAGGGTGCGCTTCCCATTTTTGACGAGCGCATCGAGACTCCGTTTGGCCCGGCTGCCGGTCCCAATACGCAGCTGGCCCAGAACATCGTGGCCTCTTATGTGGCCGGTTCTCGCTTCTTTGAGCTCAAGACCGTCCAGGTTATGGACGGCGAGGAGCTCTCCAAGTGCGTCAACAAGCCCTGCATCGTGGCTCAGGACGAGTGCTACAACTGCGAATGGTCGACCGAGCTCGAGGTTCCGCAGGCCTTTGCCGAGTACGTGAAGGCATGGTTTGCCTGCCACCTGATCGCTCGCGAGTACGGTCTGGGCAGCCCGGACGGCTTTGTCTTCAACATGTCGGTGGGCTATGACCTGGAGGGCATTAAGAGCCCCAAGGTCGACGCCTACATCGAGGGCATGAAGGATGCCAGCGGCTCCGACGTCTGGAACGAGTGCCGTGCCTGGGCGCTTGCCAACCTAGACAAGTTTGAGCATGTCGACGCCGCATTTGTCGAGTCCATCCCGGCGCGCGTCTCCAACTCCATCACCGAGTCTACCCTGCACGGCTGCCCTCCCGCCGAGATCGAGCGCATTGCGACCTACCTCATCACCGAGAAGGGCCTCAATACCTACATCAAGTGCAACCCCACGCTGCTGGGCTATGAGTTTGCCCGCCAGCGTCTGAACGAGCTGGGCTTTGACTACATCGTCTTCGACGATACGCACTTCCGCGAGGACCTGCAGTGGGCTGACGCCGTGCCCATGTTCGAGCGCCTGATTGCCCTGTGCGCCGAGCGCGGCCTGGAGTTTGGCGTCAAGCTGACCAACACGTTCCCCGTCGACGTGACGAGGAACGAGCTGCCTTCCACCGAGATGTACATGTCCGGCCGTTCGCTGTTCTCACTGACCATCGAGGCCGCCCGCCGCATTACCGAGCAGTTTGACGGCAAGTTGCGCATCAGCTACTCCGGTGGTGCCACGGTCTACAACATCCGCGCCCTGTATGATGCCGGTATTTGGCCCGTTACCCTGGCGACCGACGTGCTCAAGCCCGGTGGCTACGAGCGCTTTAGCCAGATGGCCGGCGAGTTTGGCGATCTGGGCGGCAAGCCGTTCGCGGGCGTCTCTCTCGAGGCCGTGACCGCGATCCAGACCGACTCACTCACCAACCCGCTCTACAAGAAGCCGCTGCGTCCGCTGCCCGACCGCAAGGTCGCTGGCAAGAGCCCGCTTTCCGACTGCTTTACCACGCCGTGCCGTACGAGCTGCCCCATCCAGCAGGATATCCCTGCCTATCTGGCGGCTGTTGACGAGGGCCGCTACGAGGACGCGCTCAACATCATCATCGAGCGCAACGCCCTGCCGTTCATTACCGGCACCATCTGCCCGCATCCCTGCGGCCGTGCCTGCGAACGTGCATTTTACGAGCCCGAGGGCGCCCAGATTCGCGCCAGCAAGCTCAAGGCCGCCCGTGAGGCCATGGCCGCCGTGCTGCCCAAGCTGCGCGCCCAGGCCATCGCAAACGACGGCGACCGCACCGTTGCCGTTATCGGCGGCGGCGATGTCGCCGTGGAGGATGCGATTTTCCTT
>DXLY01000017.1:12443-28077 GCA_019414465.1 Collinsella sp.
TCTCCCACGATGCCGAGCTCTGCCTGTCCTTTGGCGCCAAGGTGCAGCTCAACGCTCGCGTTGATTCCATTGACGAGCTCAAGGCCCAGGGCTTTACCGACGTGGTCGTTGCCACCGGTGCCTGGATGCCCGGCTCTGCGGGCCTGGGCGAGGGCGCCGAGCTCGACGTGCTGGAGTTCCTCGAGGCCGCCAAGAAGGGCGAGAAGCTCGAGCTGGGCGAGGACGTCGTGGTCATTGGCGCCGGTAACACCGCCATGGACGCGGCCCGCGTGGCCAAGCGTCTGGCCGGCGTGAAGAACGTGCGCCTGGTGTATCGCCGCACCAAGAAGCAGATGCCCGCTGACGAGGAAGAGCTTGATCTTGCTCTTGCCGACGGCGTTGAGTTCTGCGAGCTGCTGGCGCCCAAGGCGCTCAACGGTGCCGTGTTGACCTGCGACGTTATGGAGCTTGGCGAGCCGGATGCAAGCGGCCGTCGCAGCCCTGTCGCCACGGGCGAGACCGTCGAGCTTTCCGCCACCACGGTGATCTGCGCCGTGGGCGAGGGCATCGATGCCAGCCTGTACGATGCCGCGGGCGTCGAGCACGACCATCGCGGCCGCCTTGCCGCCACCTCCACCGGCGTCGAGGGCGTCTGGGCTGCGGGCGACTGCCGTCGCGGTCCTGCCACCGTGGTCGAGGCCATCGCCGATGCCGCCGAGGTTGCCCGTGCCATCGCTGGCGTGGACTTTAACAAGTACACCGACTGCAACGAGCAGGCCGGTCGTGAGGACACCTGCTACGAGCGCAAGGGGTCGCTGTGCCGTGACAAGCGCAACTGCACCAAGACCCGCTGCTTGGGCTGCGGCTCGGTGTGCGAGGTCTGCTGCGACGTGTGCCCCAACCGTGCCAACGTGGCAATTAAGGTGCCGGGCCTCGCCAAGCATCAGGTCGTCCATGTTGACGGCATGTGCAACGAGTGCGGCAACTGCGCCGTGTTCTGCCCCTACCAGGAGGGTCGTCCCTACAAGGACAAGCTCACCCTGTTCTGGAGCGAGCAGGACATGGAGAACTCCGAGAACGAGGGCTTCTTGGCCGTGGACGAGGATCACTTTAAGGTCCGCGTCGCCGGCACGGTCCGCACCGTCTCGGTCGATGCCGTCAACACCGGTCTGCCCGAGGCCGTCCGCCTGACCATCAGGGCTGTGCGCGACAACTATTCGTACCTTCTTAAGAAATAGGCGAGTCTCTTATGGCCAAATCCATTCAACATAACGTGGCCTACGTTGCCTGCGGAAGCGGTTGCGCCTCCGCGGGCGGCGACGCCCGCTGCAGCGAAGGCTGCATTGGCTGCGGCGCCTGCGTCACGGCCTGCCCCCACGGTGCCATTGCGCTGGTCGATGGCATCGCCCGCGTGGATCGCTCCAAGTGCACGGGCTGCGGCCTGTGCGGCATGGCGTGCCCGCAGCGCGTGATTGCCTTCGTTCCCGGCTACCAGAACATTCTGGTGCGCTGTAACAACACCGACAAGGGCGCCATTGCGCGCAAGATCTGCGACACGAGCTGCATCGGTTGCGGCATGTGCGCTAAAAAGTGCCCTGCCGGCGCTATCCGCATCGAGGACAACTGCGCCCATATCGACGGCGCGGACTGCCTGTCGTGCGGCATGTGCGCCGTCGTCTGCCCGCATGGCGCCATCCACGACCGCACCGGCATCGCCGCCGGCGTGTAGAAGGGAATCACCATGGCACAGGAATTCACTTTTACCGTTAACGGCGTCGAGCGCACGACGACTCAGAACAAGCCGCTGCTCCGCTACTTGCGCGACGACCTGCACATCCATTCCGCTAAGGACGGCTGCTCCGAGGGCGCCTGCGGTACCTGCACCATCCATGTAGACGGCGCGGCCGTCAAGGCATGCGTACTGACCACCGCTCTTGCCGCCGGCCGCAACATCGTGACCGTCGAGGGCCTGCCCCAGGACGTGCGCGAGGCCTTTGTGTACGCCTTTGGCGCCGTGGGTGCCGTGCAGTGCGGTTTTTGCATCCCCGGCATGGTCATGGCGGGTGCGGCGCTCATCGCCGAGGACCCCGAGCCCACCGAGGAGCAGATCAAGTACGCCATCCGCGGCAACATCTGCCGTTGCACCGGCTACAAGAAGATCATCGAGGGCATTTCACTGGCCGCTGCGGTGCTCCGCGGCGAAAAGCAGATCGACGAGGATCTGGAGCGCGGCGACAACTACGGCGTAGGCAAGCGCGCCTTCCGTATCGACGTGCGCAAGAAGGTGCTCGGCGAGGGCAAGTACCCCGACGACATCGACGAGATCGACCAGACGGGCCTGACCTATGCCAGCGCCGTGCGCTCCAAGTACCCGCGCGCCCGTGTGCTCTCCATCGATACCTCCAAGGCCGAGGCCCTGCCCGGTGTGGTGGGTATCCTGCGCGCCGAGGACGTGCCGGTCAACCAGGTCGGCCACCTTATCCAGGACTGGGACGTCATGATCGCGGCGGGCGATATCACCCGCTGCGTGGGCGATGCCATTGTGCTGGTGGTTGCCGAGGACGAGGCGACGCTCGAGAAGGCCAAGAAGCTCGTAAAGATTGATTACGAGCCGCTGGAGCCCGTGCGTAACATTGTCGAGGCCAGGGCTGCTGACGCCCCGCGCCTGCACGACAGCTTCTTTGCCTTCGGCAACACGGTGGAGCTCAAGGACAACGTGTGTCAGAGCCGCCACGTGACGCGCGGCGACGCCGCCAAGGCGCTGGCCGAAAGCGCGTTCACCGTGACGCAGCGCTTTACCACGCCCTTTACCGAGCATGCCTTCTTGGAGCCCGAGTGCGCCGTTGCCTTCCCGTACAAGAACGGCGTCAAGGTGCAGTCGACCGACCAGGGTGCCTACGACACGCGCAAAGAGTGTGCCCACATGTTTGGCTGGGATAGCGAGCCCGAGCGCGTGGTCGTCGAGACCATGCTCGTGGGCGGCGGCTTTGGCGGTAAGGAGGACGTTTCGGTCCAGCACCTGGCCGCGCTCGCCGCATATAAGCTCCAGCGTCCTGTGAAGTGCAAGCTCACGCGTGCCGAGTCGCTTGCGTTCCATCCCAAGCGCCATGCCATGGACGGCACCTTTACGCTGGGCTGCGACGCCGAGGGCAACTTTACCGGCCTGGATTGCGAGATCAATTTTGATACCGGCGCCTACGCGTCGCTGTGCGGTCCGGTGCTCGAGCGCGCCTGCACGCACGCCGTCGGCCCCTACAAGTACCAGAACACCGACATTCGCGGCTTTGGCTACTACACCAACAACCCGCCCGCCGGCGCGTACCGCGGCTTTGGCGTTTGCCAGTCCGAGTTTGCACTCGAGAGCCTGATCGACTTGCTGGCAGAGAAGGTCGGCCTGGATCCGTGGGAGATTCGTTACCGAAACGCTATCGAGCCGGGTGAGGTTTTGCCCAACGGCCAGATCGCCGATTGCTCCACGGCGCTTAAGGAGACGCTGCTCGAGGTCAAGGACGCCTACTATGCGCATCCCGGACATGCCGGTATCGCCTGCGCCATGAAGAACGCCGGCGTGGGCGTGGGCCTGCCCGATGCCGGCCGCTGCAAGATTCGCGTCGAGGATGGCCGCGCCGTGGTCTACGCCGCCACGTCCGACATCGGCCAGGGCTGCAACACGGTCTTTTTGCAGGACGTTGCCGAGGCCTGCGGTCTGCCGCTGAGCCGCATCGCCAACGGCGAGTGCTCCACCGAGAATGCTCCCGACTCCGGCACCACGTCTGGTTCGCGTCAGACGGTCGTGACCGGCGAGGCCGTGCGCGGTGCCGCCTTCCTGCTGCGCGATGCCATGCTTGACATCGAGGCCGGCAAGCCCGCACCCGATACTCCCGTGAGCGCGCATGGCGACGGCGTCAAGATCGAGTACGACGACGGTCGCGCCTATCAGTTGCGCACGCAGGAGCTCGTCGCCGGCCAGGGCATGCATCCTCAGGATCCCGCGACCGCCATCAAGGCGCTCGAGGGCTGCGAGTTTGGCTACGTGTACCTGGAGCCGACCGACAAGCTGGGCGCTGACGTTCCCAACCCCAAGAGCCACATCTGCTACGGCTTTGCCACACATGTGGTCATTCTGGATGATGACGGCCGCGTGAGCGAGGTCTATGCCGCGCACGATTCCGGCAAGGTGGTCAATCCCATCTCCATCCAGGGTCAGATTGAAGGCGGCGTGCTCATGGGTATGGGCTATGCGCTTACCGAGGACTGGCCGCTCAAGGACTGCGTACCCCAGGCAAGGTACGGTACGCTCGGGCTGTTCCGTGCGCCCGAGATTCCGGATATCCACGCCATTTACGTGGAGAAGGACGAGCTGTTGCCCGTGGCATACGGCGGCAAGGGCATCGGCGAGATCGCAACGATCCCCACGGCGCCCGCCGTGCAGAACGCCTATCGCGCATTTGACGGCAAGCTGCGTCCGGATCTGCCCATGGTGGATACGCCCTACAGCCGCGCCCGTCACCGCGGGTAGGGTAGAACGCGGACGCCCATTGCTGATGGGCTGTTCGCGCACAACACCAACTGTATATGCTGCACCTTTGGCCCCGGCTCCATCGCGAGCCGGGGCCTTTTGTTTGGAGCGGAAACTGTGTTCCGGATTCAAGCCTCAGAATGGGACGCGCTTTCCTTTTGAGCCTCTAGCGGAAAGCGCATCCCGGAATTTGGCTCCAGAGTGGGATGCACTTTCCGGTTGGAGCTTCAAACGGAAAGTGCATCCCGGAATCCGCGCCTGGAATGGGACGCACTTTCCGGAACAGCTCTCAACCGGAAACTGCGTCCCAGAATTTCGCTTCAGAGTGGGATGCCGTTTCCGGCTGAACCCTCTGGCGGAAAGTTCATCCCAGAATAGACGCTCGGAGTGGGACACAGTTTCCGGATGGAACCTCAGCGGAAATTGCGTCCCAGTTTGAGCGTCTATTCCGGGATGCAGTTTCCGCTGGGCGCTTCAGCCGGAAAGCGTGTCCCGTTCTGGGCCTTGATTCCGGGACACGGTTTCCGCTAGGTATGCCATATGGAAGGCGCATCCCATTCTGAGCACTCAATCTGAGATATGGTTTCCGCGGTGCCGCCAACTGGAAAGTGTGCCCCAGTTTGATGGGCAGGCGGGCATAAGCTCAACAGCTCCTACAGGTCCACCTCGTTGAGCCATGTCGGCAGCGCGGTCTGCCGGATGCCTGCCGTCTGCAGCTTTTTGGCGAGCACTCCTGCCGAGCGGACCTCGCTGATGGTAAAGCGCAGCAGAGGGTGACCGTAGAGCGATAGATGCGCCTCGCGCTGTCGTTCGGCAACGAGCGCCTCGGCGGTGGTGCGTCCGGCCAGCATAGTCTGGTCGGTATATTTGATGAGCCCGTCGAGCTCGCCCAGCGTGAGTTCCCGCGCCTGGCGCTCCCAGGCAAAGTCCGTTCGTATGGGCTTGGCCGAATCGAAGGGGTCCGTCAGCTCGTATTGAAGCCAGTCGGGCGCAAAGCCCGTCTCGATCATGATGGCTCGGGCGACCGATTCCCCGCCGCTCTCGGCGCGGGCGTCGGCATATCGAAGCGTTGTGAGGGCGGTGCGAATCGCGCGACCATTGCGGGCAGTCGCTCGTTGCTCAACGGCCTCCGTCAGCTGTTCCGGCGCAAGGCCGAGCTTTGAGATCGCCGAATCGGCAATGGGCATGCCGTCGGCAAAACCAGTTTGCAGCAGGCAATCTGTGGCCGTTTGGATGGGCGGCGTTACCGATATGCCGGCTCTGCGTATTGCTCCGGCCGGCTCAATCTGGTGCCGCTGAATATGTGCGCCCGGACGAGCCGACGGCTTTGTCGAGCTGCAAACATGCACGACGTTCAGGTGTCGCCACGAGATCTCGAGCCCCAGCAGGCAAGCTGCCGAAAACGAGCAGAACGTCCAATCGGGATGGATGATCGCAAGGGCGCGGATAATCTCGCAATGGCGTTGCGCTCGGTTGAGTTCATCCCAGCGCGTTTTTCGCGCGAACAGTCCCGGCATGGGGGAGACAACCATGTCGCCGATGCGCCGAAGGAGCGCTTTTCGGATCGCCGTGCTCGGGGGAATCAGACAGCGCCCCTCTTGTTCGGCTTGAGTGAGCAGTTGGTCGATGATTTGGTCGTTGCAATGCGCCATGGGCTACCGCCTCCTTTTTGGGGTTGCAAAAACGTATCAGCCGGAACTTGCCGCTCAACTGACCAAAAGCTGACCAAAATCTAACCATGCAGGTAGATGACCTGCTTTTGGCGACATATTTCTTGTTTGAATCGGTGGGCGGTAATTGGCGACCGTGAACGGTAACTGGATATGAAGTCTTGGTAAGTTTCGGGACGTGTACTTTTTGAAAAAGAGCATTCTATCTGCTGTTTTGTGTTTCTGGATCGCATATTTGAAGGCATGTGATAAGGGCGGCGGACTGTCGCCTTGTATCTGCGGAAACTGTGACCCGGAATTGCCACTCGGAATGGGACGCGCTTTCCGGACAGCCCTCAACCGGAAACCGCATCCCAGATTTCGGCTCCAAACCGGGATGCGCTTTCCCGGCGGCGTTTCTGGCGGAAATTGCGCCCCGGAATGAGCGCTCAGAGTGGGACATGCTTTCCTAACGAGGCCGCATGCGGAAACTACGTCCCGGATTCGATGCTCAGGACGGGATGCCGTTTCCGATAGAGGCATGGGGTGGAAAGTCTCCCATTTCTAATGTTCAAGAAATGGGAGGCAGCTCATCGCGAGCTGGGCCTTTTGTTTGGAGCGGAGGCAGCATCCCGGAATTCGGGCAATCCGGTGGTCAGGGGTTGAGCGAGCGTCGCGCTAAGGATGCCAAGCGTAAAACCTTCAATGAACATAGCGTAAAAACTACATCCGCAACGGCGTAAAAACTACATTGGAAGTAGCGTAAAATCCGCATTGAGAATGGCGTAATTTCGTATATCGCATGATCGCCCGAGCTTGCACACGGCCTTTTGCGAGCTCTTGCCATGAACGAGAGCCAGGCTGTCACGTACAAGACGCTCATAAAGGACGCCTCGTACGGTGAGGCGGGCCCCGACGAGAGGACCATCGCTGCGCACCTGGATCTCTTCAACAGGCTCAAGCTGACCGAGGACCTGTGCGGATGGGAGCCGCCCATGCGCTCGAAGGCTCGCGTTCGCGTGCGCCCCAAGCGCTACTTCTGCGACCCGTCATTTGCGGCGGCGTTGCTGGGGGCTACCCCTGAGCGGCTGCTTGGCGATATGCAAACGCTGGGGATGCTCTTTGAGAACCTCGTCCTGCGCGACGTGCGCGTGTTCCTTTCCACCTACGGCGGTGTCGACAACAGTGTCCATTATTTCCGAGATGAGAAGGGCCTTGAGGTCGATCTGATCGTTGAGCACGACGGGCGCTGGGGAGCCATCGAGGTCAAGCTGAGTGATGCGAAAGCAGACGATGGAGCGAGAAATCTCAAGGCGCTGGAGAGGAAAGTGCTCTCCAATCCTGCCGCCCAGAATGCCGCGCCGGCGTTTTTGGCGGTCGTGGTTGGAAAGGGGAGCATTGCCTACACACGCGACGACGGCGTGGCGGTGATCCCCATGGCGGCACTTGGGGCGTAGTGGTCTTGCGGGGCGTGCCGTGCTTCCTTTACCGAAAATCCATTTGGTAAACCAGATGCTCGCGGATAGAATAAAGTCGACGGCAGCCCAAGTGGTGAAGAGCTGGGCAGCGCCGTTGCTTGGTCAAGAGGTCAGTGCCTTAATGGCAGCGACTTGTTATGCTTCGAATGCTGCTTGAGTGCCTCGGAAAGTTCGATAAGCGCCGTGAAGAGCGAGACCAAAGCAACCAAGAGCTCTACGAGCTCTGATGGGCCCGGGATGACCTCTGATTCAAGTCACCGGGCCTCAATTTTTATCACATGCATTTGAATAGAGCGGGCGACTCTCTTGGGGCCGTCTGCATGGCGTGTGCTTGGCGCATGGTATTGCGCCCCGCTTTTGTGTCCGCACGGGCGGCTACGCTTACCGCAACGTAGCCATTCGTGGAAAGGACGGATGTCATGTCGATGGACAAAGCTGGGTTCGTGAGCGTTGGCGCCGAGATCGAGGACGAGGTGATGCCCGATCGCGTCGTGTTTAGCATCTGCTTTGGAGGAAGCTTCGATACCAAGGAGGCGTGCCTGAACGACTACAACGCCGATCGCGTTAAGGTCGCTGCGGCATTGGTGCCCTTTGGTTTGGATGACGAGCTAACGTATCGAGGTTACGCCTGCTACGCGCGAACGACACGCAGAAAGGCGACGATCACTGGCTATAGCTACCATGCCTACGGCACAATCGCTGCGTCGATTGACGCCGTCGATGTCGCCGCTATATGGACGGCTCTTAACACCTGCGGTTCGCGCGCCGACATGAGCGTAGGTTTTGATCTAGCCGACCGGCGTGCTGCCGAGGATGCCCTCATCGCTCGCGCCGTCGAGCGAGCACGCAACAATGCGCAGGCGCTTGCGGCGGCATCGGGTTCTAAGCTGGATGGCGTCAAGCATATCTCCTACAACAGTCAGCTTGGCAGCATGGATCGGCTTTGCTATGCAAGTGCGGCCGATTTTGCGCTCGGAGCTCCTGCGGGATCGGCTGATTCCAAGGTGACGGTGCTGGAGCCAGAGCCTATAGAGGTCGAGTGCTCCGTGGATGTGGAATGGTGGCTGGAGTAGAGGGGTGAGCCCCGGACCTCGTAACCGAAAATCCATTTGTTAAACCTGCCAGCCCTGGGTATACTGCGTATTGATGGGCCCGGGATGACCGCTGATTCAAGTCACCGGGCCTAAATTCATATCTATAGGAGTAGCCAAATGACTGACGAGCCTGCGGAGCCCAAGTCTGTACCGCTTTGCGAATGGGCGGAGCGTTGGCTCTCGACTTCTAGGCTCTCCTCGTATCTAGACTTGTGCGGCGGCGACATTGACGGTGCGCTTGAGTTGCACGAGTGGAACCTCATGCTTGGGCAGTCGCTCATGGGCGATATCGCTCACTTCGAACTTGCGTTGCGTAACGCCTATGACCGCGTTCTTACCGAGCGATTCCTTGGCGATGAGCACTGGCTTTTCGATATTAATTCACCCGTGACGCGTCCCATTATGCGCAAGAGTAAGGCAAGGAAACTTCGCGACGTCAACCTGGTTAACCGTCGAGCCGTTGAGGATGCCCACGGTCGCGCGCATGACCCCTCTAACCCGAACCAAGTGGTCGCCGGCCTCATGCTGGGCTTTTGGGCGCATATGACCGACCGAAGCCGAGAGCGCGACCTGTGGATCCCATATCTGCATGCTGCATGGCCCAAGGGAACCGATCGCGCGAAGCTTAATCTCAAGATTGAGGCGATAAACAAGCTTCGTAATCGCGTCGCGCACAACGAGAGACTCTTCAACCCTGGAGAAACCGGTTACTCTCCCAAGAATGTTGATGCCGATATTGTCGAGCTATTCCAGGCTCTTTGTCCCGAGGCTTATACGAGCCTCAGTGGCTCTAAGGGTGGGGCGGCAGTCGAGCGATTCTTGGAGGAGCATCCCGCACCGGTGAAAATAGAGTTGTAGCGGTTGCTGCGCTTTGGCCTGCGATCTGGCCTGCGGACTGGGCCGACCTGCAGGCGTTTTACACCTCGATCATGGACGTGGGCAGCCACGGGCGCGTCTCGTTGGGCGACGCGGCAACGTGGTTTGGCATCGAGTTTGATGAGTCGACGGGTCACGCCCACAGCGCCCTGGCCGATGCGCGCGTGACCGCCAAACTGCTCAAGCAGGTGATGGACGGGGACTACCGCGTGAGTCCGCGCGCCCAGGAAGTTCGCCAGCGGTGGAGGATGGGCGAGCGAGCTCAGACGCGCCTTTCCAGCAAGTGCCCCGAGCTGAGTGATTTGCTGTTGAAGTTGAAGGCGGAGGGGAGGTAGGGGCGTTAGCTGTCTGCATGGCGCGTGCCTGCCGCGTATCGCTACTCTTCCTGCTGCTTGGCAGGCAGGATGTAGACGTTCTCGGCGTCCACGGCGATCTGCGTGGGGCGGTTGTAGAGGGTATCGATTTCCTTCACGCTCTGCTTGAACGGCGTGACGTCGGGCGTCTTTGCCTGATGGAGCTTCTCTAGGAGTTTCTCGGATTGCCTGTCGTTGAACCTGTCGATGTCCTCTCCTGCACCCTCGAGTGCCTCGTCGATGAGTGTATGGTCGCCAACGGGGGTCTTTGCGACGGCGTGACCGAGCAACTTGCCAGCGGATGCAATACCGCCCAGCAGCGCCGAATCGACGGTGTCGGCAGCCCCCGCTTCGAGTGCGTTGTAGCAGTCGGTGTAGAGCTCGCGGTACGCGATCGAATCAGCCTCGATCTTCGCGGTAGCGTCCGCGAGCTTTGCGGGCTCGAAGTTCTGGGCGAGCATGGGTTCGAGGAACAGCGAGAACGCGTGGATGTAGGTGGCGAGCTGGCAGTCTTTGAGGTAGTCGAGCACCTTGTCGAGGCGTCTGCTCAAGCCGTCTCGCACCTCGATGAACCCTTTCTTTTTCAGATCCGCCTGCGCCTGCGAGCGGAAGTGCTCTATGTCCTGCTCGGAGGCATGCATGATGTCGATTACCTTCATATGGGCGCTAGTCATTTCGATGGCGTTGTCGTAGTAGAGACCGTAGCTGTTGAGGATGTCTGCAAGTGTCTTGAGGTTGCCGCGCATGTTGGCCTTGTCGCGCTGGCGCATATAGTCGAACATTTCGTCGACGGACTCCTGGATGGAGTCGAGCTTTTGGTTTATCTGCGCGATTGCGGCTGCCATGAATAGCGACGTTGGATCGTAAGGCACCTGCGTGACGCTTGTGGCGATATCGCCCTCGACGACGTGGAAGCGCGCCTGCCCGAAACCCTTGGCCGCATCGCGGTAGGATCCCATGAGGCCACTGCCGTCCTTGAACGATTGGAGTATCGACGGGTCAAGCGGATTGCCAAACTTATCGGTCGCCTGGAGCAGCGTGGGTACGCTCGCCGTGTTGGTGACGGTGCGAAACATCGAGGGGAGCGAGGCGAACGCCACGCCGAGTTGGGGTATTCGCTCGAGCGGCAGCTTGATGGCGCCGGAGACGTCCACCCGCTCCTGAGTGAGCGCGAGGTGGATTTTGGTCGATGCGAGCTGTTTGGCCACGAGTTCCTCTCGGCCGTCGTCCGTCGAGGGTTTGATCTCGTTGTCTGCCATAGCGTGCTCCTTGCTTACGTTAATAGTCGCGGGCATTATCTCACCGTTGTGTGACCTGCTGGGACGGGACGGATTAGCGGTAGTACGAGGCCGATTGACAGTCGAGGTACATCGACCTTAAGGACTTTCCTGCGGACGCTCATGTGACAAATCTGCCGTATGTAGATAAGCAATAAGTCAATGGCCCCGGTAATGACCTCTGACTCAAGTCACCGGGGCTCATTTTGCTTTCTTCGGAGCTTTCTCACGGGGCTGACTTTACTTCGTCTCATTTCGTATAAAGCAGCTGCTAGATTGCATAGTGATGATAAAATTAATCAGTTCAACACCAACAGTTGCCGCCTTGCGCAATGAGGAGTTCCGAGACGTATGAACGAGTCTGATACACGGCTTAAGCTCATCGATCCTGCGATTATGAAGTCGTGGGATCGCAATACCCAAGTCTTCACTGAGTATTTCTTTACCAGTGGCGAGATCGTTGTGCGCGGAAGTATGGTCACCCGTAAAGACAAGAAGAAGGCTGACTACCTTTTGATGTATGCTCCGGGCATCCCTATCGCAATCGTCGAGGCCAAGGATACGGAGCACACCGTTGATGCCGGTCTCCAACAGGGGATGGGATATGCTCAACTGCTCGATATTCCGTTTGCATACAGCTCAAACGGAAAGGGTTTTGTTGAGCACGATTTTCTTACCGGGAAAGAGCGCGCTCTCGCCATGGACGAGTTCCCCGCTCCGGCGGAGCTCTGGACACGATACTCAAAAGCTAAGGGACTTGAGCATCCGTATAGTCAGGAGATTGTGACCGCTCCGTATTACCAGGAGCACGGTGGCAATCATCCTCGCTACTATCAGTGCATCGCCATCAATCGTACGCTTGAAGCTATTGCGCGAGGTAAGAATCGCATCCTGCTCGTTATGGCAACGGGAACGGGAAAGACTTTTACGGCTTTTCAAATCGTTCATCGCTTGCGACAGACTACCGAGGTTCGTAAGGTTCTCTATCTGGCGGACCGCAATATTCTCGTCGATCAGACCATAGACGGCGATTTCAAACCCCTCAAGAGGGTTACAACCAAGGTCGTAGGCCGAAAGCTCGATTCTGCTTACGAGGTCTATTTCTCGCTCTACCAACAGCTTGTTGGAGAAAACGGTGAAGAGATATTCCGCGAGTTCGACTCAGAATTCTTCGATTTGATTATCGTCGACGAGTGCCATCGCGGAAGCGCCGCGGCGGACTCCGCATGGCGTAAGGTGCTCGAGTATTTCAATTGTGCAATTCAAATCGGAATGACGGCGACGCCAAAGGAGACTGAAGAGGTTTCAAACATTACCTACTTCGGCGAACCTGTCTATACCTACTCCCTTAAACAGGGTATCGAGGATGGCTTTCTTGCCCCGTATAAAGTTATTCGCCCTAAGCTGAACGTCGACATTTACGGATACCGTACTGAGGAAGGCACCGTAGATGATCGCGGTGAAGCTCTGCCCAAACGTGTTTTCGAGAAGCAAGACTTCGACAGCGAGATTGTCATCAAAGAGCGCTACGAGGAAGTTGCCAAGCGGATAACTCAATTTCTAAAGGAGACGGATCGTTACTCCAAGACCATAGTCTTTTGCGTTGACATCGAGCATGCCGAAAACATGCGACGTGCCCTTGTAAACGAGAACGCCGATATCGTAAGAGATCACCCCACCTACATCATGAAGATTACGGGTGACGACAGGGAAGGTAAAGCGCAGTTAGATAACTTCATCGACCCCGACGAGAGATACCCGACCATTGTTACGACCTCAAAGCTTCTCACCACCGGTGTTAATTGCAAGACATGCAAGGTGGTCGTGCTTGACAACAAGTTTGGCGAACATGGGATGACGGAGTTCAAACAGATTATTGGTCGCGGCACCCGTATTTGCGAGGACTATGGCAAGCTCTACTTCACTATCCTCGATTTTCGCGATGCGTCTCGCTTGTTCGCTGATCCCGAGTTCGATGGCGAGCCTGTTGTTGTGTTTGAGCCCAATCCGGATGACCCCATTGCGGACCCGGATTTCGGTGGCAATGGCGGCGGCCCTGTCCCGCCTCCGATCGTAGACCCACCCGTATTACCGCCGGACGATCCGTCCTCCCATGTGAAATATCACGTTCATGGGGCCGACGTCTATGTAGTGTCGGAGATGGTGCAGTATTACTCCTCCGATGGCCTTCTTGTAACTGAGAGCCTTAAGGACTATACGCGAAAAAACATCCTTGGCGAATACGACACTCTTGACCACTTCCTAGCGGCGTGGAACTCTGAACATAAGAAGCAGGCGATTATCGATGAGCTGCGCGCTCATGGCGTATTTCTGGATGAGCTGCGGCTCGAGACTGGGCAAGAGCAAATGAGCGACTTTGACCTCATTTGCCATATTGCTTACGACCAGAGACCTCTTACGCGCAGCGAGAGAGCCAATAGCGTCAAGAAGAAGGGCGTGCTTTATGAGTATGCCGGCGTCGCGCGCGAGGTCCTTGAGGCGCTTCTCGACAAATATGCGACGTCGAACCTCGTAGACTTGGACGATACCCATGTTCTCGATCTCGAGGAGTTCCGTCGGTTTGGCAGTCCGATGAAGATCGTTGCCGCATTCGGCGGCAAACAACAGTACATTCAGGCAGCGCAGATGCTCGAGGACGAGCTCTATATCGCATAGAGAAAGGTAACGATAGAAAATGGCACTGGGATCTCTTGTAAAGACCCTGCAGAACATCATGCGTAAAGACGCTGGCATCAATGGCGATGCACAGCGCATCGAGCAGATGACCTGGCTTTTCTTCCTCAAGATCTACGATGCTAAGGAGCAGGAGTGGGAGTTTCACGATGACTCCTATCGGTCCATTATCCCCGAGCGCTTGCGTTGGCACAGCTGGGCGCACGATGCGAAGGATGGTAAGGCGCTTACTGGCGATGAACTTCTCGACTTTGTAAACAATGATCTATTCAAGACTCTTGAGAGTCTTGAGCTTGCACCTGATGCGCCTTTGCGACACGTTGTCGTCAAGGCTGCATTTACTGACGCCAATAACTACATGAAGGATGGGATTCTGCTTCGTCAAGTCATCAACGAGATTGACGAATCGGTTGACTTTACCGAGTACAAAGAGCGCCACGCCTTCGGTGAAATTTACGAGACCATCCTGAAAGACTTGCAGTCCGCAGGTAATGCCGGCGAGTTTTACACGCCCCGAGCGGTGACTGACTTTATGGCCCAGGCGCTTGCGCCCAAGCTCGGCGAGACTGTGGCTGACTTCGCGTGCGGCACGGGCGGCTTTTTGACGAGCGCCCTCAAGATTCTCGACTCCCAGGTTCAGACTCCAGCCGATCGTGAACTCTATGCAAGATCGGTCTACGGCATCGAGAAGAAGCAGCTCCCTTACCTGCTGTGCGTGACCAACATGCTGTTGCACGATATCGATAATCCTGAAGTCTTTCACGATAACTCTCTCGAGAAGGACGTTCGCGAGTGGAAGCACAAGCCTGACGGCCAGTTTGATGTTGTACTTATGAACCCGCCCTATGGCGGGTCCGAGAGTGCATCGGTGCAAAACAACTTCCCTGTTGCACTCCGTAGCTCCGAGACCGCAGATCTATTCCTTGGACTCATTCTTTATCGTCTTAAGCGAGGCGGCCGCGCTGCTGTTATCATTCCGGATGGTTTTCTCTTTGGCCAAGATAGTGCAAAGACGGAGATCAAGCGTCGCCTGCTTGAGGACATGAACCTGCATACTGTCTTGCGCCTTCCACAGAGTGTCTTCGCTCCGTACACGAGCATCACTACTAACGTTCTGTTCTTCGATAATACGGGGGCCTCTGAGGGCGTTTGGTTCTATCGCATGGACATGCCCGAGGGGTATAAACACTTCTCTAAGACCAAGCCCATTAGGATCGAACATTTTGCACCTGTAAAGGAATGGTGGGAGAACCGTCGGGATATCGAGGAAGACGGCAATCCCAAGGCCAAGTTCTATACGGTTGACGAGTTGCGAGACGGCGGCTTTAACTTTGACGTATGCGGCTATCCTCACGAGGAAGAGGAGATCTTACCGCCTGACGAACTGATCAGGAACTACAAAGAAGAGCGTGCTAAGCTCGATGCCGAGATTGACCAGAAGCTTGCTCGTATTTGCGAGATTCTTGGGATTGAGGCGTAGATGAAGGCAAAAGACCTGAAAAACTCAATCCTGCAAATGGCGATTGAGGGCAAACTTGTGCCGCAGGATCCGAATGACGAGCCTGCCAGCGTCCTTCTCGAACGTATACGTGAAGAAAAGCATAGACTAATTGCTGAAGGTAAGGCCAAATTCCCGAAGGGCGGAGAGAGCATTATCTATATCGGTTCCGATGGCTCCCCCTATGAGAAGAGGGTGGACGTCAGGGGCCGCGAGT
>DXLY01000018.1:0-11047 GCA_019414465.1 Collinsella sp.
TCAACCGGGAGCTGTGGTTTTGCGCGCTCAAGCAGCTGTTTGTGACCGCGGCGGTCATCTCGCTGGAGACCACGGTGCTCTCGGCCCTGCCGCTGGGCTTTAACAGTCTTATGCACGGGTATTTTCGCACACTGTGCGTGGGCTATGGCCTGTATGCCGTGGGCAATACGGTGATGCTCATCTTGCTGTACTTTACCGACTACAAGGGTGCCGTGCTGGCTTCGGGCCTGTTTGCCGGTGTGGCCGGGCTGGCGACCGCCGTGTCGCTGCTTTTGCCGCAGCAGTTTTACGGCTTTGGCTTTTTGTTGGGTGCGGCGGTGTTTTTTATCGTGGCGTTGCTGCGGCTCGATACCTATACCGCCAACTTGCCGTATCGTATCCTGAGTCAACAGCCCATGGTGGCGACCGACAAGACGGGTCGCTTTACACAACTGGGCCGCTTGCTCGACCGTGCCGAGCAGCGCTATGAGGAAGCCCGCCATAAGGGTGAGCCGCATGGCTGGTTTGAGCGTACGGTGGTCCGTGTGTATCACAACCATTGGGGAGGTTCTGATGACCGATAGGATGATGTCTCGCCGTCGCCTGATTGAGGCGGCTGCCGGTGCGCTGTTGCTTTCGGGCTGCTCGGTGCAGGAAGACTCCTCGACCAAAAAGGTCAAAAAGCAGGACAAGATTAAAAAGGCCGAGTCCTCGGACGGTACCAAGCACCTCCGCGACAAGGACGAGCTCTACGAGGTCTATGATGACTCGGGCATTGTGACCATGTTCCTGACGGTCTCGCGCGGCAACAGCTCCGAGAACACCGATCATAGCTGGGCCGAGATCAATACGTACTCGGTCTACGACTACGCCGACATGGGCGTGGCACGCTATCAGGTTATGGGCCTGCTGCAGGCGGGCGACGAAGACGGCCCGGTGGCCGGCGAGGTTGGCTATGGCGAGGAAGCGCCCAATGCTACCGTGCAGGTGCGCGGCCAGACGTCGAGCGGTTATACGCAGAAGAATTACAAGGTAGAGCTCAAAAAGGGCAAGGGTACCTGGCGCCAACAGCGCGCGATTGCGCTTAACAAGCACATGGGCGAGGGCATGCGTTTTCGCAACAAGATGGCCTACGACCTTATTCGCGGGATTCCCCAGATGATGGGCCTGCGCACGCAGTTTGTGCATTTGTGGGTGTGCGACCAGACCGAAAAGTCCAACGATACCTTTGAGGACTACGGCTTGTTTACGCAGGTGGAGCAGCTCAATAAAACGGCGCTTAAGGCGCACGGCTTGGATAAGAACGGGCATTTGTACAAGGTGAACAGCTTCGATTTCTATCGCTGCGAGGAAACTATTAAGCTTGCCGACGATCCCGACTACAACCAGGCCAACTTCGAGGGCATGCTCGAGATTAAGGGCGACTCGGACCACATCAAGCTCATCGAGATGCTCGATGCGCTCAACGACGAATCGCAAAAGATCGATGACGTGCTCGACACCTACTTTGATACCGAGAATCTGGTCTATTGGTTGGCGTTTCAGATCCTGACGGGCAACTGCGATACGCAGAACCGTAACTGCTATCTGTACAGCCCGCTCAACTCAAATACCTGGTACTTTTTGGATTGGGATAACGACGGCATGCTGCGTAAGCTTGAGCTGAGCCTGAAGGGGTTCTCGGACTATGCGAGCTGGGAGCGCGGCGTGAGCAACTACTGGGGCAACGTGCTGTTCAACCGCGCGTTGCGCAGCAAGTCGTTCCGCAGCGAACTCGACCGTGCCGTCAAGGACTTGCGCTCGTATTTGACCGAGGCGCGCCTGAGCAAGATGATCAAGCACTACCGCGAGGTTACTGAATCGCTGGTCTTTGCTTCGCCCGATATCGACAATCTGCCTGTCACCAAGGATCAATACGAGCAAATCGCTACGGCGATTCCTTCTGAGATCGAGGAGAACTATAAGAGCTATTGCGAGAGCTTTAAAAAGCCCATGCCGTTCTATATTGGTGTGCCGCAGATCGATAACGGTAAGCTGCGCTTGAACTGGGATGCCGCGTACGACTTTGAGGCGCGCGACATTCGCTATACCGTCGAGCTTGCGCGCGACTATGCCATAAGCGACGTGCTTTTTAAGGCAGAGGACGTGCTGCTTCCCGAGGTGACCTGCGATGCGCCCGATTCCGGCCAGTACTTTGTGCGCGTGCGTGCCACTAACTCCGACGGCTATACGCAAGATGCGTTTGACTATTACGTTACCGACGACGGCAAGCAGTACGGCATGAAGTGTTTTTACGTGCAGGACGGCGGTAAGGTCGTGGAGGATACGTATGAGGAGGGCTAGCGCGCTGCTTGAGCGCCTGGCGGCACCTCCTGCGCGTACCACGCAGGAGCGTTACCGCCACGAGCTCAAATTTCTCATTAACGAGGGTGAGCACACTGCGCTTGCCTGTCGCATGGCGCCGGTGTTTAAGCTGGACAAGCATGCGCAGGCGGGCGGTTACACCATTCGCAGCCTGTACTTTGACGACTACTGCAACTCGGCCTACGAGGAAAAAGACGCCGGTATTCTCATGCGCAAAAAGTATCGCGTGCGCATCTATAACGGCGGCGACAAGGTGATTAAGCTCGAGCGCAAAAAGAAGTACGGTAGCTGGATCTACAAGGAGGACGCACCGCTCACGCGTGGCGAGTTTGAGCAGATTCTGGCTGGCGACTACGACTTTTTGCTGAGGAGCCCCTATCCGCTCTGCCGCGAGTTCTACATCGAGTGCATCTGCAACGTGATGCGCCCGCGGACCATCGTGGACTATGAGCGCGAGCCGTGGGTGATGGATGAGGGCACCGTGCGCATCACGTTTGACATGAACGTGCGTGCCGCGGTGGGTAGCTTTGACATCTTTGACGCGACGCTGCCCGTGCTTCCAGTCCTGGAGCCCGGCAAGCTGGTGATGGAGGTCAAGTTTACGGAGTTTTGCCCGCAGCTGGTGCGCGATATGGTGCCGCCGGGCGCGGCCGAGCTTACGGCGGTCTCCAAGTACTGCCTGTGTTACGAAAAGACCGCCTACCTTCGCGGTTTTAACTACTGGGAATCGGATTTTGAGAACCGAGGGGATATTTAGACCATGAGCACCAGGGATTTTTTTAAGAACTCCGTCTTGGAGGCGTTTGGTCAGGTCGACCCTGCCAAGATCGGCCTGTCGCTGCTCGTGGCGCTCGCCATGGGCATTCTGATCTATTACGTGTACAAGCGCTTTTTTACCGGCGTGGTGTATTCGCGCAGCTTTGCCGTGACGCTCGTGGGCATGTGCGTGCTCACCTGCATGGTCACGCTCGCGATCTCGACCAACGTGGTCATCTCGCTCGGTATGGTCGGTGCTCTGTCTATCGTCCGCTACCGTACGGCGGTCAAGGACCCGCTCGACCTGCTGTATCTGTTTTGGGCCATTACCACGGGCATTACGGCAGGCGCCGGCATGTATGCGCTCGTGGGGCTCACGGCAGTGGTGATCGTGGTGCTGATCGCCGGCTTTGCAAGCCACCAGGACAAGGCGCGCGTGTACATGATGGTCATCCACTACACGGGCCAGACCACCGGCGACGATATCGTGCGTGCATTTGGGCGCACCAAGTTCACCGTCAAGTCCAAGACCATGCGCGGCGACAAGGTCGAGATGGCCGTCGAAGTGTTCTCTGATGGTGTGGATATGCCCTATGCCGATGCCATCCGCGTACTCGACGGCGTGGAGGACCTGACGCTCATCCAGTACAACGGCGAATATCACGGCTAATTTTGTTCCGGCGTTTTAACAAACGCCGGACCGCTCGACGCTGCGCGGACATCTGCCGGGCGATCTGCCGCTCAAACCGTCGCTCGCGTACATAAAGTACGCGTCGCTCCTCTTTCGCGGCACCTCGCCACGGCAGCTGCCCGCTCGCTGGCGTACGATCTTCATGGATGGTTTATTCGGTTCGGTTTTTGGGGACGGTGTTGCGTGGACGTGCAACAGTTAGAAGAGGACTGGGCTGTCAGGGCTGGTGCGCGTGAGGCGCGTCTTGTTGCGGCCTCGCATGTGCCGGCGGCGCTGTCGATGCTGGGGATTGTGCAGCCCGGCGATCGCTTGGTGGCCTTTGCGGACGACTTTGCCGATGCATTTGCCTGCGGCTTTGATGGCTGCGATGTTGCGCTGGTGGGGGAGCCTGCGGCTGCGGCGTTTGCTGCTGCGTCCGAAGGCTTTGATGCTTCGTTTGATGCCGAGGGGCCGCACCTGTGGTGGTTCGTCAACTCCATCGGCGGGTTTGGTCTGCGTGTGCCCGACCTTCGCGCTCTGGGCCGCGCCGCTCGTGAGCCGCATGCGCTGCTCGTGGTTGATAACACTGCGTCAGGCGTCTTTGGGTGCAACCCGCTGCGTCTGGGCGCCGTGCTTTCGCTCGAGGCACTCGACCGTGTGTGTGCCGGCGTTGCGCCGCGCAAACTCGTCGCCGCTTCGGTGGCGCGCTCGCAGCTTAAGCGCCATCGCGTGGATGCCGCCGCCGAGTGTGCGTATGCGCTTCTTGCGGATTGCGGTGCGTCTGCACTCGACCTTTCTGTTAATGAGGCTTGCATGCTGGAGCGGGGGCTGTCTTCGCTCGACGCTCGCATGCAGGCCCACTTCGACCGCGCCCGTGCGCTGGCCGAGTATCTGGCCGCCAACGAGATGGTACGCAACGTGCGCTATCCCGGGCTGACCTCGCATCCCGACCATGCGGTTGCAACGGGAATCCTCGAGCACGGCTTTGGCCCGGCAGTTGAGTTTGACCTTATCGAGCGAAGTGCTGGTGAGCTGTTCGACACATTGCCGGGGGAGTTCCGCACGTCGCCCGCCGGCGGCTCAGCAACGCGCCTTTCGGCCCCACGCGGTAAGCGGGGGAGCGCCATCCGCCTCTTCGCCGGCACCGACGACCCTCTGCAGGTGGCTGCCACTCTCGATAACGCCCTTCGCAAGTAGCTAATCGGGGTCTGTGTCACGAAAACGGCCTATTTACTACGTTTAAGCAATAGGGGTCGACCACACCCGCCTATTTTGAAAATTACCAAGCTGTTTACCAGCGGTTTTATTTTCATAATGTCCGGTATGGTCGTGGGTGTTCAACTAAACGTAGTAGATGGGCCCGTTTTGTGGCGCGAGCCTCAACCCGAGGGCGCTGTGGGCTAAAAACCGCCTAAAAGGACTACTTTGCGTTGATGCTGGCGATGAGGGCGTCGGCTTTGGTAGCGATGACGTTGTTGATGTCGGTCTGCAGCTCCTCGTAGACCGCTATGGCCCGCTCGCCGGCGGGGGTGAGCGTGGATCCGCGGGCGCCGTCGCGCTCGATGAGCTTACAGCCTAGCTGGCCTTCCGCTTCGTTTACAATACGCCACGCTTTGGAATACGCCATGCCCATGCTTTTGGCGGCGCGGTTGAGTGAGTGCTCCCGGGCAATACCCTGCAGCAGCAAGACGCAGCCATGGCCGAACACGCCCGGCAAATCCTTGTCGCACGCTTGAATGACCAACTTTGCCGTCGTCTTGTACTTCATACGCTCCACGTCTCCCCGCTAAAGTGTTTGCTGGGCAAACGCAAAGCCTGCGTCAAACCCTCGTGTGCTCTTTCTAAACCATGCATTGTAGCAGTCAAAGTGCGTTAAGATACTTCCCCAGTATTGGGCGCCCAAGGTTGGGCTGGGTCCTACGAGGCCTGCAGCCGACCGGTCGCATGGAAAAAGGAGAAACATGGCTACGTTCTTTCCCGGTGAGTCCCACACGTTTTCGGAGTATCTGCTGGTCCCTGGCTACTCGTCCTCGCAGTGCATCCCCAACAACGTCTCTCTTAAGACGCCGCTAACCCGCTTCAAGCGCGGTGAGAAGCCGGCAATCACCCTGAACATCCCCATGGTTTCCGCCATCATGCAGTCCGTCTCGGGCGTCGACATGGGTGTCGCGCTCGCTACCGAGGGTGGCCTGTCCTTCATTTACGGTTCCCAGACCCCCGAGTCCGAGGCCGCTATGGTCAAGGCCGTCAAGGATCACAAGGCTGGCTTCGTTCAGTCCGATTCCACGCTGACCCCCGACATGACCATGGAGCAGGTCATCGAGCTTAAGGAGAAGACCGGTCACTCCACCATGCCGGTCACCGACGACGGCACCCCCAAGGGCAAGCTCCTGGGTATCGTCACCAGCCGTGACTATCGTCCCAGCCGCGATGACCATCAGAAGAAGGTCTCCGAGTTCATGACCCCGCGTGAGCAGCTCATCGTGGGCGACAAGAACATCAGCCTCAAGGTTGCCAACGACGTCATCTGGGATAACAAGCTCAACGCTCTGCCCATCGTCGACGACAACGATCACCTCATGGGCATCGTCTTCCGCAAGGACTACGACAGCCACAAGACCAACCCCAACGAGCTGCTCGACGGCGATAAGCGCTACATGGTCGGCGCCGGCATCAACACCCGCGACTATGCCGAGCGCGTGCCGCTGCTTATCGAGGCCGGTGCCGACGTCCTGTGCATCGACTCTTCCGAGGGTTTCAGCGAGTGGCAGAAGCGCACCATCGAGTGGATCCGCGCCAACTATGGCGAGGATGTCAAGGTCGGTGCCGGTAACGTCGTCGACGCCGAGGGCTTCCGCTTTTTGGCAGACTGCGGTGCCGACTTCATCAAGGTCGGTATCGGCGGCAGCTCCATCTGCATTACCCGCGAGACCAAGGGTATCGGCCGTGGCCAGGCCACCGCGCTGATCGATGTCTGCCGCGCTCGCGACGAGTACTACGAGGAGACCGGCGTCTACGTGCCCGTGTGCTCCGACGGCGGCATCGTCTACGACTACCACATGACGCTCGCCCTTGCCATGGGTGCCGACTTTATGATGCTGGGCCGCTACTTCGCCCGCTTTGACGAGAGCCCGACCGAGCGCGTCAACGTTAATGGCCAGTACATGAAGGAGTACTGGGGCGAGGGTTCCGCGCGCGCCCGCAACTGGCAGCGCTACGACCTGGGCGGCGCCGCGAAGCTCAGCTTCGTCGAGGGCGTCGACTCCTACGTCCCGTACGCCGGCTCCCTCAAGGACGGCGTGGGCGGCACGCTCTACAAGGTCAAGTCCACGATGTGCAACTGCGGCGCCCTCTCGATTCCCGAGCTCCAGGAAAAGGCACGCCTGACCCTGGTAAGCTCCACCTCCATCGTCGAAGGCGGAGCCCACGACGTTGTCGTAAAGGACTCCCAGCAGTCTGTGTCTTATCGATAAGCGGCTTTCCCAGGCACCGCATCTTGCCGTTCAAACCGTCGCTTGCGTACCTAAGTACGCGGCGCTCCTCTTTCACGGCAACCTGCGGCACCTGGAAAACCCGTTGTTTCTAGAACGGGTTGCACATAAAGGTTGAGTATCAACCACGTTATTTAGATAAAGCGAGATGCCTGCAAGTCGCAGGCATCTCGCTTGTTGTATTTGCTATCATCAGTCGAGTCAACCTTAGGGTCGGGCGGCTTAGCTTTGTTCGCTACAAGTTCCGCACGCAAAGAAGAGCACTTGATGTGCTCTTCGTCTTGCGCAGGACTGTCCGCAGTAGCGAATAAAGCTAAGCCGACCGACCCCATTAAAGATTAAAGGAGCTGATATGTGCGATTGCACAGATCATAAGGATGAGATCCCTGCCTACGACGCGCAGGCCATTGAGTCCCGGTGGATGAAGGCGTGGGACGACGAGAACCTCTTTGCCGTCGACACCGACGCCACCAAGCCCAAGAAGTACGTGCTCGAAATGTTCCCGTATCCGTCGGGCGACCTGCACATGGGCCACGCGCGCAACTATACCATCGGCGATGCCATGGCCCGTCAGGCCCGCATGCGCGGCTTTGACGTACTGCACCCCATCGGCTTTGACGCCTTTGGCCTGCCCGCCGAGAACGCCGCCATCAAGCACAACACGCAGGCTGCCGCCTGGACGTATAAGAACATGGACCAGGCGCTCGCCACGATGAGGCGCATGGGCTTCTCCTACGATCTGGATCGCACCGTTAAGACCTGCAGCCCCGACTACTATCGCTGGGGTCAGTGGATCTTTGAGAAGATGTGGGAAAAGGGCCTGGTCTATCGTAAGAAGAATCCGGTTAACTGGTGCCCCACCTGCAAGACCGTTTTGGCTAACGAGCAGGTGACCGAGGGCAAGTGCTGGCGCTGCGGCACCGAGCCCGAGAAGCGCGATCTTGAGCAGTGGTACTACAAGATTACCGAGTACTCCCAGGAGCTGCTCGACGACCTGGAGAAGCTCCCCGGCTGGCCCGAGCGCGTCAAGCAGATGCAGGCCAACTGGATCGGTCGTTCCGAGGGCGCCGAGGTCGACTTTACCCTGTGCGACCAGGATGGCGAGCCCATCGAGGGCGACGAGGGTAAGATCACCGTCTTCACCACGCGAGCCGACACGCTCTTCGGTGTCTCCTTCTTTGTCCTGGCTCCCGAGTACGCGCGTCTGCACGAGCTCGTCGAGGGTACGGAGTACGAGGAGGCCGTGACCAAGATCGTCGAGGACTCCAAGCATATCTCCGCCGTCGAGCGCGCCCAGGGCACCCTCGAGAAGCACGGTGCCTTTACCGGCCGCTACGTGGTGAACCCGGTCAACGGCGAGAAGGTCCCCGTGTGGGTTGCCGACTACGTCGTGGCCGACTACGGCACCGGCGCCGTCATGGCCGTTCCCTGCGGCGACCAGCGCGACTTTGAGTTCGCCCGCAAGTACGACCTGCCGATCGTGCCGATCATCCTGGACGATGACGACCGTGCTGCCGTCGAGGCCAACGGCGAGACCATCGATACCTTCCATGCCGAGACCGTCGACTGGGATTGCGCCCACGCTGCCGAGGGCACGCTCGTCCAGTCCGGCAAGTACACCGGAATGCGCGGTGGCAAGCACTCCGAGGGCGAAGCTGCAATCGTGGCCGACCTCGAGGCCATGGGCTGCGGTCGTCGCAAGGTCGAGTTCCGTCTGCGCGACTGGCTCATCAGCCGCCAGCGCTATTGGGGCAACCCCATCCCGGCTATCCACTGCGAGCACTGCGGCATCGTGCCCGTGCCCGAGGATCAGCTGCCGGTGACGCTGCCCGAGAACCTGGACCTGGGTGCCGGCGAGACCCTCGCCGAGTGCAAGGACTTCTACGAGACCACCTGCCCGGTCTGCGGCCGCCCGGCCAAGCGCGAGACCGATACCATGGACACCTTTACCTGCTCCAGCTGGTATTACCTGCGCTATACCGACCCGCACAACACCGAGCTGCCCTTCTCCCGCGAGGCGGCAGACCGTTGGATGCCCGTCGATAACTACATCGGCGGCATCGAGCACGCCATTCTGCACCTGCTCTACAGTCGCTTCTTTACCAAGGCCCTGCGCGACTTGGGCCTGCTGAGCGTGGACGAGCCCTTCACCAACCTGCTGTGCCAGGGCATGGTCAAGGACGAGAACGGCGACACCATGTCCAAGTCCAAGGGCAATGTCGTGCCCCCGAGCTCGGTCATCGAGCCCTACGGCGCCGACACCATGCGCTTGGCGATCCTGTTTATCGCTCCGCCCGAGAAGGACTTCGACTGGGATCCCAAGGCCGTTGAGGGCGCCAACCGCTTCATCAAGCGCGCTTGGCGTATCGTTTGGCAGCTCGTCCAGTCCGGCGACGCCAACGTGGCCTTTGACAAGTCCGCGCTCGACGAGGTTGCGATGAAGCTCTATCGCGAGCGTCACCGCACCATCGCCAAGTGCACTGAGGACTTCGATCGCGGTCAGTTCAACACCGCGATCTCGGCCGTCATGGAGTTCGTCAACGCGGCGAGCGCTTATCTCAACGCAACCGAGGGTGCTGACCGCGACAAGGCTCTGTGCTACGGCGTGGCCAAGGACATCGTGAGCGTCTTGGCGCCCATCTGCCCGTTCTGGGCCGACGAACTGTGGCACGAGGCGCTCGGCTGCGAGGGCAACGCCTACACCGCCGCCTGGCCCGAGTTCGACCTGGCCGAGTCCGTTGAGGACACGGTGCAGATCGTCGTCCAGGTGCTCGGTAAGGTCCGCGGTCGTGTCGACGTTGCTCGCGATGCCTCTAATGAGGATATGCAGGCTGCCGCCGAGGCCGCCGTCGCCAAGTGGCTCGAGGGCAAGACGGTCGTCAAGGCCATCTGCGTGCCCGGCAAGCTGGTCAACCTGGTGGTCAAGTAAGCGCTGCGCGCATAGTTGACATAAAAAGCGAGGGACGATTCCGCAGGGAGTCGCCCCTCGTCTTGGTTATGGATACTTGCGACAACACCCAATTATCCATTTCTTGTGGAGAACCTGTGCTCAGGCTGACCTGCGGGTTTGTGTTGTGGTTGCACGTTTGTGCAGGTATTGGTATAGTTTGCTTGCAAATGAAGTTGTAATTGAAAGAAGTGGGGTTTCGGCCCCGCTTCTTTTTTGTATGGATGGAGGTGCCGCAATGGTCAAGACCAAGACCGAGCAGGCGATCATCGACGCGCTCGAGGCCGTCGCTCCCCAGCACGATGTCGACATCGTCGACGTCGAGCTCGTGGGCGCCACCAAGGCCCCCTGCGTGCGCGTGCGTATCGAGGGTGCCGAGGGTCAGAGCCTGTCTCTCAACGACGTCACGGCCAACACCAAGTGGGTCGGCGATGTGATTGAGGAGCTCGACCCTATCTCTTCGAGCTATACGCTTGAGGTGTCGAGCCCGGGCAGGGCGCGCCCGCTGCGCCGCCCGTGCGACTTTGCTCGCTTTGTGGGCGAGAACTGTGAGCTCACCTCCACCGCCACTGAGGGCCGTCGCAAGTACGCCGGCAAGATTGCCGCTGCGACCGAGACCGACGTGACCCTCGAGCTCGAGGACGGCGAGTCCGTCACCCTCGATTTCTCTGATGTTAAAAAGTGCAAGTTGAAGCCCACCTACGACTTCAAGCCCGCGAAGGAAGGAAAGTAAGATGGCAGCATCCGACATGATGTCCGCCCTGATGGAGCTTTGCCAGGAGAAGCACATCGACCAGCTCTACCTGATCGACCGCCTGGAGCAGTCGCTCGCCAAGAGCT
>DXLY01000018.1:11057-27033 GCA_019414465.1 Collinsella sp.
CGCCAAGGTGACCATCGACCGCACCACCGGCAAGATATACGTCTACCGCCTGGAGCCGATCGACGATTCCATGGACGAGGAGGGCAACTTCACCGAGTTCGAGGAGATCGACGTCACCCCCAAGAACACGAGCCGCATCGCCGCCCAGCACGCCAAGGCCGAGATCAACGCCATCGTGCGCAACTCCGCCCGCGAGCAGATCTACGAGGAGTTCTCCGGCCGCATCGGTGACCTCATCAGCGGCACCGTGCTGCAGTCCACGCCCGACTTCACGATCGTCAAGATCCGCGAGGGCGTCGAGGCCGAGCTGCCGCACTTCGACCAGCGCCGTTACGAGAACGAGCGCAACGAGCGCCCGATGGGCGAGCGCTACCTGCACAGCCAGCACATCAAGGCCGTGATCATCGACGTACGCGACCCCAACTCCAACCTGCAACCGGTTCGCGGCGAGCACAGCCGTCCGCCGATTGTCATCTCCCGTACCCACCCCGAGCTCATGCGTCGTCTGTTTGAGCAGGAGGTGCCCGAGATCTATGAGGGCACCGTCCAGATCAAGTCGATCGCCCGCGAGCCCGGCCAGCGTTCCAAGGTAGCCGTCCACTCGCTCGACGACCGTCTGGATCCCGTGGGCGCCTGCGTCGGCCCCAAGGGCAGCCGTGTTCGCGCTGTCGTGGGCGAGCTCCGCGGCGAGCGCGTCGACGTCATCCTGTGGGATGCCGATCCTGCCGTCTACGTCGCCAACGCCCTGTCGCCCGCTAAGGTCACCCGCGTCCTCATCGACGAGGAGAAGGCCTACGCCGGCGTCATCGTGCCCGACGACCAGCTGTCCCTCGCCATCGGCAAGGAGGGCCAGAACGCCCGCCTCGCCGCGCGCCTGACCGGCTGGCACATCGACATCAAGTCCGAGACGCTTGCCGCCGACATCCTCAAGAATGTTCCCGTTCACGAGGAGCCCGCCGCCGACCTGATCGGTGACGAGGAGGACGAGGACGTCCGCCGCTGTGAGTATGTGTCCGAGGACGGCATCCAGTGCCGCAACCAGGCTCGTCCCGGCTCCCGTTTCTGCGGTGTCCACGACACCGACGCCTTCGATGATGCGGAGGACCTGATCTAGCGCGCGGTCGCGCCGGGCGGGCCCCGGCGCGTCTCCCACGCTCGTTCAGTCTCTAGGCACCCAAGGTGCCAGAAAGGGTAGGTGAAGTCATATGGCAAAAGTCCGTGTGTCCACCCTGGCCAAAGAGTTCGGCATGACCTCCAAGGAACTGATGGGTCATCTCGCCGATATGAAGATTCCTGCTAAGTCCGCTTCCTCCACCTTGGAGGACGCCTATGTCGCCATGGTCCGCAAGCAGCTCGCCTCGGTGATCGAGGCCCGCGCTCAGGAAGTCGAGGCCGCCAAGCAGGCCGAGGAGCAGGCAGCTGCCGCCGAGGAAGCCGCCCGCGCCGCCGAGGCCGAGCGCGAGCGCATCGCCGCCGAGAAGGCACGCGAGGAGGAGCGCCGCCAGTTTGCCGCAGCCCAGGCTGCCGAGGAGGCTGCCCGCGCCGAGGCCGAGGCCAAGAAGAAGGCCGAGCAGGAGCGCCTTGCTCGCGAGAAGGAGGAGGCTGCCCGCGAGGCCCAGCGCCGCGCCGTTCCCGCTTCCGACTCCGGTTCGCGCTTCCGTTCGCTGCTCGACCAGATCGCCGCACAGGAGACCGTGCTCAAGGAGAAGAAGGACGCCGAGGACAAGGCCAAAGCTGAGCGCGCCGCCGAGCGCGGTAACCGTCGTGGCGGCAACAACGACCGCCGCGGTGGCCGTCGTAACGATCGCAACGCCTCTGACAACAACTCCGAGCGCAACGCCTCCGAGAGCCGTCCGCACAGCCATCGCACCAACGCCAGCAACAACGTCGCTGCCGGCATGGACTTCCCCAACCCCGATAAGCAAGGCAAGGGCAAGAAGCGCAAGGGCGGTCACAACAACGAAGAGGACCACTATAGCCGCATGGCTCGCGAGGCCGAGGAGTATAGCCGCGAGAAGGTACTCGAGGAGGCTCGTGCTGCCGTCGAGGAGGCCTCTCGCGAGTCCACCGGTCGCCGCAAGAAGCGCAAGGAGAAGCGCGAGCGCGAGGCTGCCAAGGCTCAGGAGGAGCGCAAGATAGAGGAGGCGCTGGCCCAGGGCGTGAACCCCGAGGAGCTCGACGCCATCAAGGTCTCCCAGGGCGTTACCGTCCAGGAGCTCGCCGAGGCGCTCGACGTTCCGGCCAACGACATCATCAAGCGCCTGTTCCTACTGGGTACGCCGCTCACCATGACGCAGTCCATGTCCGACGACCTCGTCGAGCTCGTTGCCGACGACCTGGGTCGTCAGATCAAGATCATCACCCCCGAGGAGGAGAACACCTTCTCGTTCTACGACGATCCCGCCGACCTTAAGCCGCGCGCACCGGTCGTCACCGTCATGGGCCACGTCGACCACGGTAAGACGTCGCTGCTCGACGCCATCCGTCACACCGGCGTCGCTGCCGGCGAGGCGGGCGGCATTACCCAGGCCATCGGCGCTTCGCAGGTCATGATCAACGACCGCAAGATCACCTTCATCGATACCCCTGGCCACGCCACCTTTACGGCCATGCGTGCCCGTGGTGCCAAGGTGACCGACATCGTCATTCTGATCGTGGCCGCCGACGACGGCATCATGCCCCAGACCATCGAGTCGATCAATCACGCCAAGGCCGCCGGCGTACCCATCGTCGTCGCCGTCAACAAGATCGATAAGCCGGGTGCCAACCCCGACCGCGTGCGCCAGGAGCTCACCGAGTACGGCATCATCCCCGAGGAGTGGGGCGGACAGAACATGTTCGTCAACATCTCGGCCAAGCAGAAGATCGGTATCGACGACCTGCTCGAGACCGTGCTGCTCCAGGCCGACGTGCTCGAGCTCAAGGCCAACCCCGACACTTTTGCCTCCGGTAACGTCCTCGAGGCTAAGCTCGACAAGGGCCGCGGTTCGGTTGCCACGGTGCTCGTGACCCGCGGTACCCTGCACGTGGGCGATACGCTGGTCGCCGGCCTTACCTACGGTCGCGTCCGCGCCATGCTCGATCCCAAGGGCAACGCCGTCACCGAGGCCGGTCCTTCCGACGCCGTCGAGATCCTGGGCCTGCAGTCCGTGCCCAACGCCGGCGACGAGTTCCGCGTTTTCGAGGACGAGCGCGAGGCTCGCGCCCTGGCCGATGAGCGTTCACTCAAGGCCCGTATCGAGGAGCAGAGCCGCGTCAAGCACGTCACGCTCGAGAACCTCTTCGAGACCATTGCCGACGCCGAGGTCAAGGAGCTCAACCTGATCATCAAGGCCGACGTCCAGGGTTCCATCGAGGCCCTTCAGGACTCGCTCGACAAGATGGATCAGTCCGAGGTTCGCATCAACACGATCCACTCCGCCGTTGGTGCCATCAACGAGACCGACGTCGTCCTGGCCGACGCCTCCAACGCCATCATCATCGGCTTTGGTGTCCGCCCCGACGGTAAGGCGCGTTCCGCCGCCGAGCGCGAGGGCGTCGAGATCCGTTGCTACGACGTCATCTACAAGTGCCTCGAGGAGCTCGACGCTGCCCGTATCGGCATGCTCAAGCCCACCGAGGTCGAGGTCTCCACGGGTACCGCGACCGTCCTGGACACCTTCAAGGTGCCTAAAGTCGGTATCGCCGCCGGTGTCCGCGTCGAAGAGGGCGAGATCGCCGCGACCGATTCCGTGCGTCTGGTGCGCGACGGCATCGTGGTCTTCAACGGCAAGATCGCCTCGATGCGTCACTACAAGGACGAGGCCAAGAGCCTCAAGAGCGGTTCCGAGGGCGGCATTGGCCTGGAGAACTTCCAGGACATCAAGCCCGGCGACCAGATCGAGGGTTACCGTATCGACCAGGTTGCCCGTACCGAGTAGGGGGTAGCGCTATGAAGCAAACGCAGGCAACCCGCCGTCTGGGCGAGCAGCTTCGCGAGAAGCTCGGTTATATCCTGCTCTTTGAGGTTTCCGATCCGCGTCTCGACCTGGTTACTTTGACCGCGGTCGAGGTCGCGGTGGACCGTTCGTTCGCGCGCGTGTACGTGTCGTGCGATGCGAGCCGCTACGACGAGGTCTTGGAGGCGCTCGCAAGCGCTAAGGGCCGTATTCGCAGCCTGTTGGCTCGCTCGCTCGATTGGCGTGTTACGCCCGAGCTCGATTTTCGCATCGATCGCTCGACCGATGAGGCCGAGCGTATCACGCGTGCGCTGGAAAACGTTCCCGCCACGCTTGCGATCGAAAAGGACGAGGACGGCTATCCGATAGCGGATGCCGCCCAGGAGGCAGCTTTAGATGACTAATTCCGCCGACCTCGCCTCGTGCGAGTCTGCAGATATTCAGCGACGCATCCTCGAGCTCATCGAGGGTGCGTCCTCCATTGCGATTTCGGGACATACTTCTCCCGATGGCGATGCCTTGGGCTCCGTTTTGGGTCTGGGCCTTTCGCTCATGAAGTTTTTCCCCAACAAGGACATTGCCCTGCTGCTGGCAGACGATGATCCGGTTCCGCGTATCTACCGCTTTATGGAAGGCTCCGATCGCCTGGTGCCGGCATCTGCGTACACCGGCAATCCGGACCTGTTCATCTCGGTGGACGTGCCGGTCGTCGAGCGTCTCAATAATTCCGCCGAGGTGCTTCGTCGCTCCAAGCATGTGGTGTGCTTCGATCACCATCCGGCGCGTGAGGAGTTTGCCGAGCTCAGCCTGAGGCGCGTCGAAGCTGCAGCCTGCGCCATGATCATCGACCGCTTCTTGGACAATTGCGGCATTGTCGCACGTGATGGCGTTGCGACCTGCCTGCTGTGTGGCTTGGTTACCGATACCGGCCGTTTTCAGTACCAAAACGCCGATGCCGCCGCGTTCCATGCAGCCTCGCGTCTGGTTGCCCACGGTGCCGATCCGGCGCGTGTGGCACTCGAGGTCTACCAGAGCATGCGCGTTGAATTTTTGCACCTCAAGTCCATCGTTATGGGCCGCATTAAGACAGTAGCCCACGGGCGCGTCGCGTATAGCTACGCGTACCAGAGTGACCTTGAGGCCTGCGGTGTCACCTCGGATGAGTGCGACGGTCTGGTTGACGTGGTGCGCTCGGTGATGGGCGTCGAGGTCTGTCTGTTCCTGAAGGGCATTGAGGGCGATACCAAGGTGCGCGGCAACCTGCGCTCCAAGGGCGACCTCAACGTGTCCGAGATCGCTGCTGCCTTTGGCGGAGGCGGACATCCCGCTGCCGCCGGTTTCTCCAACAACGGAACGATTCTCGAGACGCTTACCGTGGCACTTCCCATGCTGGCCGAGCTGGTGGGGGAGGATCCCGCTTCGGTGACCGTCGAGCTTTAACTTTTTGGATGGTACATGGCTCGTCGTACGCCTTCTCAACTGAATATGCTGCTCGCCGTCGATAAGCCGGTGGGCTGCACGTCCCACGATGTGGTTTCGAAATGCCGGCGCGCCCTCCATGAGCGGCGCGTTGGTCATGCCGGAACGCTCGACCCAATGGCATCGGGTGTCATGGTGGTGGGTGTGGGCCAGGCCACCCGTCTGCTGGGCATGCTAGCCCTCGATACCAAAAGCTATGTCGCCGACATTTCGTTTGGCGCCGAGACCAATACCGATGATGCGGAGGGCGAGGCGGTCCGCACGGTGGCTGTTGCCAACGAGCTCCGCGATCCTGCCTATGCTCGTGAGCGCTTGGCCGCTATGCTGGGTCCGCAGATGCAGGTGCCGCCGGCGTTTTCGGCTATCTCGGTCAATGGCGTTCGCGCCTACAAGTCTGCTCGCGAGGGCAATGCGGTGGACCTACCTCCGCGTCCCGTCGAGGTCTATGCCGCCGACCTGATCGCCGTGGGAGGCGAAGGTGATACGTGTGTGTGGACCGTGGCGTTCTCGGTGAGCAAGGGTACCTATATCCGTGCGCTCGCTCGCGATTTGGGCCGCGCCTGCGAGAGCGCCGCGCACATTTCCGCGCTGCGCCGCACGGCCTCCGGTGTTGTTTCCATTGGCGCTTGTCATGCGGTCGAGGAGCTTTCTCCCGAGTCCGCGGCTGGCTTTGCCCTGGATCCCATTGCGGCCCTGGGCGCCACGCGTGTTGACTTGCCGGGCAATCTTGCCGACGACCTGCTCTGCGGCCGACGCATTCCCGTTGAGCGTGCGCTTGCCGATTTTGATGCCTCGAAGGCGCCGTTTGCGTTGGTGCTCGATGGGGGACTCAAGGCGCTCGCCCGCATCGAGGGTGGCCGCTTTGTCATGGAGCATGTCTTTCCGCAGGCCATCGGCGGTGTTCGATGATGTTGTCCGCTCACGAGCTCGCGCGTATTTTTTTCGCGGGCGAGTCGGACGAGGCTCACATCGTTACTGCCGATGCGTTTGATAAGTGTGAGCACCTGGGTGCTGCCTCGATCGCCGTTGGCGTGTTCGATGGCGTGCACCGTGGACACCAGGAGCTCATTGCGGCGCTTGTCCGTGACGCCCGTGCCCATGGCTGTAAGGCGGTCGTGGTCACTTTCGATCCCGATCCGGACGTTGTGGTGAGTCCTTCGCCCGCTCAAAAATTGATGACGACGTCCGACCGTCTACATGCCTTGGCTCAGACCGGGGTCGATGCGGTGGTGGCCGTTCCCTTTACGCCTGAGGTTGCGGCACTCGACCATGTCGGTTTTCTCGCACTGCTGTCACGCGTGGTCGACATTCGTTCGATTCGCGTTGGCAGCGACTTTAGGCTGGGTCGTGGCGGTGCTTCTGGTGTTGACGAGATGCGCACCTGGGGTGCCAAGCGCGGCGTTGACGTATACGGGCACGACCTGCTTTGCGAGGGCGGTGAGGCCATTTGCGCCACCCGCATTCGTCATGAGCTGGGACAGGGCCATGTGGAGCTTGCTGCTGAGTTGCTCGGCCGCCCGTATATGGTGCGCGGCGGTGTTATTCGCGGCCGTCACGAGGGTTCTGGCATGGGCTTTCCCACGGCAAACCTACATGTTCCCGACGGCATTCAGGTGCCTGCCGATGGCGTGTATGAGGGCCTGGTGCTGGTCAACGACATCGTGTGGCCCGCTGCCGTCAACGTCGGACTGCCGCCGACGTATGCCGACGATGCGGCTTCTGCGCATCTCGAGGCTAATTTAATTGGTTATACGGGCGACCTGTACGGCGCTTCCGTTTCGCTGGCGTTTACGCGCTGGCTGCGTCCGTCGCGCGTGTTCGATTCGCTGGATGAGTTGATCGCGACCGTCGAGGGTAATATCGAAGATATTCGTCACAACTTGGGCGAGCAGGGGGTGAGCGTCCGTGATTAGCGATGAGGAAAAAGACCAGGTACGCGCTGCGTCCGACTTAGTCGCCATCGTGCAGGAAACGGTTGAGCTCAAGCCCCGCGGTCATGAGTTTTGGGGTTGCTGCCCTTTTCATGGCGAAAAGACTCCGTCCTTCCACATTATTCCCGCCACGCAGGTGTGGCATTGCTTTGGCTGCGGCGAGGGTGGCGACGTCTTCACCTATATCATGAAGCGCGAGAACCTGAGCTTTCCCGAGTCAATCCGTTATTTGGCCGATCGCGCGGGTATTGAGCTGCACGACACCGGAGACCGCCGCGAGCGCGGTACCAAGCGTGCCCGCATCTACGATCTGTGCGCCGAGACCGCCCAGTTCTATCACACCATGCTTATGCGCGGTAAGGACGGCCGTCCGCGCGAGTACTTTGCCAGCCGCGGCATGGGTGGCGACGTCTGCCGCCGCTACTGCCTGGGCTTTGCGCCTGGCCGCAACGCGCTGGTGTCGCACCTGTCCCAGGCGGGTTTTACCCCGCAGGAGATGATCGATGCCAACGTTGCCGTGAGCCGCGGGCGCGGGCAGCTTGCCGACCGCTTCTACGACCGCGTGATGTTTCCCATCTTTGACGAACAGGGTCACAACATTGCCTTTGGCGGTCGCATCATGGGTGACGGTCAACCCAAGTACCTCAATACCGCCGAGACGAGTGTGTTTCATAAAAAGCGAAACCTCTATGGCTTTAACTGGGCCAAGGAGTTTATCGTCGCGCAGGATACGGCCATCGTGGTGGAGGGCTATACCGACTGCATCGCCTGCTGGGAGGCGGGGATCAAAAACGTTGTCGCCACGCTGGGCACCGCGCTCACGGAGCATCACGTCAAGACGCTCACCCGCTTTGCTAAGCGCATCGTGTATATGTTTGACGGCGATGCCGCCGGTCAAAAGGCCGCTCGCCGTGCGATTCAGTTTATCGAGCAGGATTCGATGGACCTGCGCTGCGTGGTGCTGCCCGACGGCAACGACCCCATGGAGTTCATCACGGCGCATGGTGGACAGGAGCTTCAGGCGCGCATCGACGCTGCCGAGCCGCTCATGGACTTTGTCTACCGTTCGCTGCAGGAGTCGAGTGACATCACCACGCCGGGCGGTCGTGCCAAGGCGCTGGAAGATGCGCTGACGCTTATCTATCCGCTGCGCGATAGCTATATGATCGACACATACTTTATCCAGATTGCCGATCTGCTGGGCTTGGATCTGGAGACGGTTCGCGCGAGTTCGGGTCGCGTGTTTCGCGATGTCGCCAAGCGCGAGGATGCGGAACGACGTCGTGAGCAGAACTATGAGCGCCAGCGGGCACAGGCTGAGCGCTCTGGTAGCGCGGGCGGTCGGACGTCTGGTTCGCAGGGGGCATCTCGCGGTGCTTGGGCATCAGGCGCGACGCCGCCGGTGTCCGCGCCGGTCGAAGAAGAGCCGTATGACTACGTCCCGCTCGATGCCTACGGCGCCGCGCTCGTGGAGGTCGTCGACGACCTGCCGCCGATCGACGCGCCTGATGGTATGGGTGCTGTACCTGTGACTGATGGTTCGGGTGCTCCGGCTGCGGCGGCGCCGATGGTTCTTACTGATCTTGAGCGTAAGTCCTTGGCAGGGGAGCGTGAGCTGCTGACCATGCTCACGAGCTACCCCGACCTGTTCCGCACGTATGCCGACCGCATCTGCTCTATCGAGTGGGTTGACCCACGTCACGAGTCCATCGCATGGGCCGTTCTGGCAACGCCGCCGGGAACCGATCCTGCAGCCTGCATGGATGCGGCGCGCTCGGTGTGTCCCGAGGCGGCAACGCTTGTGAGTGCCGGGCGCATCTCGGCGACGAGCAAGCACCCCACCGAGACGAACATCGTGTTCATGCTCGATACGCTCGAGCTCTACACCATCAAGCGCCGCATGCGTGCCGCACAGGCCAAGCTGCGCCAGGACCGTTCGCTCGACGATGAGGCCCGTCGCGCGCTGACCGTGCAGGCCGCGCAGGATTCGCAGCGTCAACGCGAACTGCAAAAGTCGATCGGCGGCGTGGCGGACCCGTTCCGTTTGATCGGTCTGGAGGCCGCAGACGCCGAATAGGCCTAGATGTTGTGGTCAACCAGCGTATTCTCGCCTATATCCTGTCCTCTTTTTGGGTATAGACGTCGATGTGTGTGCTAAAGTATTGAGTCCTGTGGACTATGAAGGGAGAATCTGTGCCAAAAAAGACTGAGAGCACGGGTGCTGGGCTGGAATCCTACGTTGCAAAGCTTATGGGCAACGGCTCAAACAGGACTTCGGTAACCGAGGACGAGATTCAGGTCGCCCTGAAGGATATCGATGTTTCTGACGAGCAGCTCACCGCGGTGTATTCCGCGCTGCGCAACAGCGGCATCCAGATTATCTCCGCGAGCGGTAACGACGACGCCCCCATGGACGTCGACGATGACGATAACGATACCGATACCGACGATTTCGATGACGACGACGAGCACGATTCCGGCTCGCTCGACGATCACGAGCTCAAGATGGCCCGTCAGGCCGATGCCGAGATGGGTTCTTCCAAGAGCAAGAAGAAGCGCACCGTGCGCACGTCCCGTTCACGCTCCCGCGTGCGTGGCATCGATGCCTCCACGGTGATGCTGACCGGCGATCCGGTTCGTATGTACCTCAAGGAGATCGGCAAGGTCGACCTGCTGACCGCCTCCGAAGAGGTCGATCTGGCCATGAAGATCGAGGCCGGTCTCGAGGCCACCGAGAAGCTCGAGGCTGCCGATGCCGGCGAGCTCGAGCTCACGCGTGCCGAGATGCGTCGTCTTACGCGCATTGAGAACGTGGGCCTCGAAGCCAAGCAGGCACTCATCAGCGCAAACCTGCGTCTGGTTGTCTCCATCGCCAAGCGCTATGTCGGCCGCGGCATGCTGTTCCTGGACCTGATCCAAGAGGGCAACCTCGGTCTGATTCGCGCCGTCGAGAAGTTCGACTACCAGAAGGGCTTCAAGTTCTCCACGTACGCCACGTGGTGGATCCGTCAGGCCATTACGCGCGCTATCGCCGACCAGGCCCGTACCATCCGTATTCCCGTGCATATGGTCGAGACTATCAACAAGCTCGTCCGCGTGCAGCGCCAGCTCCTTCAGGACCTGGGTCGCGACCCGACCCCCGAGGAGATCGGTGCCGAGATGGACATGAGCGCCGACCGCGTCCGCGAGATCCAGAAGATCTCGCAGGAGCCCGTGTCGCTCGAGACCCCCATCGGCGAGGAAGAGGATTCCCAGCTGGGCGACTTCATCGAGGACTCCCAGGCCATCGTTCCGCCCGATGCCGCCAGCTTCTCCATGCTGCAGGAGCAGCTCACTCAGGTGCTCGACTCGCTTGCCGATCGTGAGCGCAAGGTTATCGAGCTGCGCTTTGGCCTTGTCGACGGACATCCCCGTACGCTCGAGGAAGTCGGCCGCGAGTTTGGCGTCACGCGCGAGCGTATCCGCCAGATCGAGTCCAAGACCTTGGCCAAGCTCCGCCACCCGAGTCGCAGCAGCAAGCTCAAAGACTATATCGAAAGCTAGTCAAGCAAGAAGCGCCCTCAAGCACATCCGCTTGGGGGCGCTTTCATGTGGTCATTGGGGACGTCCTCAATGACTAGGTCGGAAAAAATCTCAAAAAAGTTCTTGCCCTAAGCTGATTCGTCCGTATAATAAACTTCGTTGCTTGAGAGCATGCACCTATTCCTCGGTAGCTCAATGGTAGAGCACGCGGCTGTTAACCGCGCTGTTGTAGGTTCGAGTCCTACCCGGGGAGCCAGGTTGTAGAACCCGTCGCTTATGCGGCGGGTTTTTTCATGCCGCGACCACTTGACTCAAACGTTGCCATATCAACATTTCGTGTCGAGGATGTAATCCCGCGACCCATCACCTCAACATGGCGCGGTCGTTGTAGAATATTGCAATGATTGCTCCCACGACATGGTGCCGTGAGCACCAGATAAGGAGATTCTTGTGTCTGAGACCATTAACGGCAGCCTGAGCGTCTCGAACGACGTTATTGCCGATATTGCCGGTTATGCCGCGATGACGTGCTATGGCGTCGTCGGTATGGCTGAGCAGCTCCAAGGCGCCGAGAGCGTGCGCCTGCTTGCCGGTCAGCGCCTCCGCAAGGGCGTGCTTGTCTCCGCCGACGAGAACGGCCTTACGGTCGATCTTCACGTCGTGCTCGAGAACGGCGTCAACATGAAGTCCGTCTGCCACAATCTTTCGAGCTCCGTTGCCTTCACCCTGCAGGAGATCGCTCAGATCGACCCCGCCAGCCTTAAGATCGGCATCCATATCGACGCGCTCAAGAGCCGTCTGAACTAGCATCCGAAAACGGAGATTCAAATACCCATGATTGCAAAGACCATTCGCACCTGTTTTCCGATCGCTGCGGCTGCCGTTTCCGACAAGGCCGAGGAGATCAACAAGCTCAACGTCTTCCCCGTACCCGATGGCGATACCGGCACCAACATGTCGCTCACGCTCGCCTCGGTGACCAAGGAGCTCTCCGCCCTTCCTGCCGACGCCGACATGGAGGCCATCGCCGGTGCCATCACCCATGGCTCCCTGATGGGTGCCCGTGGCAACTCCGGCGTCATCACCTCGCAGATTCTGCGTGGTGTGGCCGAGGGCCTTGTCTCTGCCGATGAGCCCATCACTTCCGCCAACATCGCCTATGCGTTCCGCCGAGCCGTCAAGGTTGCCTTCCAGGCAGTGCGTAAGCCCATCGAGGGTACGATCCTCACGGTGCTGCGCGACGTCTCGACCAAGGCAGACGAGTGCGAGAAGAAGAAGTTCTCGGCCGAGGACGCGCTCGACGCCATCGTCGTCGAGGCCTATCAGTCCGTCGCCCGTACGCCCGACCTGCTGCCCGTTCTGAAGGAGAACGGCGTGGTCGACTCCGGCGCCTTTGGATTTGCCATCTTCCTTGAGAACTTTGTTGCCGCCGCGCTTGGTCGCAGCACCGTTGTCGAGGATTTCTCCGCCACGTTTGATTCCGCTGGCTCTGCCCGCGACGCGGCCCTCGGTCGCGTTGAGATTGAGGCCAACGACGATTGGGAGGGCTCGGAGTTCCGTTACTGCAATGAGTTCCTGTTTAAGGCAGACGCCCCGTTTGACGAGGACGAGTGCCTTAAGTTCCTGGGCTCCATGGGCGACTGCGAGCTACTCGTGGGCGCTTACCCCGATTACAAGATTCACGTGCACTCCAACACCCCCAACCTGGTGCTCGAGCATATGCTGCAGCTTGGTCAGATTTACGAGGTCTTTATCCACAACATGGAGATGGAGGCCCACGACCGTACCGCCAAGATCCACGAGGACCAGGAAAAGGCCGCCGAGCCCGCCAAGGCGCTGGGCTTTGTCGCCGTTGCCGCCGGTTCCGGCGAGGCAGACATCCTCAAGTCCCTCGGCGTCGACGTGATCGTGTCGGGTGGTCAGACCATGAACCCCTCGACTGCAGACTTGCTGGGCGCCGTTGACCAGGTCAACGCGACCTCGGTCATCATCCTGCCCAACAACGGCAACATCCGCATGGCTGCCGAGGCCGCTGCCTCAGCCTGCACCGACAAGAAGGTAGCCGTCGTTCCCACCAAGACCGTCCCGCAGGCCTTCTCCGCGCTGTTCGCGGTCCTGCCCGATTCCGAGCTCGAGGATGCCGTCGCCGCTATGGTCGACGCCATCAGCGAGGTTCGCGATGGCGAGGTCACCCGTGCCGTGCGCGATTCCAGCGCCTCCGACGGCTCGCCGATTCACTCCGGTGACGTCATGGGTATCATCGCCGGCTCCATCGACGTGGTCGGCTCCGACGTGAAGCAGGTCACGCTCGATTGCATCAACCGTATGCAGGAGGAAGAGGAGGGCGACGCGCTGACGATTCTGGCCGGCGAGGAACTGTCCGATGAGGCCTTCCAGGAGATCGTAGACGCCATTGAGGAGGCTCAGCCCGATTTGGAGATCGACGCCCATCGTGGCGAGCAGCCGCTCTATCCCGTGATCTTCTCGATCGAGTAGGCTCTGCCCATGTCCGAGCTGTGCGCCGTGCCGCGCGTCTCGGAGCGCTTTGCCCAGAGCAATGCGCTCGACGAAGATATCGCGCGACTCAAATATGTTTCAGGTAAACGTGAGGAGGCCCTTCGCCGTCTGGGAATTCGGACGGTGGGGGACCTCCTTCTCCATATCCCTCATCGTTACCTCGACTTTACTCGTTCGTGGTCCATCGAGATGGCGCCCATCGGTACCGTGTGCACTATCATCGCCACGGTCGACCGCATCGTCCAAAAGCAGCCGCGTCCGCGCATGCGGGTGACCGAGGTCTCACTCGTTGACGAGACGGGCGTGCTACAGGTCGCCTTTTTCCGCCAGCCCTGGATTGCCCAGCAGCTTAAGCAGGGCGACCGCCTGGCCGTGATGGGCAAGGTTGAGTTTGCCTACGGTTTTAAGCAGATGGCCTCGCCGCACTTTGAAAAGCTCGAGGAAGGGCGTGCCGCAGGCACTATCCTGCCGGTCCATTACGTCAGTGATGGCGTGAGCCAGGCGTGGATGCGCCGCATCGTAAGCGGCGCGCTCGAGGTCGTCGGCAATCCCTTTGATCCCATTCCGGCACGCTTACGCGTTAAACGTCGCCTGATGAGCAATGCTCGTGCGCTTCGATCGATCCACTTTCCCTCGAGCATGGCTGAGCGCGACATCGCACGCCGGCGTCTTGCCTACGAGGAGTGTCTCTACCTGCAGCTGGCGCTGCGTCTGCGCAACGACGGCGGCCTGGTCGATGTGGTGCCCTATGCCCACACCGCGGGCGAGCACCTGGTCGCGCTCAAGCAGGCCCTGCCGTTTTCGCTGAGCGACGAGCAGGAGGCCGCGTTCCAGGATATCCTGCGCGATATGTGCGATGGCGGGCGCGTGATGAACCGCCTGCTGCTGGGCGATGTCGGTACCGGTAAGACCGCCGTTGCCGCCTGCGCGCTGGCTGTGGCTGCCGATGGCGGTACGCAGGCCTGCGTTATGGCGCCCACGGGCGTGCTGGCGCGCCAATATGCCGATAAGACCGGCCCTCTGCTCTCGCAGGCCGGCATGTCCTGGGCACTTCTGACGGGTGCCACGCCGGCCGCAGAGCGCGAGCGCATCCATGCGCAGCTGGAATCGGGCGAGCTTGACGTGCTCTTTGGCACCCATGCGGTGCTTTCGGATAACGTTGCGTTCAAGCATCTGTCGCTTGTCGTCATCGACGAGCAGCACCGGTTTGGCGTCGGCCAACGCAACGCCCTACGCGCGAAGGGCCCCGGTGCGGACCTGCTCGTTATGACGGCCACGCCTATCCCGCGCACGTTGGCGCTCTCGGTCTATGGCGACCTGGATACGAGCATCATCCGCCATCGTCCAATTCCGGGTGCCGGCGTGACGACGCGCGTCCTCACCGAGTCGAGTCGCGACCTGGCCTATGGCGCCATCCGTGAGGCGCATGAAAAGGGTCAGCAGGCCTACGTGATTTGCCCGCTCGTGGAGCCGAGTGACTCGGCCGATGAGCTGGAAGACGTGCCCGGTATTGCCCGCGACGATGAGGGCCGCGTGACGGTTCCCGTGCCGCTGCACGATACGGCGACCGAGCTCGATCGCCTGCGTCTGGCGTTGCCGGGCCTTGCCATCGAGCGCCTTCACGGCCGTATGCCAGCGGGGGAGAAGGACCAGGTTGTTGATGCCTTTAAGCGTGGCGAGATTGACGTGCTCGTCTCGACTACGGTGGTCGAGGTGGGCGTCGACGTGCCTAACGCCACCGTCATGGTCATCGAGAACGGCGAGCGCTTTGGTTTGGCTGCCCTGCACCAGCTGCGCGGTCGCGTGGGCCGCGGCAGTGTGTCGGGCACGTGCCTGGTCATGACGCACTCCAAGGGCAACGGCGGCGCGTCGGCAGCACAAGATCGCCTGCAATCGCTCGAAAAAACTTCGGATGGTTTTACGCTTGCCCAGATGGACCTGCGTCTGCGTCACGAGGGCGAAATCCTGGGTTACCGTCAGCACGGCGGCGTGACCTTGCGCTTTGTGGACCTGGACGCCGATGAGGACCTTATCGAATGGGCCCATTTGGACGCGGTCGAGCTCTTGCGGTATGCTTGCACCCTTGACTCCGTGGCGACGCGCCCCCTGCGCGATGCGGTCGCCATGCGATATCGACACATTTTTAAGGAGGTCAGCGGAGGATGAGAATCATCGGCGGTGAATGGCGCGGTCGCAAAATCGAAGAGCCGCGCGGTCGCGATGTTACGCGTCCGACGACCGACCGCGTGCGCGAAGCGTGCGCATCCATGGTCCTATCGGCCTTTGACTTTGATTTGGACGAGGTCCGCGTACTGGATGCCTTTGGCGGCTCCGGTGCCCTAGGCATTGAGATGCTCTCGCGGGGAGCCCGTTCGCTCACGACGTTCGAGATCGATCGCAATGCCGCGAGGCTCATTACCAAGAATATCGAGTCGCTCTGCCGCGATCGCGCGCGTTGGCGTGTGGTGACGGGCGATGTCCTTGCGAGCGCTTCGCGCGGCCGCGTGCCGGGCGGCCCCTTTGATCTGGTCTTGCTCGACCCGCCCTATGCTTTTGGTGCCGAGCCGGTCGATGAGCTGCTGCAGAACC
>DXLY01000019.1 GCA_019414465.1 Collinsella sp.
GCTAGCGAGTTCCGCTACCGCAACCCCATCATCACGCCGACGACGCTCGTCGTGGCCGTGTCCCAATCGGGCGAGACGGCCGATACCCTTGCCGCCATTCGCGATGCGCGCATCAAGGGCGCCAAGGTCTTTGGCATCACCAACGTGGTGGGCAGCCCGGTGGCGCGCGAAAGCGACGGCGTCATCTACACCAAGGCCAACAAGGAGATTGCAGTCGCCTCGACTAAGAGCTTCATCGGTCAGGTCGTGAGCCTCACGCTTTTGGCCTTGCTGCTGGCGCAGGTCAAGTACCGCTTGACCACCAAGCAGGCGCGCATGCTGTTCCGCGAGCTTTCCGATACGGCCGAGCAGATCCAGTGGATTTTGGATACCCAAACCGAGGCCGTGCATGAGGCCGCCCTGCTGTGCAAGGACGCGCAGTCGGCGCTGTTCGTGGGCCGTGGCATGGGTGCCGCTATTTCCTACGAGGGCGCGCTCAAGCTCAAAGAGGTCAGCTACCTGCACGCCGAGGCCTACGCCGCCGGTGAGATGAAGCACGGCCCCATCGCGCTGATCGACCCGGGCTTCCCTGTCATCGCCGTGGCCACCAAGAGTGCCACCTACGACAAGACCGTGTCGAACCTCATGGAGTGCAAGGCGCGCGGCGCCAAGGTCATCGTCGTTGCCACCGAGGGCGATGAGGAGATCAACAAGATCGCCGACTGCATTATCCGCGTGCCAGCAGTCCGCGACGTGTTCAGCCCCATCACGGCGAGCGTCCCGCTGCAGCTGCTCGCCCGCGAGGTCGCCATCCTGCGCGGCTGCGACGTCGACCAGCCCCGCAACCTGGCAAAGAGCGTTACCGTGGAGTAGTTGGTTCCGCCATTCTGGCGACCAAGGCCCGGCTCCGTTGCAGCGGAGCCGGGCCTTGTTTCATTTGCCCAGATAAAACCTGCCAAAATGAACCTGTCCCTATTTGGCAGGTTAGCGGAGCTTGCTGGTCTCGAAGTACTCGGGGAACTGGTCCAGAACCTCGGTCTGGTTGCGGAACATCATATGCAGGTGCTTGCTGACCAAAAAGCTCGCTTCGATGGGGTCGCGACCGGCGATAGCGCGGCGAATCTGCTTGTGCTCGTTCACGATGTCCTGATTGTCGAGAACCTGCGTGGCGGCGCGCAGCCAGCGGAAGCGCTCCAGGTCGGCATTGGTCTCTTCGAGCCACGACCACACGGTGCTGCGACATGCGATGCTAAAAATCATGTGATGCATGAGGTTGTCGCTCAAAAAGAAGCCGATGCGATCCTCTTCGGCCATGGCCTTTTCCTGCAGCACGATGGCGCGGTCGAGCTGCTCGATGCCGGCCGACGTGGCGCGCGCACAGCACTCCACAATCACCTGCTTTTCCAGATGCTCGCGGATGTAACAGGCACTCTCGGCAAGGGTGAGGTTGATGGGCGAGACGTAGGTACCGCTCTGGGGCACGGTGCGCACCAGGCCTTCCTGCGCCAAACGAACCAAAGCCTCGCGCACAGGGGTGCGCCCCATATCTAGGTCGTCGCAAAGTTGCTTGACGCCCAGCTTTTCGCCCGGCTTGTAGTCCAGGTAGACGATTTTGCGTCGAATGGTGTGGTAGGACTGGTCCTGTAGGCTCGTTTCCTGCTCGCCGACGTGCATCGATTCTTCCATAGCGCCTCGCAACTGTTCTATCAAACTCATATGTCAGTTGTTAATTATGCCGCGAATCAGCTCTCCGCGGTGGGCAATTCGGCTGTTGCCTGAGAACTATTGCGGCATCTTAGTCTGTGTTTGCGCAAGGCTGCGCTCAATGTTGCCGTATCATAAGCCGTCGCAAACGTGAAATAGAAAGAAGGAATCCCATATGCAACTGGCAAATATCGTTCGCGAGCGCTGGAAAGGCGTCTTGTTCTGCCTGATCATTGCCATTCCCGCGACGTTGCTCGGCAAACAAATTGAGGTGGTCGGCGGTCCGGTATTTGCCATCCTCTTTGGCATGGTCCTGGCGCTCGTCTTTCCCAAGAATCGTCGCGAACAGCTCGCCGCTGGCGTCACCTATACGTCCAAAAAAGTCTTGCAGTACGCGGTTATCCTGCTTGGCTTTGGCATGAACCTCTCCCAGATTCTGTCCAAGGGCGCCCAGTCGCTGCCGATTATCGTGGCGACAATCTCGACCTCGCTTGTCATCGCCTTTGTGCTCTGCCACGTTATGAACGTGCCGGGTAAGATCGCGACGCTTGTGGGCGTGGGTTCGTCGATTTGCGGCGGTTCTGCCATCGCCGCGACCGCACCTGTCATCGATGCCGACGATCGCGAGATTGCCCAGGCTATTTCGGTCATCTTCCTGTTTAACGTTATCGCGGCGCTCGTGTTTCCGACGCTCGGCGGCATGCTCGGGCTGACCAACGAGGGCTTTGGCCTGTTTGCCGGCACCGCCATCAACGACACCTCGTCCGTAACGGCTGCGGCGAGCGCTTGGGACAGCATGCATCCCGGCGCCAATGTGCTCGAGAGCGCCACAGTGGTCAAGCTCACCAGGACGCTGGCCATTATTCCCATCACGCTGGTCCTCGCATGTTGGCAGATGCATCTGGCGCGCAAGGCCGGCGGCGACGCCAAAAGCACGTTCTCCCTTAAACGCGCGTTTCCCATGTTTGTGCTGTTCTTTGTGCTGGCGAGCGTGATCACTACGGTGTTTCAGCTTCCCACGTCCTTTACGGCGCCCATCAAGGAGCTGTCGAAGTTCTTTATTGTGATGGCCATGGCGGCTATTGGTTTTAATACCGATATCGTCGAGCTGGTCAAAAAGGGCGGCAAGCCCATCGCGCTGGGCTTTTGCTGCTGGATTGGCATTGCGTGCATGAGTTTGGGAATGCAACACGTGCTGGGAATCTGGTAGAGAAGTAGCTTGTTTGCGTGCTGCGTGCTGGTGAGCGCATTCTCACGGTGGAGCGATAGGAGCTCTTGCGGGTATGGCTTGTCCGCAGGTTTATAAGTCCCGAAGAGCTCTTATCGCCCCGCCAGGATGGCGATGCGGGGCAACACCTATACTCGCAGGACGGCGCTTTCTGCCCTATAGTGTTTGGTGAGCAATATCGTTCAATTTTGAAACACTCGGTCGTGCGACCGTCGGCGGTTGCACGTCGCCGCGGACAGGAGCAAATCATGGATAGCGATGCCAAACTGAACATCTTGACCGATGCCCTAGCTGCCGCCGGGGCCTCGGCATTGGCAATCGATGCGCATGGGGGCGTCGCGATCTCGACCATGAATGACGCGGCGCTTGAGCGGGATGTGGCGGCTTTTGTCGCTGAGCGTCTCGACCGTATAGGAGACGGCGCGCGTCTGGTTATGGGGCGTGCGGGTGCGCGCCTGAGCCTGACCGTTCGCCCCACCGACAAAGAGGGCGGGGGCCTTTGGGTCGTCGTGGTCCGCGAGGTGCGCGGTGCCGCGGCGCATGCGGGCATCGAGTGGCTCAACGCCGACGAAGTTGAGGCCCGCTACGAATCGAGCGCGTACGGCATCGTTGAGGGGGCGGCCTCGGTGGCTGCGCCGGTTGCAGAGAGTTACGCGCGCGGTGTGCCCCTTATGCTCGAGGGCGAGCTGGGAGCGGGTCAGGTCGAGATCGCCAAGCGCCTTTATCTGGACGGTCCTTTTGCCGGTCAGCCCTTTGTTTCCGTTGCGCTCGATGAGCTCACCGAGCGCGGTTGGCGCTATGTGCTCAAAAGCGCCGAATCGCCGTTGTTCCAAACGGGGCTGACCCTTTGCATTGAGGGCTGGAACGCGGTTGGCCCCCAGCGCCTCCGCGAGCTGGTCTCCACGATGACCGACACCGCGTTGGCGACGCGCTGCCATGTGGTGCTGACAGCGAATGACATGCCGGGCGGCGGCGAAAGTGATCAAGCCGCGTTTGTGACCGAGCGCTTCGCCTGCGCGGTGAGCGTGGCGCCGGCAATCGCCGAGCAGGGAGCCGCGTCGACGAAGGTTGCGCGCTATTTGGAATATCTCGCTGATGCATTTGAGACAGCAGCACCCACGCTGTCTGCCGCGGCGACGAAGACGCTCGATGCTTACCGCTGGCCGCGCAATTATCTGCAGCTCCGCGAGGTCTCGGAACGACTGTATATATTGGTGGGGGCGGGCACGGTGGACCGCGCTGTGGCGGAGGAAGTGCTCGCCCAAGAGGACGTGATTAAGACCGCAACCTTTGGCGCCCCGACACTCGAAAGCGACCTGTATATCCTGCGACCGCTGGCCGATACCGAGCGAGATATCGCGCATCTGGTTGTAGACCATCTCCACGGCAACCGAACCCGTGCGGCGGAGGTGCTGGGCATAAGCCGTACAACGCTGTGGCGCTTGCTGAAGGACGATGACCGTTGAGCGAGGCGCCCGTGACCGCGCGCGACGCGTGTGCTACAGTCCAAAGCGTTATTGTTTCGATTTGGTTACGGCGTGCGAGGGCATATGGCTGAGACTTCAAAACCGAGCCGCAGAAAGCGGAGTGCCGCGCCGGTCAACCGACGCACGACATCGGTGACGTGGGGTAAACACGCCTCGGGGTTTGATGGTTCGTTCAAGCGCACTAAATACGGCTATCCTTCGGCAAGCGCCCGCTTGGCAATGCAGGCAGAGTCCTAACTGTGGGGCCGCAAACGCGTGGTGGGCTCAAAGCTCAAGCACGACGGAACGCTCGGTTATATTAGCCGCGGGGCGGCTCGCCGCAGCGGACTCAATCCGGCTGGTTGGCACCGTTATGTTCCGATCGCGGTCGTCGTTGCAGTGATCGTCATCGCACTCGCTGCGCTTGGCTACGCCGGCGGTGGCGCCAACTTGGACGCAGTGTTTAAATCGCCCGAGCTCGCGCATGCAGGCACAGAAGTTGTCGAGGGCGCTCAGGCCCAGACGGGCGTCGCGCCCCAGCGCGGTATCGTTGCGGCGGCCTCCACCATCGCCGATGCACAAAAGGACGAGGACGAACAAGGCAGCGAAGCCGAAACGGCCCAGACGAACGAAACGACGACAACTCAAATATCAACATAGCTTGCCGGCAGAAGGGGACGTTCCTTTTCTGCCGGCAGTTTGGGACACTCCTGCGCTACTTGGCGTACACCACGTTGTCGCGGCGCGGCTTTGCCTCGGGTAGCGTGTCCTCGGCGTAGCCAAGAATGCAGTTACCGACACCGCGCAGGCTGCCGTCGGCGGGCAGGCCCCAGCTGGCCAGCAGCTCCAGGCCCTCGGGCGAGTCAAAGACCTCATGCGCGCGGTGAATCCAGCACGAATCGACACCCAGTGCATAGGCAGCGTTGAGCAAGTTGCCCATAGCGAGCGAGCCGTCTTCCAGATGTGTGGGCACGCTGCGGTCAACCAGCACCACCACAACGGTCTTGGCGCCATAGAAGGGGTCGCTGTTGCTGCCCATGACCTGGGCGTTGAGCTGTGAGAGACGCTCGACGGTCGCGGGGTCGGTGACGGCGACGAACGTGACCGGCTGGCGTCCCATGCCGCTCGGCGCGTACTGGCCGGCTTCGATAATGCGTGCGAGCTTCTCGGCCTCGACGGGGCGATCGCTGTATTTGCGGCAGCTGCGGCGGTGGATGAGCGCTTCGATGGTCTCCATGTGTCCTCCTGACGTTGGTTTCGTTGCCTCGTTCTTACCCGCCGAACCAAAACCGTAATCGCGCAGTCGGCCCCAAACAATGCAAGCTACCAAGTGGAAAAGTTGGTTTGCATAAAACTTCAGCCAGAATGTGACAAACCGGTGGGATGGTTAAACGTTTTATCCCGTCTACCCTGCGGTTTTTTACCACTTGCCTAAATGATGCCCGCATAACTTCTGATAAAGGTTTTACTAAAGGAGCACCAACGTTTATCAACGCGCCATGGTGGCGCCGGGCCAGGAGGTAACATCATGTTCCAGGCTGGAGATGTCGTCGAGACCGACTTCGAAGGATTTCTGAAGCTGCTGCGTTCCAAGACGCGCGCTTTTGTGTCGATTAACGATCACGAGTACTACATCACGCACACCGATGGCTATTGGCGTGTTCAGGATTGCGAGGCCCTCAACGATAAGGGCCACTTTACTGACTGCTCCGAGCTGGTCAACACGGTTTGCGAGGTCGTCGAACTGCCGTGGATCTGCGGCAAGAGCCTGCACGACAGCTTCTCGGGCGCCACGGTCTACGAGGCCGTCGCTGCTTAACAGCCAACAATCGATATTCTCTCGCAACCGCCGGCGCCGCCCCCGCGCCGGCGGTCTTTTTTGTCGATATGCTTATGTGGAGCCGACCATAGGCAACGAGCTTATTGACGATAGTCAAAACTCGGACTAATGTAGAGATATAAATTGGTCAAAACTCGGACAATCGAATGGTGGGAGAGATGAATAGTGCAGTTAGCCTGGTCGATTTCGACCGGATGCTCAACGGGCTTGACCGTATCTATTCGGAGTTCGCACGCACCTGCGGTCTTTCGGACTGCGCCTACTGGATGCTCGTCGACACGAGTGCAGCGGGCGGAAGCGTTGCCGAGAGTCGGCTGACGAGTGAATGGTTCTACAGCAAACAGACCATCAATTCGGCGATTAAAACGCTTAGGGCGCGAGGGCTTGCGACGTTGGAGTTTGCCGAGGGCAGTCGTAAAAACAAGGTTGTACGACTGACCGAAGAAGGCGTGCGGTTTGCCAAGCGCTACGCGTTGCCGGCGCAAAAAGCCGAGCAACAGGCATTCGAGGCGCTCGAGCCGTGGGAACAGTGCGAGATCATGCGCTTGGTCGGTAAGTTCTCCCATGTTCTTAACGAAGAGTGCGAGGCATTTAAACGGCAAGTGGCCGCCGAGAACGAGACTGACGATAAGGGCGAGGGGGACGCATGCGACTCTTAATGAGGTTTATGAGGCCGTACCGCGGTCTGATTGCGGTGACGCTGTTTGCGGTGCTGATAGATAACGTCGGTACGCTGTTGGTTCCCACGATGCTGGCGAACATGGTCAACACCGGTATTACCACGGGCGATGTCGACTATATATTACGCAACGGCCTGTACATGCTTATCGCGACCGGCATGGCCAGCGGCGGCACGGTGCTGGGCTGCTATCTTTCGGCGCGCCTGGCCGCCAACGTGGCCTGCGATATCCGCAATGCCGTGTACGACAAGTCGCTCGAGCTGTCCGCCAGCGACTTTGAGCGCTTTGGCACGGGTTCGATGATCACGCGCTCGCTCAACGACATCAACGTGATTCAGCAAGCTGTCCTTCAGACGATTCAGCTGGTGCTGCCGGTGCCGTTCTTGGCCGTGGCAGGCATCATTTTTGCTTGGTTCATCGATCCCGCCATGGGCACGCTGCTGGGCGTGGTGGTTGCGATCGTGCTGGTGGCGGCGGTCTTTACCGTTGCCAACGCCGCGCCGATCTTTATGCGCCTGCAGAGCTTTATCGACCGCATGAACGTGGTGCTGCGCGAGAACATCGTGGGCGTGCGCGTCATTCGCGCATTTAACAAGGAGCGCCACGAGGAGCAGCGCCTGGACGAGGTGTTTAGCGATTACGCGGCCAATGCCATCAAGGTCAACCACCTGTTTGTGGGTCTCGACAGCTCCAGCTTCTTTTTGATGAATATCGCCGAGGTGGCGGTGCTGTGGGTGGGCGGCAACCGCGTGGGCGTCCACGCCATGCAAATCGGTAGCATCTCGGCCGTGCTGGAGTACGCGATCCTGATCCTGTTCTTTGTGATGACGGCGCAGATGGTGATTCTGACGCTTCCACGCGCCGCCGCATGCCTGAACCGTGCGCAGCAGGTGTTGGAGATTGAGCCGAGCATCGTGGACGGCAAGCGCACGCTGGACACGTGCGCGGCGGAGTCTGTTGACGGTGCCGACGCGGTGGCCGTGTTCGACCACATGTCGTTCCGTTTTGACGATGCCGACGAGGATACCCTGTGCGACCTGAGCTTTGCCTGTCGCCGTGGCCAGACCACGGCGATTGTAGGCTCGACGGGTTCGGGCAAGTCGACGGTGGCCAAGCTCTTGCTTCGCTTCCACGATGCCACGAAGGGCGCCATTCGCCTGAATGGCATCGATCTGCGCGACCTTTCGCAAGACGACATCCGCGGGCGTATCGCCTATGTGCCGCAGAAGGCATGGCTGTTCTCGGGCACCGTGGCAAGCAATCTGCGCTTTGGCAACGAGGACGCGACCGAGACCGACATGCTTCACGCGCTTGAGGTTGCCCAGAGCACCTTTGTACTCGATCAGCCGCAGGGGCTCGATACCCCGGTGGCGCGGGGCGGCACGAACTTTTCAGGCGGCCAGCGCCAGCGCCTGGCCATTGCTCGCGCGCTCATGAAGCAGGCCGATCTGTACATCTTCGATGACAGTTTTTCGGCCCTGGACTTTAAGACCGATGCCGCCCTGCGCCATGCGCTGCAAGACGAGACGCGTGACGCTGCGGTGCTCATCATCGCGCAGCGCATCTCGACGATTTTGCATGCCGACCAAATTGTCGTGCTCAAGGACGGCGAGATTGTGGGCTTGGGCACGCATAGCGAGCTTATGGAAACCTGCGAGGTGTACCGCGCCATCGCGGAATCGCAGATGAAGGGAGGTGAGTAGCATGACCAAGGAGCTCAAGAAGCAGGGCGGCGTTGATGACGCCGCTGCCGCGGGACTGGTCGAGGAAACGGCTGCCGCGTCGACCGAGCTGGATGACGCCGCCAAGGCTGCAGCCGAGCGCGAGGCTCGCCGCCAAGCGCTCTACGAGGAAAACGAACGTGCCGAGGACGAGCGCGCCCGCGCCGAGGCAGAGCGTATGCGCGATGTGGACGACGAAGACGAGGACGAGACGCCTCGGGATACCTGGGCGACGGTGCGCCGCCTGTGGAGTGAGGCCGCCGGCGACCATTGGCGCTTCTATATCGTGTTCGCGAGCATTGTGTTCTATGTCATCTTTAACACTGCTGCGCCGGCATATAGCGCCCGTGTGATCGATGAGCTGTGGGGGCATATGAAGCTGGCGTTTGCCAACAACACTACCTTCAGCATTACCTGGGAGAACTGCGGCAGGACTATCTTCATCTACTTTTTGATTTGGACGGCCGCCGCTTCGTTCTACGCGCTCCAGAGCTTTTTGATGTCGAGCGTGGCCGAACGCCTCAATCTGCGCCTGCGCAACCGCATCGCGCAAAAGCTCAACCGTCTGCCGCTCGCCTATTTTGACGCGCATCGTCCCGGCGAGGTCGTCAGCCGCGCGACCAACGACCTGGACAAGATGTCCGAGAGCATGCAGCGCGGATTGCTGCAGCTGCTCGTGTCGATCGGCACGGTTGTTGGTGCTGTGAGCGTGATGTTCGTGTTCAGCGTGCAGCTTACGCTCGTCTTTCTGTTCTTTACGGCACTGTCGCTGCTGGTGACGAAGGTCGTCTCGCGCCGCACACACGATGTGACGGGCGAGCGCCAGGAGTGGGTGTCCAAGATTACGAGTGCGGTCGAGGAAGGCTATTCGGGCCGTCTGGTAATCCGTGCGTTTAACCGCGAACGTCAGAGCTCCGCTGAGGTGCACGAGGCTTCGAAGGAACTGGCTCGTGTGAGCACCAAGGCCGACTTTATGATCAATGCTGTCGGCCCCGCAGTGCGCTTTATCGGCCGTTTGGCGCAGATCGTTATTGCGCTTGTGGGCTGCAGCATGCTGGTTGCCGGTCACATGACCGTCGGCGTGTTCCAGGCGTTCTTCCAGTTTATCTACGAGGCGTCCGAGCCCATGACGCAGCTGTCGTTTACCTTCAACTCGCTGCAGAGCGCGTTGGCGAGTGCGGAGCGCGTGTTCGACCTGCTCGATGAGCCCGAGATGGAGGCCGATCCGCTGCCGGACGAGGCCGCCAAGCTGCCGGGTCGCGTTGAGGGTCGCGTCTCCTTTGAGCACGTGCGCTTTGGTTATTCGCCCGACAAGCCGCTTATGCACGACGTGTCGTTTACCGCCGAGCCGGGCCAGAAGATTGCCGTGGTGGGAACCACGGGCGCGGGCAAGACGACGCTCATCAACCTGCTCATGCGCTTCTACGAGATTGACGGCGGGCGTATTACGCTCGACGGCGTGGATACGAGCCGCATGGACCGCGGCGAGCTACGGCAGCAGTTTGGCATGGTGCTGCAGGACGCCTGGCTGTTCGATGGCACGATTGCCGAAAACATCGCCTACGGCTGTCCCGAGGCGACGCGTGAGGAGATCGTGGCGGCTGCGCGCGCCGCGCAGGTCGACTTCTTTGTGCGCACCATGCCGCAGGGCTACGACACGCGCGTGGCCAACGATGCCGAAAGCATCAGCCAGGGCCAGCGTCAGCTGCTGACCATCGCACGCGTGCTGCTCAATAACCCGGCGATTCTCATCCTGGACGAGGCGACCTCAAGCGTGGATACGCGTACCGAGCTTGCCATCGGTCGTGCCATGGACGCGCTCATGCGCGGGCGCACGAGCTTTGTGATCGCGCACCGCCTGTCGACGATCGTGGACGCCGACCTGATCTTGGTCATGGATCACGGCAACATCATCGAGCAGGGCACGCATGAGGAGCTGCTGGCTGCCGAGGGTGCCTACGCCGACCTCTATCTGAGCCAGTTCGCATAATGTGACAAAGGGACAGTCTCTTTGCCACATCACAAATAAGGCGCGCCGGGGATGAATTCCCTGGCGCGCCTTTGCGTTGATGCCGATGTCGTTTTGTGCCGCTTGCGTTCCTAGCGTTCGTCCACGAGCTTGGCGACGAGGGCCTTGAGCTCGGCCACCTCTCGCTCGAGTTCCTTGACGCGGCGGGCATTCTCGGTGATGCCCTGGCGGTTGAGGGCGGACTGCTCGGCGGCGTCATCGGGCATGTACTCGCGATGCTGCTTGGCGTCGAAACTCTCCTCGAACACACGGCAGCCGTTGCGCTTGATGATGCGTCCCGGCACGCCCACGACGGTGCAGTTGTCGGGGACGTCCTTAACGACGACCGAGTTGCCGCCGATCTTGACGTTGTTGCCGATGCGGATGTTGCCGAGCACCTTGGCGCCCGTGCCCACCGTGACATTGTTGCCCAGGGTGGGGTGACGCTTGCCGGTCTCGTTGCCGGTGCCGCCGAGCGTGACGCCCTGGTAGAGCACACAGTTGTCGCCCACAATGGTGGTCTCGCCGATGACGACGCCCATGGCGTGGTCGATAAAGAAGTGCTTGCCAATCTGCGCGGCAGGGTGAATCTCGACGCCGGTGATGTGGCGGGTGATTTGCGAGAGCACGCGGGCGAGCGAGCGATGACCGTGCTCCCACAGCCAGTGCTCGGGCACGTGGTTCCACTTGGCGTGCAGGCCAGGATAGGAAAGAAAGATGACCAGACCGTTTTGCGCGGCGGGGTCCTGCGCCTGGACGGTCTTGATGTCCTCGCGAATGGTATTGATAAAGCTCACCGGCCGCCCTCCCTTAGCGCCATGGCAATGCGATTCAATAAAGTATAGCGATTCGCTAGGGATTAAAAAGGACAATCTTGGCGGCTTTGCGCTACAAGTGTCAGTTATGCAAACTTGCTGGTAATGGAGTCATGCTTTTGTGGGGTTGCGCACGAGGGGGCACCGCAACCGTATACTGGTCAACTTGGACGTATCCGCGCCCACAACTGAGAGGTTTTACTTCATGGGTTTCATCAATTTTATTGCCGAGCTGCTTAAGGACCCGCGCACCGCGATCGCCAGCTGGATCGCCGCCGGCCCGCTTATGGCCTACGGCTGCGTGTTCCTGATCATCTTTATCGAGACGGGCGTGGTGTTCTTCCCGTTCCTTCCCGGTGATTCGCTGCTGTTCGCCTCGGGTTTCTTTGCCCACAACGGCGGCTTTAACATCGTGGCGCTTCTGGCCACCGCATGGGCCGCTGCCATTTTGGGCGATCAGTGCAACTTTATGATCGGTCACTTCTTTGGCCGCAAGATCATCGCTTCGGGCAAGGTCAAGGCCATGACGCCCGAGCGCATCAAAAAGTCCGAGGACTTCTTGGACAAGTGGGGTCACCTGGCCATCTTCCTGGGTCGCTTCTTCCCGTTTATCCGCACCTTTGTGCCCTTTATCGCTGGCATGGGCGGCATGCACTGGCGCAACTTTGTCGTCTTTAACGTGCTGGGCGGCATTACCTGGTCGACGGTCTTTACGCTGCTGGGCTACTTCTTTGGCGGCATTCCCTTTGTGCAGGAGCACTTTGAGCTGCTGATTATCGGCATCGTTGCCGTGTCGATCATCCCGACCGTGGTCGGTCTGGTTAAGGCCAAGCTGGGTAAATAGAACGCCTAGCTCGAGCCAGCGCGCAGACCGTACAGTTGAGGCCCGTCACCGTTTACGGTGGCGGGCCTTTTTGCTTCGGTCAAATGAAAATACTTTACTTAGTTAAAGAAAAGCGTTTTATCAGACGCGTGTGCGGAGTACAATCTCGTGCATGCGAATCGACGTGCCATCGGCTTTGATGCCGTTCGCGTGTCCCGTCCGGCACTACGCTCCGGGCGTGCGACGTTGCGACGCGGTCGGCCTCGGTCCTTGCGTGCGGGTTCGCGAGTATGCAACTGTGTATGTAAGGAGCGACATATGACTGTCGAGAAGAAGGATATCGATTGGGGTAGCCTCGGCTTTGGCTACATGAAGACCGATTACAGCTACGAGGCTCATTGGAAGGATGGCGAGTGGGACGAGGGCGGCCTGACCACCGACCACACCCTGCATGTCTCCGAGTGCGGCGGCATCTTCCATTACTGCCAGGAGGTCTTTGAGGGCCTGAAGGCCTACACCGCCGAGGACGGCAGCATCGTCTGCTTCCGTCCCGACATGAACGCCGAGCGTATGTATAACTCTGCCCAGCGCCTCGAGATGCCCCCGTTTCCCAAGGACAAGTTCGTTGAGGCCGTCAAGCAGGTCGTTTCTGCCAACGCCGCCTGGGTTCCGCCCTTCGGTTCCGGCGCGACCCTGTACGTGCGTCCGTTTATGATCGGCTCCGGTGACGTGATCGGCGTGGCTCCCGCTCCTGAGTACACGTTCCGCATTCTCGTGACCCCGGTCGGTCCGTACTTTAAGGGTGGCCTCAAGCCCGTCAAGCTGCGCGTTTCCGAGTATGACCGTGCAGCACCGCATGGCACCGGCAACATCAAGGCCGGCCTGAACTACGCCATGTCCCTTAAGCCCACGATGGAGGCCCATCGCGAGGGCTATGCCGAGAACCTGTATCTCGACTCCGAGTCCCGCACCTATGTCGAGGAGACCGGTGGCGCCAACGTCCTGTTCGTGAAAGAGGATGGCACGCTCGTCGTTCCGCAGTCGCACACCGACTCCATCCTGCCCTCTATCACCCGTCGTTCGCTCGTTCAGGTTGCTCAGGACCTGGGCATGACCGTTGACCAGCGCCCCGTCGAGTGGGCCGAGGTCAAGGCCGGCACCTTTGTGGAGTGCGGCCTGTGCGGCACCGCTGCCGTCATCTCTCCGGTTGGCGAAATCGACAACAAGGTTTACGGCGCCGACGAGACCGTGACCTTCCCGGCTGGATACACCGAGATCGGCCCTGTGATGAAGAAGCTTCGCGAGACCCTGACTGGTATCCAGTCTGGTGCTGTCGAGGACAAGCACAACTGGGTTTACACCGTCGCGTAATTTGTCTTACCTATCCGGGCAGAGAACAAGTTCCCTCCCGGCGCGTCCTCGGACATGCAAGAAGCCCTCGCTGCGCACTTCGTGCGGCGAGGGCTTCTTGCGTCCTGCGGAGTGCGCCGGGAGGGAACTTGTTCTCTGCCCTGCGGGTTCGGCGATGTCACAACGGGCAATGATTAATCTGAATAAAGATGGTGCGCGGCCTTTTAGGCTGCGCTTTTGCTTTGCTTCGCGCCATGTGGGGGCGGTGGCGACGTGCATTTTTGCGAGTATTCTGCAGTCGAAGGTCCCTGCATACCGATCTCGGGCAAAAAATCGGGAGTTCTCGATGTTTTCTACGAATGATGGGCGGGGTTATGGGCTGGCAGCGTTTGATTTGCAGGGATATTCGCGGTCTTTGGCATTTATCGTGGCGCCCGAAGCTCTTGGTTATGTTGAATACTCCTAAAAATGCACGACGCTTAGAGGGGGACCTTCGCGAAAAAGGAAACCGCCCCGTCGAAGTATGCATTCGACGGGGCGGTTTATGCATTTGGCCGATTAAGGATGCGCTGTCAAACTACTAGAACTTGACGGTCGGGGCCTGGCGGGCTGCTTCGGCGGCCTCGAAGCCCTGGCGCTCCTTAAACTGGAAGATGCCGGCAAAGATGACAGCCGGGAACGTCTGAATGGCGTTGTTGTAGCTGAGCACGCAATCGTTGTAGCTCTGGCGTGCATAGCTAATCTTGTTCTCGGTATCCTCGAGCGATGCCTGCAGCTGCGTAAAGTTGGTGTTTGCCTTAAGATCGGGATAGGCCTCGGCTACGGCGAAGAGCTGACGCAGCGCACCGGTCAGCACGTTGTCGGCTTCCATCTTGGCTTCGGGCGTGGTGGCCTTGACGGCGGTGTTACGCGCGCTGATCACGGCGGAGAGCGTCTCCTGCTCGTGCTTGGCGTAGCCCTTGACGGTCTCGACCAGATTGGGGATCAGGTCGTTGCGACGCTGCAGCTGCGTATCGATGTTCTGCCAGGCGTTATCGATGCGGTTACGCTTGGTGACCATGTTGTTGTAGATGCCGGCGATGGCGCAGGCAATCACAATGACAACAACGATGCCGATGATGACGGGAAGCATGATGTCTCCGTTTCGAATGGCCGCGGCGGCATGCGCCAGCTGCCGTTGGTATAACGCTACTAGTATACCCGCAACGTTTTGTCGTGCCGAACTTTCCGGTAAGCGTTGTGTTTTCGGCGGGGTTGGCACCGGGGCAAAGCGCGCGAGGTACAGGTGTAAGATATGCGACAGATTGACGAGTGTTGTCTTTGCCCTGAGGATGGCGATACCAGTGGACCTTCGCATCAAGAAAACCTACCGCGCCCTGTTCGATGCCTTTACCGAGCTTCTCGAGGAGCATCGTTTTGAGGATCTGACGGTTGCCATGCTGTGCGACCGCGCCATGATTCGCCGCACGACGTTCTACAAGCACTTTCGCGACAAGAACGATTACTTTGCCTTTTATATCGATGAGCTCATGTCGGGCTTGCCGCAAAAACAGCCCGATGAGGCCGGCGCGGTATCTGCCGAGGACGTGCGCGCGCTTCGGCACGCGATTTTGGACGATGCCATGGATTTGATTCTGGCGCACGAGCGGCTCATGGATAACATTTTGGCAAGCAGCATGTCGGGCATGTTGACCAACGTTATTTGCGACCGCATTGCCCGCTCCATCCGCGAGCGTGTGATGAACGTGCTTGCCGAGGATGCCCTGGCCCCCGTGTCACTCGAGACGACGTCTGAGTTTGTCGCCGGCGGTATTATTCGACTTTTCACGATATGGTGGGAATCGGGCCACGATCTTGAGCGTCGACCTGAGATAGCCGACGTGGTCGATGCACTGTTTGAGCGGACCATGACACCGGTGCATCACTAGGAGTGGCGGAGAGAGGGGGATTCGAACCCCCGGAACGCTCTCGCGCTCAACGGTTTTCAAGACCGCCGCATTCAACCGCTCTGCCATCTCTCCGTGAGTCGTAATGATAGCATCGTTTTGAATTTGCAACAGGGAAGGCGAACGATGACGATCACCGAAATCGACGAGAAGTTCATGCGCGAGGCGCTGGCCGAGGCGCGAGCCGCCGCGGCGGTGGGCGAGGTGCCCATCGGAGCCGTAGTGGTGCGCGACGGCGAGGTTGTCGCGCGGGCGCATAATCGTCGCGAGCTCGATCAGGATCCTTCGGCTCATGCAGAGTTCGCGGCCCTGTGCGCTGCCGCCCAGGCGCTTGGCCGCTGGCGCCTTTCCGATTGCACGGTCTATGTAACGCTCGAGCCTTGCTGCATGTGTGCGGGGCTTATGGTCAACGCGCGCGTTGGACGCTGTGTGTATGGCGCGGCCGATGCCAAGGCGGGCGCGCTGGGATCCCTATACGATTTGAATGCCGATTCGCGCCTGAATCATCGGTTTAACGTGACGGCCGGGGTCCTGGCGGATGAATGCCGCGAGCTGCTGAGTAACTATTTTGGCGGTCTGCGCGGAGCGGGCGACGCTGATTGCGGTTGTGGGGCTGATCTTGAAGCGCACACTGCTCACGCCGCAGCGCTTGCAGGTGCCGGTGAAGATGCTGGCACGGCGGTTGACTTTGGTCCTGCGTGCCGCCGGCCCCGCCGTGTGCTGTTGGCGATTGATTCCTTTAAGGGCAGCGTTTCGAGCGCGCAGGCGGAGGCGGCGGTTGCCGAAGGCGTGCGCCGCGTTTGGCCCGATGCTCAGGTGGCCGCGTTGCCGCTGGCGGATGGCGGCGAGGGGACGCTCGACGCCATCGCCGCGCGTGGTGGCGAGCTTGTGACCTGCGATGTCGCAGGCCCCTTGGGCGACCGCGCGTCTGCCCGGATGCTGGTGGACGGCGAGCGCGAGTCCGCGGTCATCGAGATGGCCGAGGCGGCGGGTATTGGGTACTCGCCCTGTACAGAATTGGCGGCGCTTGCGGCTTCGACCTATGGCGTGGGCGAGCTCATGCTTCGCGCGGTTCGCACGGGCGCAAAGACTATCTATATTGGTTTGGGCGGCAGTGCCACCAACGATGGTGGCGCCGGCATGCTGCAGGCGCTGGGCGCGCGTGTGGTCGATGATCAGGGATGCGATGTCGCCACCGGTCTTGCCGGCCTTGAGCAGGTGGCGAGCGTTGATCTGGCGCCCGCGCTGCAGGCTTTGGATGATGCTCGTATCGTTGTGCTTTCCGATGTCGAGAATCCGCTCGTGGGGCGTCGAGGCGCACTGGCGGTGTTTGGCGGGCAGAAGGGTCTGCCGACGGGTGATGCCGAGGTGCTGAGCAGGTACGACAGCTGGATGGTCGGCTACGGCCGCCTGCTCGATGCAGCGATTACCGGGGCGCGGGCTCAGGGGTTGTTGCGCGTGCCCGAGGGTGCACGGACATTTGGCTCGGTGCTCGGCGTGCCCGGTGCCGGTGCTGCTGGCGGCCTGGGTGCCGCGCTGCTGGCGCTCGGGGCGGAGCTGCGTTCGGGCGTGGAGACGGTGCTCGATCTCGTGGGGTTTGACGAGCGCGTGCGCGATGTCGACCTGGTCATAACGGGCGAGGGCAATATGGATGAGCAGTCCGCCGCCGGTAAGGCGCCGGTGGGTGTGGCCCGTCGTGCGAAGCGATATGGCAAGCCGGTGATTGCTGTCGTGGGCGGTCGCGCTGATAACCTGGATGCGGTGTATGGGCAAGGCATCGACCTTGTACTGCCGATTTGCCGCAAACCCATGGGCCTGGAACAGGCACTCGATCCGCAAGAAGCCACAACCAACCTCATCTGCGCCGGCGAAGCGGCCGCTCGATCCTACGACCTTGGCCGTATCTAAAACCCATCCCCTCGATAAGTCGCGGTGAAATACGGAGCGTTTTTGCCTTTAAGGGGCCAATTCAGTCCGTATTCCACCGCAACTTCGAGAATGGCCATTCGAGGTTGGCTGCCTTGGGTCTTTGGTCGGACCGTTTGCCACGAAATGCGGCCATCTACTACGTTAAACCGGCCACCCTCGACCATCCCGGAATTTGCAAAAACAAAACCGCAGGTAGAAAGCTTGCCGATTTTCGAAAAAGCCGGCTATGGTTGACCCTTGCGGCCTAAACGTAGTAGATAGGTCCTTTCTGTGGTGCGGCACCAAGCCGGTCATTTTGGGATGGGACTATTTTGACTACTCATTGGCTGCTCTGGCAATCGGGCTGCAAAAGTAGTCAAAAAAGCTCCGTCCCAAATTAGCTACCTTGCTCTGGCGGGCGGGAGCAGGTAAGATATACCGAGCGCCTAGCGCGTTCGATGGGTTCGGATGACGACATGTTCCGAATCTGGTCAGGTCCGGAAGGAAGCAGCCATAAGGAGCCTCTGTCGGGCATCCGAATCCATCGAGCGCACGGGCGCTTTTTGGTGCCGCGACACGGCCCGGCCGGCGGCGAGGTATTTGGTGTCTCGCTGGTCCTCGGCTTCGCCTGCGGGATCGCTCGACTACTAAACACCTCGCCGCCGGCCGGCCCCCGTCGTCCAAAAATCACCCGTAAAGGCGCGTTAGCCTAATTAAATCTATCCCTTGCGGAATGCGGCTTGCTGGCGTTGTCTGGGCATTGGTGGCTACGTGGTTCAGGAGGCGGCGGTGCTGTTGCTTGGATTTTGCAGTTAAAGAGGCCCGTTTTCCTGGGTTGGGAAAACGGGCCTCTTTTTGTCTCTGGGTTTGTAGATTGGCGAAGGCGATATGCTCTGGCAGCTATTTTGAGTTCTTGATGCGGCGTGTGGCTGTGGCGGTTATTCCGAGGCCTGCGGCGGCGACTGCTGCGAGTGTGATTGCGCTCGGCGCTGTGTCGCCTGTGTTTGCGAGCTTGCCGGTGGTCGTATTTGCTTGCTTGGTGGAGCTCGATGGAGCGTCTTTGCCGGTCGCGGGCGAGCTGGCGGGCGGTGTCGCCTCGGCGGGTTGCGTTGAGCCGGAGGGAGGCACTGTCTCGGTCGGTTTCGTTATCTCGGGCGAGGTGGCCTTGTCTGCCGCGGCCTTTGCCTCTTCGTATGCTTTGCAGGCGTCGTCATAGGCCGCTTGCGCCTTTTCCAAATCGTCGAGGAGCGCATCTCGCTTGGCTGTTTCTTCGTCGATATCGGTTTGACATTTTTCCGCGTTGGCTTCGAACTTCGCGACGACACTTTCCTGGCTCTCGAGTTTGGTTCGGTATGTGTTAAGTACCGCTTGGCAAGAATATTCTTGACGTTCCGCTGTTGCTATTTCGTAGCGCAACTGATTAATAGTTTCTGCAGGCGCCCCGTCGTTGCACGCCTTGTCTAATTCTGTCTGAAGGTTACTTACCTGGTTGTGGGCCGCGTCGTATCTGGCTTGGGCTTCATTGACCTGCGCTTGTAGGTAAAGAAGAGGTCCCCTTGAGTCGTCGGCTTCCTTCAGCATCCTGTCGCGGAGCGATTGCAAATCGGTAATCACATGCTCGATAGTCTCTAATATCTCAGGACCTGCGGCGTCTTTTGCGGCCTCGAGGGTTTTGAGCGCTTCCTGCATGGCTGCATACGCTTTTTCTTTTGCGGCGGCCGCATCTTCCGTTTGCAAGGCGACTGCACCGGTGGGGGCGCTGGTTTCTGCCGCGATCGCCGTTACGGGGGCGATTCCCGCGACAAGTGCCGCGGAAAGGGCGATGCCCACAGTTGCTCGTCTTGCTCTTCTTGCGAGAATGTCGTTCATCTCGGCACCTCATTTCAAGGGTCGGCGACTAACTTGGTAGCACTAATGTAAGTATATCAGGCGGTCGACCCGACACTGGCTGGGTGTGCGCGTGCCTTTCCGCTTCTTTGGAAACCGAATCCCATTAGAAATGACGAGTTGTTTACGCTTCTTTTGGGCTCACCGTACTATCATGATTCGAATTGAGTGTGAATGATGATAGGGAGCGCCTATACATGATTGAGCTGCTCAGGCGTTTTGGTGGCAAGTTTCGCCGCTATATGGTGATTGGCCCTGCGTGCAAGCTGATCGAAGTGATCTTTGACCTGCTTACACCGCTCGTGATTGCCCAGATGATCGATAAGGGTATTGGCGCACACGATGTCAGCGCCGTTATCCACTACGGCATGGTACTTGGCGCCATGGCTGTGATTGGCATCTCGTTTACGCTTGTCTGCCAAAAGATGGCGGCGCTGACATCGCAGGGCATGGGCACCGACATTCGCGGCGCGCTCTACAAGCACATCAACAAGCTGAGCTATGCCGAGCTCGACCGCTTTGGCACGCCGTCGCTCATCACGCGCATTACCAACGACGTTAACCAGGTCCAGCTCGCTGTGGCGCTGGGCGTGCGCATGCTCATCCGCTGGCCCTTTCTAGCGGTGGGCTCCATGTGCGCGGCCCTTGCCATCGACCTTAAGCTCGGCATCATCTTTTTGATCTGCACGCCCGCCATTGGCCTGGTGTTCTGGGTTGTCATGGCGCGCTGCATTCCGTACTACAAGCAGCTGCAGGCAAAGCTCGACCGCATCGCGCTTATCTGCCGCGAGGGCCTTTCGGGCGCCCGCGTGGTTCGCGCCTTCGTGCGCGAAGATCACGAGCGCGAGCGCTTTGCGCAGGCCGCCGACGACCAGGCCAATACTGCCATCGCGGTGGGCAAGCTCTCGTCGATTCTCAACCCCGTCACGTTTTTGGTGATGAACCTGGGCGTGTGCGCCATCCTGTGGGTGGGCGGCATCCAGGTCAGCGTGGGCGAGCTTACGCAGGGCCAGGTCATGGCGTTTGTGAACTACATGACGCAGACCCTGACCTCCATCGTGTACGTCGCCAACCTGGTCGTGGTCTTTACCAAGGCGAGCGCCAGCGCGTCGCGTATCAACGAGGTGCTCAATTGCGTGCCGGGCATCGCTGACGAGGGCAACCAGCCGGTCGCGCTGCCCAAGCCGGGCAATGTCGCTTCAGTTCCCGCGCTGAGCTTGAGCCATGCGAGCTTCTCGTTTGGCGCTGGCGCGGCCAATGCTGTCAACGATGTGACGCTGGAACTCCCGCTGGGCAAGACGCTCGGCATTATCGGCGGTACGGGTAGCGGCAAGTCCACGCTCGTCTCGCTCATCCCGCGCCTGTACGATGCGAGCACCGGCAGCGTGAGCGTGATGGGCGTCGACGTGCGCACCTGGCCGCTCGACCAGCTGCGCCGTGTGGTCGCGACCGTTCCGCAGCGCGCATCGCTGGTGAGCGGCTCCATCCGCAGCAACCTGACCTGGCGCGATGAAGCTGCGACCGACGAGGAGCTCTGGGTGGCACTCGACATGGCGCAGGCCAGCGAGTTCGTGCGCAACAAGCCGCAGGGCTTAGACGCCCCGGTCGAGGCGGGCGGCAAGAACTTTAGCGGTGGCCAGCGTCAGCGCCTGACTATCGCGCGTGCCTTGGTTGGTTCGCCTCAGATATTGATCATGGATGACTCCGCGTCGGCGCTCGACTTTAAGACCGACGCGGCGCTTCGCCATGCCATTCGCGAGCGCAGCATGCGCGGTGCCGCCAAGGGCGGGCTGCCGCTGACCACGGTGATTGTGAGCCAGCGCGTCTCGACCGTGCGCGATGCCGACGTGATCTGCGTGCTCGACCACGGCTCGGTTGCCGGCCTGGGCACACATGACGAGCTCTATGCGACCTGTCGGCTCTATCGCGAGATTTGCCAGTCGCAGCTGCGCCGCGAGGAGCTTGAGGGCCAGCGGGGGAGCACAGCGCCCGCGCCCACTCCGGCGCCCGCGTCCACCCTAAGCCCCGCGTCCGCCCCGACTGCCCCGGCATCCATTTGCGCAAAGGAGGGCTGCTAAATGAATCCGTACACTTCCTCCGGTTCGGTCGCCACGATGACGGCCAACGTGTCCGGTAACGATAACCTCAACGACCTGGGCGACGGTCCGCGCCAGCCCGGCGACCCCGAGCGCTATCCCGTGGGTGCGGTGACTCGCCGTCTGATGGGCTACGTTCGTCCGCATCGCATTTCGTTTGTTGCGTCGTTTGTGAGTGCCGCCATCTCCGTGATTCTGCAGCTCTACACGCCCATTCTCATCGGCGAGGGCATCGACCTGATCGTTGCCGTCGGGCAGGTGGACTTCGACGCGCTGCTGCCGCTTGTCACCAAACTCGCGCTCGTCGTGGTGGGAGCCGCGGCCTTCCAGTGGCTGCAGGGCTACTGCGTCAACCGCCTGTCCTACGAAACGGTGCGCGACATGCGCGTGGAGGCGAGCGACAAGCTCAGCCGCATGCCGCTCAGCTTTATCGACAGCCATGCTCACGGCGACCTCATGAGCCGCGTGGTCAACGATGTCGACCAGGTGGGTGACGGCCTGCTGCAGGGCTTCACGCAACTCTTTACCGGTGTTATTACCATCGTGGGCACGCTCGCGTTTATGCTTTCCATCAACCTGACCATGACGCTCGTGGTGGTGCTCGTCACGCCGCTTTCCATTTTTGCAGCCGGTGCTATTGCCAAGCTCTCCAACAAAAGCTTTACGGCACAGCAGCGTATTCAAGGGCAGCTCGGTGGTCATATCGAGGAGTACGTAGGCGAGCAAAAGCTTGTCGACGCCTTTGCCTACGGTCCCAACGCCCAGCAGCGCTTCGATGCCCTCAATGCCGAGCTTTACACCGCGGGCGAGCGCGCACAGTTTATGGGTTCGCTCTCCAACCCCGGCACGCGCTTTATCAATAACATCATCTATGCCGTGGTCGCTGTGATCGGCTGCGTGGGCGTGATCACGGGCGTGCCCGCGGCGCTTACGGTGGGCGGCGTGCAGATCTTCCTGTCCTATGCCAACCAGTACACCAAGCCGTTCAACGAGGTCACCAACGTCATTACGCAGATCCAGACGGCGTATGCCTCGGCGCGCCGCATGTTTGCGCTGCTCGATGCCCGCGAGCAGGAGCCCGATGCGGCGGATGCCGTGGAACTTGCTGCCCCGCAGGGCGAGGTCGCCTTTGAGCATGTGGACTTTAGCTACGTGTCCGACCGCAAGCTGCTGCAGGACATCTGCATCGAGGCCAAGCCCGGCATGCGCTTTGCCCTTGTTGGCCCCACGGGCTGCGGAAAGACGACGCTCATCAACCTGCTGCTGCGCTTTTACGATATCGATGCCGGCCACATCACGGTTGATGGCAGGTCTTCGCGTGACTACACGCGCGCAAGCCTGCGCCATGCCTTTGGCATGGTGTTGCAGGATACGTGGCTGTTCGAGGGCACGGTGGCGGAAAACATCGCCTACGGCTGTCCCGACGCCACGCGCGAGCAGGTTATCGAAGCTGCCAAGCGCGCGCATGCGCACAAGTTTATCGTGCAGCTGCCAGGCGGCTACGATACGGTCATCGGCGAGGACGGCGGCACGTTTAGCCAGGGTCAAAAACAGCTGCTGTGCATTGCGCGCGTTATGCTCACCGATCCGGCGATTCTGCTGCTGGACGAGGCAACGTCGAGCATCGATACGCGTACCGAGCTGCAGGTGCAGGCGGCATTCGACGAGCTCATGGCCGGCCGTACGAGCTTTGTGGTGGCGCATCGCCTGAGCACGATTCGCAACGCCGACTGCATCCTGGTGATGCGCGACGGCCAGATTATCGAGCGCGGTACACACGACAAGCTGCTAGCGGCAGGCGGCTTCTACGCCGAACTCTACCGCAGCCAGTTTGCCCAGTAGGGGCCACCGATTGGCGGCAGATGGTTTACATCTGCGTCGTTAGTACTAAGATATTCATCTAATAAATTGCATTAGTGGCTTTAGTTTTGGGGGAAACGAGGCAACGTGACTATGACGTGCTCTTTGGTGGTTAACAGCAAGAGCGGTAATACCAGGATGGTTTCGGGCGCGATTAAGCGCGCTCTGCAGGCTGCGGGCGTTGAGTTTGTCCATGCCGCGGCGTTGAGCGACGATGCGGATGCAGATCAGGTTGCGCTCGAGGCGCAGGGCGCCTGCGCGGCCGACATGGTGCTCGTCGGTTTTTGGTGCGACAAGGGCGCGTGCACGCCTTCGGTCGCGGCGTTGCTCTCCGCCTTGCACGGTAAGCGCGTGTTCCTGTTTGGCACCTGCGGCTTTGGCGCCGATCAGAGCTATTACCAGCAGATTATCGATCGCGTGACCTCCAATTTGGCCAATGATGCCGAGCTTGCGGGCTGGGCGATGTGCCAGGGCAAGATGGGCCCTGCGGTCAAGCAGCGCTACGAGGCCATGCTCGAGCAAGATCCCGACAACGCCCGCGCTAAGATGCTTCTCGACAACTGGGTTGCCGCAAAGGATCACCCCACCAAGGAAGATCTGGATAACATGGCTACAGCCGCCAAGAAGGCCGTGCTGGGAGAGTAGCTTCGCCGTTCGCGGTCCTTCGTGCAAAACAATACAAATGTGAAAGCCTCGAAGTTCTCGAGGCTTTTTTCATGACACGAGGGCGCCCCTTTATTGATGGAAGGCCTAGTAAGCTGATTGTTCTATGCCCGGATGTGTGCGGAGTGGGATGGGATTTCCGGATGGGTGGGGTTGCGGAAAATGCGTCCCGGAATTTGCCTTTGGAATGGGATGCGGTTTCCCGTTGAGGGTCTTGGCGGAAAGTGCGACCCGGAATTTGTGATCGGAGTGGGATGTGGTTTCCCAACGGGGCCACAAGCGGAAGCCGCATCCCACTCCGGACGGGAATTCTGGGACACAGTTCTCAGAGGATTATGGGCTGCGAACTACATGGGGCCGTCATAAAACTCCGGTAAAAGGGGGTCGGAAATAAATGGCACTTCCAGTAGTTTCTTTTAATGTGGGGGGGGGGTACCATTATTTTAGTTTCGCAAAAAATTAATCCCTCTATGGGGAAGTTGCGTAGGGGGTCAGTCACAGATATTGGATAAAACAGACTAATTTGGGGATAAATGACCACTTACGCCAAAAATAGTAGCATTTAGCGACAAAACATTGAAAAATGTGTAGCACATCGCTATGTTTTTATTACGAAAAGATTCCAAATTGGCTTATTTCGGACTCACTTTTCAAGCGCCTTGCGGTTCCTGTTGAAACTTGCTGACCTTTGGATGGGTCGAATAGGTCCTCAAGGGGGATGAATTATCACTTTGACGGCGCGTAGACTCAAACGATTTATTGCACTTTTGAGTAGCTTGGCGTTCGCGCTTGTCATAGCCCTTGCCGTTGTTTCTTTTGTTCCTCGTGCATTTGGATACATGCCCTTTGCTGTGCTCTCGGGCTCTATGGAACCCGAGCTTCCCGTTGGCTCCATGGTGTTTGTTCGCCAGGTTGAGCCAGTGGATATTGCCGTGGGTGACAATGCAACCTTTTACCGATCGGATGGCGCCGTGGTGACGCACCAGGTGTACGAGATCGACCCTGCCGCGCAGATGATCGGCACGCAGGGCATTGCAAACAAAAATGCAGACGGAAGCATCATGCACGATGCCGAGCAGACGCCATTTTCGCGCGTGATCGGCACTGTTTCTTTTTATGTCCCTTACCTGGGCTTCGTCAACGTTTATTGCACGACGATGCCTGGTTTGCTTGTTGTGGTGGCCGTTCTGGCGCTGCTAGTCGCGGCGTCGATAGTGCTCGATCGGATGGTTCCCGACGAGCCTGCGGGCAAGCATGCCCGCGTGCATGCGAGGGAGCGGCGTTCATAGCGGCAGGGAAAAACGTCGGCGGCGGTAGGGGCCGTTGCCGGGGAAGACGATTCTCGAAAGGAAGAGAACGATGGAAAACAAGAAGAAAAAGCGCTACGGCATCATTGCCGCCCTGCTGCTGTTGGTGCTGGCTGCCGGCGTGGGTACCTATGCATGGCTGACGGCTACGCAAAGCCTGGAGAACGTGTTTACGGTGGGCAGCTTTGGCCCTACGGACAAAAAACCCGATCCGACCGATCCCGAGAAGCCCGGCACCGAAGTGAATGACGGCAAAGCCTACCTGTTCGAGACCAAGTGGGTTAAAAACTCCAAGATCGTTCCTGGCGCCACCACCGACAAGAACCCCAACGTTGGCATCAAGAAGGGTTCCGACGACGCCTTTGTGTTCATCTATGTAAAGAACGCAATTGTGAAGACAGGCGCCGAAAACGCCCTTAACAAGACCCCGTACTTCACGCTTAACACTACTAACTGGAAGCCGGTTGAGGATGCCGCCGTGGGTGCTAAGACCAACGGTAACGAAGGCCAGTATGTGAGCGGTCTGTTCATGTATGCCAAGAGTGCTACGAGTGGCCCCGCGGTTCTGGGTGCCAAGGCCGCCATCGAGGACGTCTACACCGGCGAGCTCTTTAGCCAGGTGATGATTCCCGGCGCAATGACGAGCGAGGATGTTGTCTCGGGCCAGGACGGTGCGGGCAAGAAGATTGAGCCTAAGATTGTCGTTTCCGCCTACATTTTCGGCGCTGACCAGAAGGGTAACGAGACCGACGCTGCCGCTAACGCCCTTAAGCAGGCCAAGGAATGGGCTAAGACTCAGGCTCAGGCTTAATCCCCCCCCAACCGAGAT